>JBBDIC010000114.1:5828-15848 GCA_040880625.1 Dehalococcoidia bacterium | reverse complement strand
CCGCCCGGCCCCGGCGGGAACGAGGTTGGCTAGCGCATGCCGCTCCGAGGCGGGCCGCGCGTGATCGCCGGATCCGCCCGCGGCGTGGAGTTGCGCGCGCCCAGGTCCGGCCGCACGCGTCCCACCACCGGCCGCCTGCGCGAGTCGCTCTTCGCCATGCTGGAGTCCGCCGGCGTCTCGTTCGACCGCGTACTGGACCTGTACGCCGGCAGCGGCGCGCTCGGCATCGAGGCGCTCTCCCGCGGCGACGGCGAGGCGACGTTCGTCGAGTCCGACGCGAAGACGGCGGCCCTCATCCGCGAGAACCTCCAGCGCGCGCGCCTCGCGGAGCGCGGGCGGGTCGTGGTCGCCAGGGTCGGCCGCTGGCGTCCGCCGGAGGGCGCGGACTACACCCTCGTGCTGGCCGATCCCCCGTACGCCGAGACCTCCTATGATGGCGCCGCGGACGCTGCGAACGCCGCGCCGTGGGATGCCGTGGCCGCGACCGTCGAGGGCGCGCTGGCTGACGGCGCCACGGTCGTCCTCGAACGTGGGGGGCGGCAACCGGCGCCGGAGACGCTGGCCGGCCTGCCGCTGTGGCGCGACCGGCGCCAGGGGGCAGGCGCCGTGGCGGTGTACCGTCGGGACACGGACGACGAGGGGCACGAGTTGCGCAACGAGGCAGAGAGGGACGGCGGATGACAACGGCGCTGTACGCCGGACGGTTTGACCCCGTCACCAACGGCCACCTGGACATCGCGGCGCGCGCCGCCACCATCTTCGAGCAGGTCGTCATCGGGGTCGCGGCCAGCCGCAGCACGGTCTTCTCGCTGGAGGAGCGCATCGAACTCTTCGAGGGTGCGCTGAAGGTGGCGGGCGTCTCCAACGTGCGGGTGACCGCCATCGCCGGGCTCACGGTGGACGAGGCGAAGGCGCAGGGCGCCCAGGTGCTCGTCCGCGGCCTGCGCGCTGGTGACTTTGCCTATGAGTTCGACATGGCGCTGATGAACCGCAACATGGCCCCGGACATCGAGTCCGTGTACCTGATGACGGCGCTGGAGCACCTGTTCGTCAGCGGCACGCGCATCCGTGAACTGGCCGGCTTCGGCCGGGACGTGAGTGAGTTCGTGCCGCCGGCGGTGAACGATGCGATCCTCAAGAAGTTCGCACGTTCGTAGGCCGAGCCCGGGCGTCGTACCCGCCCTGCGGGCGCCGGCGACGCCCACCGAGGAGGCGTAGATGGACCTGCTCCACCTGGTCGACCGGCTGGAGGAACTCGTTGCCGGGGCGCAGAAGATGCCCATCGGCAACCGCGCGATCCTCGACCGCCGCCGCATGCTCGACCTGATCGACCACATGCGCATCGCCATCCCCCACGAGGTGCGCGAGGCACAGGACATCGTCGCGCAGCGCGACGCGATCAAGCGCGAGGCCGAGGAGGAGGGCCGCATCATCGTCGCGCACGCCGAAGAGCGCGCCGCCGACCTCATCGAGGACCACGCCATCACCGACGCCGCCAGGCGCCGCGCCGAGGAGATCGCCGTCGAGTCCGAACGCCGGCTGGAGGCCCAGATCGAGGCGGCCAACCGCGACATCCAGAACCGCATCCGCGAGTCCCGCCGCCTCGCCCGCGAGCAGATGGAGGCCGCCGACGAGTACGCGCGCGAACTCCTGATCCGCCTGGAGCGGCAGTTGCAGGCCTTCCAGAACTCCGTCCGCGCCGGCGTCCAGCAACTGGAGCCGCAGGCCCCCTCCTTCCAGGGCGCCCTGCCGCCCCTCGACGATCGCGACGACGACCTCTCGCGCGTCGGCCGCCCCGCCGCCGAGGCGTACCGCGGCCTCGATGACGACCGCGAGGTCGACTACGGCCGGGCTGGCGGCTACGCACCCCCCGTCGAGTCTCGGCGCGAGTCGCCGTCCGACTGGCAGCGCGCGCCGGAACGCCCGCCCGACCCTGCCCCGGAACGCCCTCGACGCGAGTTTGGCCAGCGTCCGCTGGACGTGGAGGAGCCCGACCGCGAGCCGGGCTACCTCGAAGCGCGCCTGCCCTCGGAGTCGCGCGACGACCTCGAGAATCTGCTCCGGCCGCGCGCCTCCGCCCGCACCGCCCACACCGCCGAGGAAGAGGACGAGGCGATCATCGACGACTTCGAGCACGACCCGCTGGACGACGACCCGCTCCTCCGCCCCCGCGACGACGACTGAGCGAGCGGGCCATCGAGGGGTCGCGCGGCGGTCGCGTGCTCGCGCCTCCCGCCTCCCCACACCCCGCGATACACTGGCCCCGCGCTGCCATCGAGGCGGCGCCGCGCGCCACTGACGGCGTGGGAAGGCACACCCCAACGTGATCCGCGACGATGTCCTTCGGCTGGTGGAGCGTGCCCTGCAGGCCGCGCAGGCGGCGGGCGACCTGCCGCAGTTCGCGGCGCCCGAGGTCACGGTGGAGCATCCGGCGCGCGTGGAGCATGGGGACTTCTCCGCCAACCTGCCGCTGCGCATCCAGGGCCTCGCGCGCATGAAGGCCATCGAGGTGGCGGAGGCGCTGCGCGCCCACGTCCCGGCGCACGAGGCCGTCGACCACGTCGCCGTCGCGCCGCCGGGCTTCCTGAACTTCTACCTGGCCCCTGCCTGGCTGGCGGCGCAGTCCAGCGCGATCGCCGCGGCCGGCGAGGACTACGGCGCGGTCGACCTCGGCGGCGGGCAGCGCGTCCAGATCGAGTACGTCAGCGCCAACCCGACCGGCCCGATCCACGTCGGCAACGGGCGCGGGGCCGCCATCGGCAGCACGCTCGCGCTCGTCATGCGCGCCGCGGGCTACGAGGTGGAGCAGGAGTATTACGTCAACGACGCGGGGACGCAGGTGGCCATCTTCGGCCGCACGCTCTACTCCCGCTACCAGCAACTCTTCGGCCGCGAGGTCAGCATCCCGGAGAACGGCTACCCGGGCGAGTACGTGCTGGAGATCGCCCAGGCGATCAAGGACCGCTTCGGCGACCAGTACCTGCGCGACCCGGGCGTCGAGGCCGACCCTGACCTCGGCCGCATCGGCCTTGACGTGATGGTGGAGGGCATCCGCGCCGACCTGGGCGCGATGCGCGTGGAGTACGACCAGTGGTACTCGGAGCGCTCCCTGATGCAGGAGGGCGCGTCCTACGACGTGGTCATGGACCTGCTGGAGCGCCAGTCCTACATCGCGCGGCGCGAGGGCGCGGTGTGGTTCACCTCCAGCGACCTGGGCGAGTCCAAGGACAACGTGCTGATCCGCTCGGACGGCCAGCCCACGTACTACGCCACGGACATCGCCTACCACTACGACAAGTTCATCACCCGCAAGTTCGACCGCGTGATCGACATCTGGGGCGCGGACCACCAGGGCCACGTCTCGCGCGTGAAGGCCGCCGTGGGGGCCGTGGGCGGCGACCCCGCCGCGCTGGAGGTCCTGCTGTACCAGTTGGTGACGCTGAAGCGCGGAAGCACGATCGTGCCGCTCTCCAAGCGCGCCGGCGAGATCGTCACGCTGCGCGAGATCGTGGACGAGGTGGGCGCGGACGCCACCCGCTTCTTCTTCCTGCTCACCGGCGCCAACCAGACCATGGACTTCGACCTGGAACTGGCGAAGACCCAGTCCGACGAGAACCCCGTCTTCTACGTGCAGTACGCCCACGCCCGCATCGCCAGCGTCCTGGCGAAGGCCGCCGCCGAGGGCC
The DNA here is from genome assembly GCA_040880625.1 of Dehalococcoidia bacterium. Lineage (GTDB taxonomy): Bacteria > Chloroflexota > Dehalococcoidia > UBA2979 > UBA2979 > W-Chloroflexi-9. Next base: position 12,162 of record JBBDIC010000114.1, on the reverse strand, counting down.
ACTCCTCGGACGGCGCGGACACGTCGCTGCTGGTCCACGAGACGGAGCAGGCGCTGCTGCGGCGGCTGCTGCTGCTGCCCGAGGTGATCGAGAAGGTGGTGCTGGAACTGGCGCCGCACCACCTGCCCCACTACGCGCAGGACCTGGCCGGCGCCTTCCACGCGTTCTACACGCAATGCCGCATAATCCAGGCCGGCGAGCCGGACCTGACGAAGTCGCGCCTGCTGCTACTGGAGGCCACCCGCGCCGGCCTCGCCCGCACGCTCGGCCTGATGGGCATCTCCGCACCCGACTCGATGTAGCGCGCGCTACCGCGCCGCTGCCGCCGCGTCGGGCGCCGCCGGGCCGCCCGTCGTCACCATCGTGTCCAGGAGGCGCACGGCCATCGCCACCAGGCCGCGGTCGATGTCGTCCCGGACGCCGTCGTCGAGCGCGGGCAGGCCGTCCATCGCGTTCTCCAGCGCCTGGCCCATGCGGCTCGTGAGCGGCGAGTGGCCGGCGGTGGCGGCCTCGGCGCCGGGTAGCGTCGTCGGCTCCGCCGCGTCGCCGTAGAGGGCGATGCGCGCGTGCCGGATCTCGCCCTCCACGTTCACCGGGAACACCCAGTAGAGCATCGCCGCCGGGATGTCCTGGTAGGTGTGGTGCAGGATGTACCCGGTCACCCCGTAGCCCAGGTCCACGGCGCGCCGCGCCTCCAGGTCCCGGCGGTGGAAGTCGATGCACTGCTCCAGCGTGTAGCGCTCGAGGGTGGACTTGTCGTCCGTGACGATCGTCTGCACGCCGATGACGGCGCCGCCGTCCGGCCAGTCCGGCTCGTGGTAGGAGAATGCGTCGCCCCGGGAGGTACGGCCGAACAGGTCCGTCCACGAGATCTCCGTCTCGTGCGTCAGCGTCCACGGCGCCATCTGGGGGATGATCGTCCGCTCCGAGGCCACCGAGATCGTCGGCGCGCCCTCGCCGGTGCCGAGGAAGTCGAACCGCTGGGCCTGAGCCACCCCCAGGCCGATGCCGAGCGAGGCGACCGCGACCAGCGCCCAGAGCGCGACGGGCGCCCTCCCGCGGCCCCGCCCGGGCGCCCACGCCAGCCGTCGCCCGCGCGGCGCCGGGTCGAACCGCAGGCCGAACAGCGGCAGGGCGAGCAGCATCAGCAACACCACCAGCGCGAACAGGACGAGCCCCAGGATCGGATGCACCACGTCCACGGCCGCCCCTCGCGAGACGGACGTGGCGACCGTCAGCAGCACCACCACGCGCAGCAGGTTCGACAGGAACGCCAGCCCGAGGCCGGCCGCCAGCCAGAGGAGGCGCCGCTCCGGTGCCCCTCGGGACATCAGCGCCAGCGCCAGGCCCACCGTGAGGAAGCCGAGCGTAGCGGCCGTGCCGGAGCACAACTGCCCCACGATGAGCGTAAAGTTCTCGCCCTCGGCCAGGTGGGTGCTCGTGAAGGCAGCGGGCGACAGCGGGTTCATCTCGTACGGCAGGCGCAGGAAGTCCACCATCGCGCGGCCGGTGGCTGCCGTGACGTCCACGAACGGGTCGGTCAGGAGCGCCTGCACGCGCATGACCGGGTACGGCCATGCGAAGACGAGCATGAGCCACGCCGGCCACGTGCGGATCACCTGCTGGTAGCCCAGGAACGCGAGCGCCACCACCGTCGCCCACGGCGCCAGCGCCGCCAGGTCCATGCGGTACAGCCAGAAGTACCAGGACAGCGACGACGGCGTCACGAAGAGGATGAAGAACGCCGCCGCCAGCAGCGGCGCCATGAGGAAGACGTCCGTGAAGACGTCCCGCGCGCTCGCCTCGCCGTCGTGGTGGGACCGGAGCCAGAACAGGTACGCCGCCGCCGGGATCGCCACCGGCGTGAACCCCACGGCGTTGTCGGAGAGCGCGAAGTCGCTCATCGCCAGGATCGAGGGCACGAACGGCCCCAGGCCCAGCGCGATCACCGCCAGCAGCCGCCAGTGGCGGTGCAGCAGCGCGAGCGGCGCGGCGCGGTCGCTCCCGGCGGCGGCGGTGGTCATGTGTCCCGCACGAGCGCAGGCATCGAGCGCCTACGACTCGATGGCGCTCCCGTCGGTGGCCGCGCTCTGATGCCGGACGCGGCGGACGAGGTAGTAGCCGCCGGCGATGCCCGCGCCGGCCACCGGCATCAGCAGCGTCCACGGCACCTCAGGCACCTCGCACGGCACTTCCTTGTGGCACGGCCGGTGATGCGCGGACGCGGCGGTGGTCGCCAGGGCAACCATCGCCGCCGCGAGCAGCAGCGCGAACGCGACGGAGCGCAGGCGTGTCATGTAAAGCATGGGCAGCGCCTCCCCTCGTGTGTTGCGGCGCGTGGTTCGCAGAATGTACCCCCTGTATCATCGGCAATCCCCGCATGGACGGGTACCCCGCGGCAGGCGTTCGCGCCGTCAAGGATCGGTAAACGGTCAGCCGCGCCGGGGCGCACCGGAAGGGCCCGCCGTGACCTCGAACTCCGCCACGCCGCCGGCAGACGGCCGCAAGCGCATCCTGACGGGCGTCCGGCCCACGGGCTCCCTGCACCTGGGACACTACGCCGGTGCGCTGGAGAACTGGCTCCGCCTCCAGCAGGAGTACGAGTGCTTCTTCCTCATCGCCGACTACCAGGTCTCAGACTACGCCGACGACTTCCAGCGCGTCCGTGAGTCCGTGCTGGAGGTCGCCCTCGACTGGCTCGCCGTCGGCCTCGATCCGGATGGCAGCCACTACACCATCGAGAGCATGGTCCCGGAGCACGCGGAACTCACCACTTGGCTGTCGTGGTGGGTGCCGCTGGGCATGCTGGAGCGCAACCCGACGCTGAAGGCCGAGATGGCGGACCTGGACGCGAAGGCCTCCGTCCCTGTCGCGTTCTTCAACTACCCCATGATGCAGGTGGCCAACATCCTGCTGCCGAAGGCGCACCTGGTCCCCACCGGAGACGACCAACTCCCGCACATCGAACTCACGCGCGAGGTCGCGCGGCGCTTCAACCGCATCTTCGAGTGCGACCTGTTCCCGGAGCCGGAGGGCCTCGTGGGCCGCGTCGCCCGCCTCGTGGGGACGGACGGCGACGCCAAGATGGGCAAGTCGCGCAACAACGCGATCTTCCTGAAGGACGACGCCGCCACCGTGGAGCAGAAGGTGCGCGGCATGTACACGGACCCCACGCGCCTGCGCGCCACGGACCCCGGCCACGTGGAGGGCAACCCCGTCTTCATCTACCACGACGCCTTCAACCCGGACACCGCAGAGGTGGACGACCTGAAGGAGCGCTACCGCGCCGGCAAGGTGGGCGACGTGGAGGTGAAGCAGAAACTGGCGAAGGCCCTGAACGCCTTCCTGGACCCGATCCGGGAGCGCCGCGCCTATTACGAGGCGCGTCCCAACCTGGTGAAGCAGGCGCTGGCAGAGGGCACCGCCCGCTCCCGCACCGTCGCCCAGCAGACCATGGCCGAGGTGCGCGCGGCGATGCGCATCGACTACCTGGCGTAGCCCGGGCCTACATCGCGACGAGGACGTACTGCGCGAAGATGCCGTCCTCCGAGTACTGCGCATCGCGGACATCGAAGCCTGCCTGCGCGATCATCGGCTCCAGCAGCCACGTGAACGTCGAGTGCTCGTCGCGCACGTGCTCCTCGATGTCGGCGCGCGTCCAGCCGCCGTCCTCCGGCGCGCCCGTGGCGCACCAGTGCTCCAGTCGCTCCTCGGCCTGCTCCACGGGGAAGCCGTACACGATGTCCCACAGCCGGAGGATGCCCCCGGGCCGCAGCATGCGCCGCATCCGGGCCAGGGCCACCGCCTTCCAGAAGTCCGGCAGGTGGTGCAGCGCGTAGCGCGAGTACACGAAGTCGGCGCCCTCGCCGCTGTGCTCGTACGTCAGGAACCCGCCCTCGATGACCTCGGGCGGCGTGGCGAGGTCGCGGGCCTTCTCGCGCAGCAGGCGCAGCATCACGGGCGACGGATCCACGGCCACCACGCGCCGGCAGACCTCGGCCGCCGCGAGGGCGAACTGCCCCGTCCCTGCGCCCAGGTCGACGAGCGTCGAGTCGCGTCCTAGGCCCAGCGATTGCAGCAGGCGCACCTCGGCCAGGGCGTCCGCGTCTTCCTTCTCGTCGTACCGGGAAACATGCTCGCCGTCGAGGTTCTCGCGCCCGATGCTGGCCATCTCGTCCAGCAGCCAGCCCGGTCGCACCGCGTCTGACATCGACTCGCCCTCCAGCGCACGGCCCGGCCGCCGAAGGGCATCGTAGCGCCCGCCGCCTTCCGTTCTGACCCCTTCCCCTTTGAGGGGGGAAGGCTGGGATGGGGGTGCCGGCGCGCAGCGCCGCCCTCCGGCGGTCGTCCTCGAAGGCCCGCGGCTAGCGCCGGGAGAGCGGGACGAACTCGCGGTGGTCGTGGCCGGTGTAGACCTGCGCCGGGCGGAAGATGCGGTTGCCGGACTCCCACTGCTCGCGCATGTTCGCCGTCCACCCCGCGGTACGGGAGGCGGCGAAGATCGGCGTGAACAGGTCGATCGGGATGCCCAGCGCGGCGAACACGCAGCCGGAGAACAGGTCAACGTTCGGGAACAGCCCGCGGTCGCCCAGGCGCGCCGTGGCCACCTTCTCCACCGTGAGGGCGATCTGGTAGAGGTCGTCCTCCTTCGAGCCGGGCTCGATGACCTCTGCGGCCAGTGTCTGGATCACCTTCGAGCGCGGGTCCTTCACGTGGTACACGCGGTGCCCGAAGCCCGGGATCTTGTACTTGTCGTCCAGCAGCCGCTCGATCTTGGATTCCGCCTGCGCCGGGTCGCCGATGTCCATGAACAGCCGCAGCGAGGCCTCGTTGGCCCCGCCGTGCGCGGGGCCGGACAGCGCCCCGATGCTGGACGACACGACCGCGTTCGGCTCCGCCTTGGTGGACGTCACCACGCGCGAGGTGAACGTGGACGCGTTCCCGGCGGAGTGGTCCGCCTGCAGGATCAGCAGCGCGTTCATCACCCGCTCGTGCAGGTCGCTCGGCTCGCGGCCGGTGATCATGCGCAGCATGGAGCGCGCGTGCGACTCGCCCGGCCGGGGCCCCTCGTGCTCGCGGCCGTCGATGGCCTCCGCGATCACGCCGACCAGGTGGCCGACCTTCGCAGTGAGTTCCAGCCCGCGCGCCTGGACCGTGTCCACCTTGCGCTCGAAGTCGTTGTCGTCCGGGCCCAGCACGGCCACGGCCGCCTGCAGCGCGAACATCGGGTGCGTCATCTTCGCGGCGGACTGTGTCAGCGCCACCTGCTCGTCCGTCAGGACGCGGTCGCGCTCGAAGCCGGCCGTGACCTCGCGGATGCGGTCCGCGGACGGCAGTTCGCCGTCGAACAACAGCCCGACGACCTCTTCGAAGGTGACGCCGGGCTGGGTGAGGTCCTCGATGGAGTAGCCGCGATAGGTGAGGCGTCCGGCCTCGCCGTTGACGAGCGAGATCGCGGACTGGGCGATCGGCACGCCTTCCAGGCCTGGCATGAACTTGGGCGTGTCAGTGGTCATCGTTGCTTCCAATCTCGCGCCCGAGGCATCCGGCAAGCCGCCGTCCCCCGGGGTGTTCAGTCAACGATCGGCCATCCGGCTGGCGACTGCCGCGGGACACGCGGAGGAGCCGGAGGAGCCGTCCCGCGGGAAGCATAGCACTCCCCGCGAGGCCCCATATAGGCGCTGCGTTATGGCCAGTACGTACGTGCGAGGTGGGCCAGTACCGATTCTCACTCCGCCGCTCCGCCCGCCGCCCCACCTCCCGCGTGCTCGTCCACGAACGCCTTCACCAGGTCGTATACCTCGTCCTCGTGCTCCATCAGGCCGTGGCCGGAGCCGTCGAGGATGACCAACCGCTTGGGCTCGTGCGCGCGCTCGTATACGTCCTTCGACGCTGCCTGGTCCAGCACCTCGTCGCGCGACCCGTGGATCAGCAGCAGCGGCTTGCCGAGGTCTTCCACCTCGTACGTCCCGTAGCGCTGCGTGGACATGGCGCAGACGGCGCTGGCGAGGGGTGTCAGTTCGCCCGCCTTCACGGCCACGGCCCCGCCGAAAGAGTGCCCCACCAGCACCACCTGCTCCGCGCCCACGGCCTTCAGGAAGGAGCACGCGGCCATCGCGTCCGCCACGCACTCCTCGAATTCGCCGGGCTCGCGGTAGCGCACGCGCACGGCGGAGGTGCCAGCGGCCATCAGGTCCGCGCCCAGGCGCACGAAGAGGTCGCTGGCCGGCCCGCGGTCGCCGCCGCCGGCGCCGCTGAGGAACACCGCCACGCCCGTGCTGCCCTCGTGGGGCGCCATCAGCAGGGTGATCTCGCCGCGCGTGGTGTCGAGTTC
>JBBDIC010000114.1:0-5728 GCA_040880625.1 Dehalococcoidia bacterium | reverse complement strand
CCGTCGCGGGAGCCGCCGCCGTCGCGTGGGAGTCCGAAGCGTCCGGAGCCGTTCGTCATCGTCGCGGGAGCGTAGCAGACGCGCCGGGGCGCGAAAGCCGGCTCATCCGAGCGCCGGCGGGGCCTGCCGGTGCCAGTCCGTGACCTGGCCGTAGGCGTGCGCCGCGCCCAGGATCGTGGACTCCTCGAAGGGGCGTCCCATCAGTTGCAGGCCCACCGGCAGGCCGTCCGCGAAGCCGCACGGGACGCTAATGCCGGGGTTCCCGGCGATGTTCGCGGGGATCGTGTACAGGTCGTTCAGATACATGGCGAACGGGTCATCGAGTTTCTCGTCCAGCCGGAACGCCACGTTCGGGCTCGTGGGCGAGGCGATCACGTCACACTGCTCGAAGGCCGCGTCGAACTCACGGCGGATCAGCGTGCGCACCTTCTGCGCCTTCAGGTAGTACGCGTCGTAGTACCCCGCCGACAGCGCGTACGTGCCCAGCATCACGCGGCGCTTCACCTCCGCGCCGAACCCCAGCCCGCGCGTGCGCGACATCTCGTCCTCCGCGCTGCGCCCGTCCGTCACCGAGAACCCGTACTTCACCCCGTCGTACCGCGCGAGGTTCGCCGACGCTTCCGAGGGCGCGATGATGTAGTACACGGGCAGCGCCGCACGCGCCGTGGGCAGCGTCACGCCGCGGACGATCGTGGCGCCCTGTACCTCCATCGCGTCGATGGCGGCCTCCACCGGCTGGCGCACGGCGTCGTCCAGGCCGTCGCCGAAGAACTCCGCCGGCACGCCCACGCGCAGGCCATCGAAGCCGCGCCCGAAGCGCTCCTGGAAGTCCGGCACGGGCACGTCCGCGGTGGTGGAGTCCAGCGGGTCGCGTCCGGCCACGGCCTGCAGGAGGTCCGCTGTGTCCTGCGCGTCGCGCCCGAACGGCCCCACCTGGTCCAGGGAGGACGCGAAGGCCACCACGCCCCATCGCGAGACGCGGCCGTAGGTGGGCTTGAGCCCCAGCACGCCGCAGAGCGCCGCCGGCTGGCGGATGCTGCCGCCCGTGTCCGTCCCCAGCGAGAACGGCACGCCGCGCGCCGCCACCGTCGCGGCCGACCCGCCGGAGGAGCCCCCCGGCACGCGCTCCAGGTCCCACGGGTTACGCGTGGCGCCGAAGGCGGAGTGCTCCGTAGAGGACCCCATGGCGAACTCGTCCAGGTTGGACTTGCCGATGGTGACGGCGCCGGCCGCGTTCAGCCGCTCCACCACGGTGCAGTCGATCACCGGCACGAACGGCTCGAGCATCCTCGAACCGGCGGTGGTGCGGACTCCCTTCGTGGACAGCAGGTCCTTCACGGCCACGGGCACGCCCGTCAGCGGCCCGCCCTCCCCGGCGCGGAGGCGCGCGTCTGCCGCGTCCGCCTGCGCCAGCGCCAGGTCGTCCGTGAGCGTGATGTAGGCGTGCAGCGCGTCCTCCTGCGCGCGCACGCGCGCCAGCGTGGCCTCCGCCAGCGCGCGCGCGGTGTACTCGCCGGCGCGCAGCGCGGCGGCGTGCTCGTGGGCCGTGCGGTCGAAGGCGTCCGGGGCGATCGAGGGCATTACTCCAGCACCGCCCGCACGCGCAGGTAGCCGTCCTCGGAGCGCGGGGCGTTCAGCAGCACGGCCTCCGGCGGCAGCGAGGCGGCCACGGCGTCCGGCCGATCCACGTTGTGCTGCTCAAACGACTGCGCGGACGGCGGAACGTCCGCGGTGTCAATTTCGTTCAACACCTGGAAGTGGTCCAGGATGCCGGACAGTTGCTCCCGATAGCGCTCGACCTCCTCGTCCGTGAGGGCGATGCGCGCCAGGCGCGCGATATGACGCACCTCGTCGGTCGTCAGGGCCATGCGGGCGTTCCTGTCCCGGTCGCACGGAGCACGGCCCGGCGGCACGCGGCCGGCGGGGTGGAGGGCGCTCGATGTGCGACTGTCATCATTACTTCATCAAATCGAGGGTGATCGGTATTCTAGGAGGCGTTCCCTCCACCAATCCACACGCCGTACGATGGATGTGCCCCGCACTGCACCGCAGCGCGGGGCGATCGGGCGGGGTCAAGGAGCGCGCATGACCACCCCCGCCTCTGCACGTCCGCCCGGCGCCCCCCAGGATGGCCGCCGCGAGGGCGCGCAACCAGACGCCGCCCGGCTCGGCAACCCCTCCTTCGTCTGGCGCTCCGGCCAGGAGCGACGCCTCGCCCTCATCGAGCGCTACGTGGACCTCCAGGGTCGCCGCGTCCTGGACCTGGGCTGCGGGCTGGGCGAGTACGTGCGCGCCTTCGCGCGCCGCGGCGCGCACGGCATCGGCAGCGACGTGGCCATGGACCGGCTGGCGGAGGCGCGCGAGCGCGTGCGCACCACCAACACCCAGGGCGTGCAGGGCTTCCTCGGCGCGGCCGGGGAGGCGCTGCCCTTTCGGGACGCGAGCCTGGACGTGATCGTGCTGAACGAGGTGATCGAACACGTGACGGACGACCGCGCCACCATGCTGGAGATCGCGCGCGTCCTGCGGCCGGGCGGCACGTGCGTCCTCTACGCCCCCAACCGCCTCTACCCGTTCGAGACGCACGGCATCTACCTGGGCAAGCGCTACATCTTCGGCAACATCCCGCTCGTGAACTGGCTGCCCACCATGCTGCGCGACCGCCTGGTCCCGCACGCCCGCGCCTACCGCCGCGGCGACTGGCGGCGGCTCACGGCCGGCACAGGCCTCCGGACGGTGGACCACACCTACGTCTATCCGGGCTTCGACAACATCGAGGCGCGCTCGCCGGGCGTCGCCCGCGCCGTGCGCCGCATCTGCTACTGGGCTGAGGGGAATGCACTGCGGCGGTTCGGGATCTCCCACCTCGTCGTCCTTCGGCGCGAGGAGGTCTCCGCTTGAGCGCATCACGCATCGCCATGGTCCGCCGCCGCCGCCGCCGCACCGGGGTGGCCGAGGCGAGCATGAGCGGCCGCCACCGCATCATCTTCGGCGTCCTGGCGGTGCTCGGTTTCTTCGTGGTCAGCGCGGGCCTCGTCGCCGGCGGCGGCGCCATGTACGCCGTCAGCCGCTACAACGACATCGCCGGTTCCGTGGTGCCGCCGGAGGTGCTGATCGCGGAGCAGTCCAGCGGCGGCGCCACGATCCTGGACCGCAACGGCGAGTTCCTCTACGAGTTCGTGGACAGCCTCTCCGGCCTCCGCCGCCCCGTGTCGCTGGACGGCATCTCGCAGGAGTTGATCGACGCCACGATCGCGGTGGAAGACCCGTCCTTCTACGACAACAACGGCGTCAACATCCGCGGCCTGGTGCGCGCCGGCGTGGAGAACTTCGCCCCCTTCCTGGTGGAGGGCGGCGGCGACGAGTTCTTCGAGGGCTCCGGCGGTTCCTCCATCACGCAGCAGCTGGCCAAGAACATCTACATCCCGCTGGAGGAGCGCTCGGACCGCTCGGTGGACCGCAAGATCCGGGAGACCGTGATCGCGCTGGAACTCACGGAGCAGTACGCCAAGGACCAGATCCTGGAGTGGTACCTGAACTCCATCTCCTACGGCGGCATCTACGTGGGCATCGAGGCGGCGGCGGACGGCTACTTCGGCAAGCCGGCGTCAGAACTCAACCTGGCGGAGGCGTCGCTGCTGGCCGGGATCCCGCAGTCGCCGGCCATGTTCGACCCGTTCAGCCCCACCAACCGGGACAAGGACACCGGCCAACTCTCCCCCACCAGCCTCGCGAAGCAGCGCCAGTCAGAGGTCCTGCAACTCATGGTGCGCCGCGGCGTCATCACGCAGGACGAATCCGATGCGGCGCTGAACGCGGACCTGGCCTTCAACCAGCAGCGCTTCCCCATCGAGGCGCCGCACTTCGTCCTCGGCCGCATCGCGGACGAGATCCAGGCGCGCTTCGGCGAGCGGGCGCTCTACGACCAGGGACTCGTGGTGCACACCAGCCTGGACCTGAACCTGCAGCACATGGCGGAAGAGGTCGTGGAGATCTACGTCCGCGACTACGGCGAGCAGGCCAACGTCTACAACGGCGCGCTCGTCGCCATCGATCCGCGCACGGGCGAACTGCTCGCCTACGTCGGCTCGCGCGACTACTTCCGCGACGACATCGAGGGGCGCAACGACAACGCGGTGGGCCTCAACTCCCCCGGTTCCACGCTCAAGCCATTCGCATTCATGACGGCGTTCATGCAGGGCTGGGGCACGGGCGCCGGCGTGATCGCCGCGCCGTTCGAGATCGTGGACTTCGCCACCGGTGACGTCTTCTCGCCGCGCGACCCGATCTCCCAGGCGCTGGGGCCCATCACCGCGGCGAGCGCGCTGGGCAACTCCCTCAACACCACCGCGATCAAGACGATCCTGGCCGCCGGCGTCCCGGAGACCATCGAGACGCTGAAGCGCGTGGGCTACACCACCTTCGACAACCCCGGCGGATACGGCCCCGCACTGATCACCGGCGGCTCCGAGATCACCCTGCTGGACGAGGTCTACGCCTACTCCGTGCTCGCCACCAACGGCGTCATGCGCGGCCAGGAGGCGCTCACCACGCTCCGCCTCGATCCGGACGAGCGCGACCTGGAGCCGACCGCGATCCTGCGCGTCACGGACGCCCAGGACCGCGTGATCTACGAGCCCGAGCCGCAGGAGGAGCAGGTGGTGGGCGCGGAGTACGCCTACCAGGTCACCTCGATCCTGTCGGACGGCTCCAACCAGTGCATCACCTACGGCGTCTGCAACGCGCTGGCGCTGGACAACGGCTACCCCTCCGCGGCCAAGACCGGCACCAGCGAGCCCTTCGCGGACTCGCGCGAGATCGGCGAGACGTGGACCGTGGGCTACACGCCGGAACTCGTCTCCGGCTTCTGGGCCGGCAACGCGGACAACGCCCCCATCCCCGGCCACCTGCTCACCTCCACCACCGTCTCCCTCCGCGGCTGGAAGGACTTCATGGTCCAGGCCATCGAGTACCTGCAACTGCCGGACACGGACTTCGAACGGCCGGCGGGCGTGGTCTCGCGGCAGGTGTGCTGGCCCTCCGGCCGCCTGCCCACGCCCTCGTGCCCCAACCTCAACCGCTACGAGAGCCTCTACGCGGAGGAGGTCCTCCCCCGCGGCGACTACGAGGACCTCTCCCTTGAGGACCGCGAACGCCTCTACGACACCTGGTGGCAGACCGTCCGCATCGACACGCGCACGGGCCGCATCGCCAGCGACCAGACGCCCGCGCGTTATGTCAGTCAACAGTCGCGGCTCGTCCTGCCGCCGGAGGAGGTCAAACTCTGGGGCGGCTTCGCCGCCTGGGCGGCAGCCAACGGCGTCAGCGGGCGCGTGGCCAGCGGCGGCGCCCAGCCCGGCGGCGCCACGGCCGACGGCGACCTGGCGGCGCGCATCGACAGTCCCGGCTGGGGGCAGGTGCTCTCAGGCGCGGTCAACATCAGGGGCCGCGCGTCCTCGCCGGACTTCCAGTCGTTCCGCCTCGAATGGGGCCGGGGCAACAGCCCCGCCGCCTGGGTGCGCATCAACTCCGGCACGAGCCCGGTGGAGGGCGGCACGCTGGGCACGTGGAACACCACCGGCATGGCGGACGGCGCCTACACCATCCGCCTCCTCGTCGACGACGCCGAGGCGGGCCGCCTGTTCTACCAGATCAACGTCCAGGTCGGCGTCGGCGGTAGCACCGGAGACGGCGGCGGCACCGATGGCGGTGGCACTGACGGTGGCGG
>JBBDIC010000113.1:0-2633 GCA_040880625.1 Dehalococcoidia bacterium | reverse complement strand
GGCTTCAACCGTGGCCCCGCACGCCCCGAGGGCGGTGGCGGCGACCGAGGCGGCTCCGGCGGCGGTGACCGCCCCGCACGCCCCGAGGGTGGCGGTGGCGGCGGACGCCGCTGGTAGCAGCCGCACAGCGGCGCGAACACACACGGACGGCCCGGCAGCAATGCCGGGCCGTCCTGCGTTTGGCGGTCGTCCCGCTCACCCGCCCCCTCCGCCTCCGGCCCCTTCCCCCTTGAGGGGGGAAGGCTGGGATGGGGGTGATCCGCGGGGGCATACGCACTCCCCGATCGCAGCATGATCGTTCGAGAGCGTCCCGCGCGCGCCCCTTCGACGGGCTCAGGGTGAGCGGATCGAGGTAGGCGCTCAGAGCCGCTAGACTCCCCCTCCGATGGACGACAGCACCGAGGCGCTCCTGCATCCCTACGTCACGACGCCCCCACGCATCGCGCTGGACGTCGTCGACGCGCTCTCGGCGTGTCCGGCGGTCGCGCGGATTGCCCTCTTCGGGTCGCTGGCGGATCACAGCCACGACGGCTGGTCGGACATCGACGTGCTATGCGCCGTGGAAGGCGACGACGGGGCGTGGCAGGCCGCTGCGGCGCTCCGCGCGGTGGTCCCGCTGCGCTGGCACGGGCGCTTCTCGAGCCTCCCGGCGCCGTCCGGCCGCCACTGGCCGCTCGGCGAGTCCGTGTTCCACTCGGTGGACCTCTCCTACCAGACCGTCGAGGAGCACGAGCGCGTCCTGCGCGAGGGACTGGGCGACATGGCGATCGTGGGCCGGGAGGTCCTGCGCCGTCCCGGCATCGCCTCCGCCGGCCGCCCGCATGTCGAGGTGGTGAGCGAGGACTACGACTTCACGCACGCGCTGTACGCGGTGGTGAAGGCGATCAAGGCGTACCTCCGCGCCACAGGCCCCTGGGAGGCCGTCGCGGACGCGATGCGCTCCCTGGATGCCGCCGCGCGCGCCCGGACGGACCGCCCGAGGGGTAGCGACCCCGAGGACGTACTGACCGAGGCGCGTACGCTCTACACCGCGCTCATGCTGGAGCGCTCGCGCTACGGAGGCGAACGATGATCCGCGTGGCCGTCAGTGGCTTCGGCCAGATGGGCCGCCTCGTCCTCGACACCGTCGAGGCGCAGGACGACATGCAGCCCGTCGGCGTGCTGGAGCCGATGCCCTCCGCCGAGGCGACGGAGCACCGCCTCCCCGGGGGCGCGAACGTCCCGATCTACCGCGACCCCGCGGCGCTCCTGGACGGTGCGCGGCCGGACGTGGTGGTGGACTTCACGAACGCGGCCTTCACGCCCGCGCTGATCGAGGCGGCGAGCGCCCGCGGCGTCCGCCTCGTCGTCGGCACGTCCGGGGTGCCCTCGGAGGTGGTGGAGGGCTGGCGGCGGGCCTGCGCGGAGGGCGGCGTCGGCGGCGTGTACGCCTCGAACTTCGCGATCGGCGCGGTGCTGCTGATGCACATGGCCGGCGTGGCCGCGCGCTTCTTCGACGCCGCCGAGATCATCGAACTCCACCACGACCGCAAGGTGGACGCGCCCTCCGGCACCGCGCTCGCGACGGCGCGCGCCATGCGCGACGCCCGCGGCCGCGACTTCGACGCGAACACCCCCGACCTCGAGCACCTCGAGCATGCGCGCGGTGCGTCGCTGGGCGGCGTTGGCATCCACTCGGTGCGGCTGCCCGGTTTCGTCGCCTCGCAGGAGGTGATCTTCGGCGGCGTCGGCCAGACGCTCACGCTCCGCCACGACACGACCGGCCGAGACTCCTTCATGCCCGGCGTCATGCTCGCGATCCGCGAGGTGATGACACGCCGCGAGTTGGTCGTGGGCCTCGATGAGTTGGTGGGGCTGCGGTAGCAGGCCCCGCCGAGGACGGCCCCGCCTCGCTAGACGCCCGCCAGCGCGCGCCCCAGGCCCTCGTCCCACTCGCGTGCGGCGACATCGAGGGCGACGTCGATCGGGCCGATGCGGAGGCGGTCGCCGCCGACGCGGCCGAGGGCGGTCGCGGCGATGCGGGACTCGCGGGCGAGCGCGACGATCGCGTCCGGGTCCGCTGTCGCCACGAGGAACCTCGAGGGGGCTTCGCCGAAGAGCGTCGCGTCCAGGCGCTCGCCCTGCACGCTGTCCGAGGCGTCGATGCCAAAGCCCGCGGCGATGCACATCTCCGCGATCGCCACGGCGAGGCCGCCGTCCGCAAGGTCATGCGCGGCCGTCAGCAGCCCGCGCGCGTGGGCGTCGAGGACGAGCGTCTGCACGCGGAGTTCGTGCTCCAGGTCGATCGTTGGGCGACCGGCGATGCGGTCGAGCGTGAGCCACTGGTGCTCCGAGGCGGCCAGCGTGCTCGCCGGCTGTGCGACCTCCGCGCCGAGCAGGACGACCGTGTCGCCCTCCTCGGGCGTGGCGGTGAGGTGCTTCGCCGCGTCCTCCAGCACGCCGACGACGCCGATGCCGGGCGTGGGCAGGATCTGGCCCTGCGGCGCCTCGTTGTAGAGCGAGGCGTTGCCGGAGATGACCGGCGCGCCGAGCACGCGCGCCGCCTCCGAGAGTCCGAGGATTGCCTGCTCCATCTGCCACGCGACCTCGGGCTTCTCGGGGTTGCCGAAGTTCAGGCAGTCCGTGAGCGCCGC
>JBBDIC010000112.1:0-2680 GCA_040880625.1 Dehalococcoidia bacterium | reverse complement strand
TCGCGGCGCGCTTCGAGTTCTGCGATCACGGGGCGCTCCTCGATGTGAGGATAGCGGCTCGACCAGCGCGGAGGCGGGCCGCCGGGCGCCGACGCTACCCCAGCGGGACGAGGCCGGGGCGGGGCGCCTTCGGCTGGCGGGCCATGGCGTTCGGGGCGACCTCCAGGCAGGCGCCGCAGCGGATGCACTGCTCGTCCACCACGCGGCGTCGGCCCTCTTCGCCCTGGATGGCGAACGTGGGACAGATGGCGACGGCGTCCGGCAGTTGCGGGTCGCGCTGGTTGGCGACCACCACCTGGATGAGGCCGGGGACGGACAGCGAGGCGTCCTCGCCGCGCAGCGCCGCCTCGTAGTCCTCCCGGAAGTGCTGCAGCACGTTGCGCATAATCTTGGGGCTCAACTGGCCGTGGGCGCAGTTGGAGAACTGGATCGTGCGGTCGATCAGCATCAGGTTGGGCTCGTCCTCGCGGCGGCCCTCGCCGTCCATGATGCGGCGCACGATCTCCGTCTTGCGCTGGTTGCCGTGGTGGCAGGTGGTGCAGCGGCCGCAGGACTCGTCCTCCACGAACTCGGAGAACATCTCCGCGAGCACCATGACGCTCGTCCGGTCGTTGCAGAAGACCATGCCGCCGCCGCCCATGATGGCGTCGTACGGGGTGAAGGAGGCGGGCTCCAGCACCAGATGTGGCAGTGCGTGCGCCGGCAGCAGCGACCCGAGCGGCCCGCCGGACTGGATTGCCTTCAGCGCCCCGCCCTGGATGCCGCCGCAGACCTCCAGCACCCGCTCCATCGACACGCCGAAGCCGAGCTCCATGAAGCCCACGCGCGGGATGTCGCCCGAGAAGGAGAAGATCTTCGTGCCGCTCTGCGCCTGCGTACCGAACTCGCGGTACCACGCCGGGCTGTGCATCACGATCAGCGGGACGTTCGCGTAGGACTCCACGTTGTTCACGTTGGACGGCAGGCCGAGGGCGCCCACCGCGGCCGGGAACGGCGGCTTCACGCGCGGCATCCCGCGGTCGTCGGAGATCGAGGACAGCAGGCCGGTCTCGTCCCCGCAGACGTAGGCGCCTGCGCCGCGGATCACGCGCAGGTGGAAGGACAGCCCCGTGCCGAGGATGTCGTCGCCGAGGAGGCCCGCGGCCTCCGCCTGCGCGATCGCGTCCTCCATGCGCCGGATCGACAACGGGTACTCGTCGCGCAGGTAGATGAAGCCTTCCTTCGACTTCGTCGCGAAGGCGCCGATCAGCATGCCCTCCAGCAGCAGGTGCGGGTCGCCCTCCATCACCACGCGGTTCACCCACGCGCCCGGGTCGCCCTCGTCGGCGTTGCAGACGAGGTAGTGGAGCTCGCCCGGGGCGCCGAAGAGGAAGTTCCACTTCACCCCGGTGGGGAAGTTCGCGCCGCCGCGGCCGGTGAGGCCGGCGTCGTTCAGCGCACTGCGGATCGCGTCCTCCGACTGGTGGCGGCCGAGCATGCGCGCGGCGGCGCGGTAGCCGTCGCGTGCGATGTAGTGCTCCAGCGACTCCGGGTCCGTCAGGCCCAGGTTGCGCATCAGCCGCCGCTCGCGCGGCTCCAGGCTGAAGAACTCGTGGTCGCGGATGCTCGAAACGCCCTCGCGCTCGCCGGTGATCGCGCCGATGCGCAGGTCCTCCGCCGCGCCCCAGCGGCCGGTCGCCTCGTCCAGCAGGCGCGCGGCGTCCGCCTCGCGCACGGGGCCGTAGAGGACGGTGAGGCCGTCCGGGAAGGTGACCTGCACCGTCGGGTGCAGCCACTGGATGCCGTAGCCGTGCACCTGGCCGGTGTCCACGGCGGCGTTGCGCTCCGACACGAGGGCCTCGATCGCCGCGCGCGTGCGCGCCGCGCCGTTCGCCAGCGACGACTCGTCGATCGCGATGTCGATGCGGGGCCGGGCGGGCCGGCGCCACGCCTCGTAGGACGAGTCCGCGCGCACCCGCAGCGCCTCGTAGCGTTCGAGCGCGACCGAGGTCCCGGCGGGCGGCGGGCTCGCCGGCGTGGCGTCAGGCACTCGCGACCCCCTCCGTGATGCCGGCGTCGTGCAGCGCGGCGTCGATCTCCGCGCCGTCGCGGAGGGCGCGCGCCATGCGCACGGCGCGCGCGGCGCTCATGCCGCCCACGGGGCGGATGGTGTGCGTCTCGTGCTGTTCGAGCCAGACCATGGGCGCGATCTCGCAGGTGCCGTTGCACTGGCCGAGGATCACCCCCACGCGGCCGTCCTCCGTCTGCGCGTCCACCTTGTCGAGGCCGAGCGTGGCGAGCAGCGCGTCACGGATGCCGTTGGCGTTGCGGAGGCGACAGGCCGGCCCGGAGCACCAGCGGATGTTCGTGCGCGCCGGCGGCTCGAAGCGGAACTCCTCGTAGAAGGAAGCCGCGCCGTAGACGTGCGCCGGGAACAGGTCCAGTTGCTCCGCGATCACCTCCATCGCCTCGCGCGAGAGGTAGCCGAACTCGTGCTGCACCTTGTGGAACGCGGCCAGGAGGTCGCCGTGCTCCGGCCGGAACTCGGCCACGAGCGCGCGCACGCGGGCCTTGGACTCGGTCTCCAGCGGCATCGGCCGGCCTCTCCACCTCGACGCATACGGGCTCGACGTCGGCGCACCGAGCGCGCCTCGACGCGCCGCTCGTGCGGAGTTTCACGTACGAGGGCAATCTACCAGCG
>JBBDIC010000111.1:10869-16689 GCA_040880625.1 Dehalococcoidia bacterium | reverse complement strand
AACGTCCGCCGCAACCCGCGCGTGGCGCTCCACGTGGCGGACGGCCGCAACCAGGTCATCGTCTACGGCGCCGCCGAGGTCATCGACGGCCCCGAGCGCGACCGCGCGATCATCGCGATCCGCGCCCACCAGGGCGACCCGCTGCCCGAGGGCTCCGACCTGCGCGCCTTCTCGGCCCGCCTCGACGAACTGCAGCGCGTCGTGCTGCGTGTGACGCCGGAGCGGGTGTTGGGGGAGGGGAACGCTACCGCGTCAGCGTGACCGTGCCGGTACGGGCGTCCACGTAGAGCGCGAACTCGCTCAGGATGTCCCGGCCGAGGAGCGACGGCGCGTTGCGGAGTACATCCCCTCGCGGGCCGGCGACCAGCAGCGGCAACGTGGCCGCGATGGCGCCGTGCTCGTCGTCTACCAGCAGCAGGTCAAAGGTCATCGTGACAAACGTGGACGTACCACCGATGCCGCCCACGGCACGGCGGCTCGGATCCTCGTCGAAGTCACGGGTCGCGTAGTTTGGTACGACCCTCGCCGCATCCTGCGGATGGATGACGGTGAGATCAGCGCCGGTGTCGACCAGGAAGTCGACGGCGGTCCATGGGTGCGATCCGGCGATGCGGACCGGGACGGTGACGTACGGGGCGGGAGGAGCGGAACCGCGCCGCTTGAAGTGGCCCCGAATCACCAGACGAGGACACGGTCGGTGTCTCCCAGGAACTGGATCACCGCGGTGTCACGTTCGTCTTCGGGGACCGCCTCCAGGATGTCCGCCATGGTTGCGGCCGTGACGAGCGCTCCGCGTCCGAAGACGGCGACCCACTCATCGCGGTGGTCTGCCAGCAGGCGCGCCCACTCGCGATCGAGGACTGCGTCGTTCGCCGCAAACTCCGCGATCCGCGTGCGGGCGTCCTCCACGACATCACCATCGACGGGGGTGAACTTCGTCATGCCAGCCTCTCGCGAGCACCGTCCGGCACCAGTGCGGTCATTATACCGCCCTCGAACCTCGCCCGGCGCCGTGCGACACTCGCCTGACCCCACGCGGGGGCTACGAGCGGAGCGTCGAGTGCTGAAGACACACGGTTGTGGTCAGTTGCGCCCGGAGCACGCCGGCGAGCAGGTCACGCTCGCCGGGTGGGTGCACCGGCGGCGCGATCACGGCGGCCTCGTCTTCCTCGACCTGCGCGACTCCACAGGCATCGTCCAAGTGGTGTGCCATCCGCAGCAGGCGCCCGAGGCCTTCGAGGTCGCCTCGGACGTGCGGTCGGAGTACGTCGTCCAGGTGCGCGGGCAGGTGGTCGTGCGCCGCGGCGGCACCGAGAACGAGGACATGCCCACGGGCGCCATCGAGGTGCAGGCCGCCTCCGCGAGCGTCCTGAACGAGTCGGACACGCCGCCGTTCCCGGTAAACCAGGACACGGACGTGGCGGAGGCCACGCGCCTGCGCTACCGCTACCTGGACCTGCGCCGCGAGCGCATGGCACACAACCTGCGCCTGCGGCACCGCGTGGTGCACTTCATCCGCCAGTTCATGACCGCGCGCGACTTCATCGAGGTGGAGACGCCCGTCCTGGGGCTAGCGACGCCCGAGGGCGCGCGTGACTACCTGGTGCCCTCGCGGGTGCATCCCGGGTCGTTCTACGCGCTGCCGCAGTCGCCTCAGCAGTGGAAGCAACTGCTGATGGTGGCCGGCGTGGACCGGTACTTCCAGATCGCCCGCTGCTACCGGGACGAAGACCTGCGCGCGGATCGGCAGCCGGAGTTCACACAACTCGACGTGGAGATGGCCTTCGTCGAGCAGGAGGACGTGCTGGCGCTCACGGAGGAACTGTTCACGGGCCTGGCCGCCGAGGTGGGCGGGTTCACGTTCCCGGAGTCCTTCCCGCGCCTCACGTATGCCGAGTGCATGGAGCGCTTCGCCTCCGACAAGCCGGACCTGCGCTACGGCATGGAGGTCGCGGACCTTTCCGGCTACGTCCGCAACAGCGAGTTCCAGGTTTTCGCGAAGGTGATCGCGGATGGTGGCCGCGTGCGCGGCTTTGCCGTCCCCGGCGGCGCCGACCTCGCGCGTCGAGGGCTGGACGCACTCACGGAGGTGGCGCGTGGCGCCGGCGCGAGCGGCCTCGTGTGGGTGCAGTTCGCCGGCGAGGGGCCGCTGGACGGCGTGACCGCGGACGACGTGAAGTCGCCGGTGTCGCGCTTCTTCACGCCGGAAGACCTGGCCGCGCTCGGCAAGGCGTGCGGGGCGAAGCGCGGCGACCTGCTGCTGATCGCAGCCGGGCCGGACGCGCTGACCTCCAGGGTGCTGGACGTGCTGCGCCGTCAGGTGGCGGAGGAGCGCGGCCTGGCGGACTCGGGCCACCTCGCGTTCGCGTTCGTGACGGAGCCGCCGCTGTTCGAGTGGGACGAGCAGGGCGAACGCTGGAGCGCCGTGCACCACCTGTTCACGGCGCCGTTCACGGAGGACGTGGCGCTCATCGGCAGCGACCCCGGCGCCGTGCGCTCGCACGCCTACGACCTCGTCTGTAACGGCTACGAACTGGCCTCCGGCTCCATCCGAATCCACTCGCGCGACGTGCAGTTGGCGGTGCTGCGCGCGCTGGGCCTGTCGCTGGAGGAGGCGGAGGTGAAGTTCGGCCACATGCTGGAGGCGTTCCGCTACGGCGCGCCGCCGCACGGCGGCATCGCGCCGGGCATCGACCGCACGGTGGCCCTCTTCGCCGGCGAGCGCGACATCCGCGAGGTGATCGCGTTCCCGAAGACGAAGTCCGCCTCCGACCTGATGACGGGCGCCCCGTCCGGCATCTCCGCCGAGCAACTGGCGGAGGTCCACATCGAACTGGACCAGGAGGCTCGGGAGGCGCTGCGCTCCGCCGCCCAGCGCGAGGAGGAGGGGATATAGCGCCTTGCCCATCCCTCTGACCCCCTCCCCCTTGAGGGGGGAGGGTTGGGGTGGGGGTGATCCGGTGATCCGGCCGTCCGGTCATCTGCGATATGCTGCACGCTCCCGCTCTACCGCCACGACCAAGTCTGAAGTGAGCGCCCCGGTATGAGTCAGAACCGCTTGCTGGCGATCCTGCTGTCGGTCCTCGCGTTCCTCGTGCTCGTCGTCGGTGGGCTGTCCGCCGTGATGCTGCTGTCCGGCGGCGGCGGCGACGGTGGGGACAGCGCGGGCGGTGGAGGCGGCGGCACGACCACCGGGGGCGGCGGTGGAGGCAGTGGCAACCCCAGCCAGGCCGCCTCCGGGCGGCTGCGGCTCGCCTCGGGCGACCCGATCACACTCGACCCGCACATTGCCGGGGACGCGCTCTCGGCGGAGTACATCGTCGAGATCTTCGGCGGCCTGGTGACGATCGACCCCGACCTGAACGTGATCCTGGACCTCGCCGAGGAGGTGGACGTCAGCGATGACGGCCTCGTCTACACCTTCACGATCCGTGAGGACGCGCGCTTCCATTCCGGACGGCAGGTCACGGCGGAGGACGTGCAGTACTCGATCGAGCGGGCCACCTCGCAGGAACTCTCGTCGCCCACCGGGCTCGCCTACCTGGGCGACATCGTGGGAGCGCGGGAGCACTTCTTCGGCCTCGCCGACACGGTCGAGGGCATCGAGGTGATCGACGAGCGCACGATCGCGTTCACGATCGACGCGCCGAAGCCGTACTTCCTCGCGAAGATGACCTACCCCACTGCCTTCGTCGTCGACCGCCAGGAGGTGGAGGACAATCCGCGCAACTGGACGCGGAACCCGAACGGCACCGGCCCCTACGAACTGGCCGAGTGGCGCCTGGGCGAGCGCATCGTGCTGCGCGCGAACCCTGACTACCACCTGGGCACGCCCCTGCTCGAGGAGGCGGTGTACCTGCTGTCGGGCGGCTCCGCGCTGACGCGCTGGGAGAACGACGAACTCGATGTCTCGCCGATCTCGGTCAACGACATTGAGCGCGCGCGCGACCCTGATTCCGACCTGGGGCAGGCGTACGAGGCGTGGCCGCAGTTCACGGTGTCGTACCTCGCGTTCAACACGCGCGTGCCGCCCTTCGATGACCCGCACGTGCGCCGCGCGATGGGGATGGCGATCGACCGCGAGCGCATCGCGAACGTCACGTTCTTCGGCATGATCCAGCGCGCCACCGGCATCCTGATGCCGCAAATGCCTGGCTACGTTGAGGACGACCTGACGCTGCCGTTCGACCCGGACGCCGCCCGCGAGGAACTGGCGCTCTCGCCGTACGCGGACGACATGCCCGTGATCCGCATCACGGAGACCGGCGCCGGCGCCGAGGCCAGCATCGACATGCAGGCCTTCATCGAGCAGTGGCGCACGATCCTGGGCCTCGAGGTGGAGATCAACCAGACGGACTTCGGCACGTTCCTGGCGGACCAGGACAGTGGGCGCCTGCAGGCGTTCAGCGCCGCCTGGATCATGGACTATCCCGATCCGGAGTCGATCCTGGACCTGAAACTCCACTCCGAGTCGCCCCTCAATGACGTGGGCTACGAGAGCGCGGAGTTCGACGGCTTCATCGAAGCGGCGCGCGTGGAGCAGGATCCGGAGGAGCGCATGGCGCTGTACGGGCAGGCCCAGGAGCAGGCGATCGAGGATGCCGTGTGGCTGCCGCTCTACTTTGGCGTGAGCCACGTGGTGGTGAAGCCGGAGGTCAGCGGCTGGTTCGAGCCGCCGATCATCATGCCGCGCCTGCGGTTCATCGAGGTCTCGCGCTAGCCGGTCGGGGCGGCCGGGAGGGCCGATGGGCGCCTACGTCATCCGCCGGCTTGCCTGGCTGCCGGTGATCCTGCTGATCGTGTCGTTCCTGACGTTCGCCCTCGCGCGGTTCGGACCGGGCGATCCCATCTCCATCGCCGCCGGCCAGATCCGCGACCCGGAGGTGCTGGCGCAGGTGCGCGCCCAGCGAGGGCTGGACGGGTCGATCGTGGAGCAGTACGGCCGCTGGCTCACCGCCGCCGTGCAGGGCGACTTCGGCGAGTCCTACACGCTTCAGAGCGGCCGGTCGGTGAACGAACTGATCTTCCCGCGCATGTGGGTGTCGGCCCAGCTCGGCCTCCTCGCGCTCGTGATCGTGTTCGCGGTCGGCATACCCCTCGGGCTGGCGGCGGCGCGGCTGGCGGGGACGTGGGTGGACCCCGCGATCATCGGGTCGCTGCTGTTCCTGCAGGCGATCCCCGTGCTGGTGCTGATCCCGCCGCTGGTGTGGCTGTTCGCGGTGCAACTGGGACTGCTGCCGGTGGGCGGCTGGGACGGCGTCTTCGAGGTCTACTGGATCGCCGGCGTGATCGCCGTGCCGATGCCGGACCCGCACCTCTACATCCCGCTGATCGCGTTCACGCTGCCGGGATTCGTCGGCGTCGCGCGCCTCGTGCGCATCTCCGCGCTGGAGGTGAACACGCTGGACTACGTGCGCACGGCGCGGGCGAAGGGCCTGTCCGAGTCCGTGGTGCAGTTGCGCCATGTGTTCCCCAACTCGCTGCTGCCGCTGATCACCGTCGTGGGCTTCGCGCTGGCGGGGATCATCGAGGGGGCGTTCTTCGTGGAGACGCTGCTGGGCATCAACGGCATCGGACGGCTCACGTTCGAGGCGGTGACGAGCCGCGACTACGACATCATCCTGGCGACGACGGTGATCTTCTCCTCGGCCTTCGTGATCGCGAACCTCATCGCAGAACTCGCCTACGGCTTCGTGGACCCGCGCATCCGGCTGGGAGCGCGTCGAGGATGACCGCCGCCGCCTACGACGCCGAGGCACGCTTTGAGACCACCGAGGGCGAGGGCGAATGGCGCGGCGTGTGGCGTCGCCTGCGCCGCAA
>JBBDIC010000111.1:6310-10769 GCA_040880625.1 Dehalococcoidia bacterium | reverse complement strand
ATCGGTAACACGCTGGGGCTGCTGGCGGGCTACCGCGGCGGCTGGATCGACGGCGCGATCATGCGCCTGGGCGACATCTTCTCCAGCCTGCCGAGCCTGGTGATGCTGATCCTGATCAACGCCGCCCTGGGCGACCGCGTCACCGAGGGCGTGCGATGGATCGAGGACCATACGTTCCTCACAGGCCTCGTCGCGTCCGGATTCGCGTCGTACCTGCTCGTGTTCGGAGCGCTCTCGCTGTTCTTCTGGGTGGGGGCGGCGCGGATCATCCGGGCGCAGGTGCTGCAACTGCGGGAGCAGGACTTCGTGCTGGCGGCGGAGTCGCTGGGGTGCGGGCCGTGGCGGGTGATCCGGGCGCACCTGCTGCCGAACGTGCTGTTCCTCATCATCCTGTCGGTCTCGGCCACCCTCGGCGGGATCGCCGGGTCGGAGATCGTGCTGACGTGGTTCGGCGTGGGCGTGCAGCCGCCCGCCGCCTCCTTCGGCGCGATGCTGGCGGAGGGCTCCGCGACGCGTACGTTCCAGGCACAGCCGCACCTGCTGCTGGTGCCGGGCGCCGTCATCACCACGCTCCTGTTCGCCTTCAACCTCCTCGGCGACGCCCTGAACGACGCCATCCGCGCGCGCTGAGGCCGCTCCGGAGCCCCGTGCTATAGTGGCCCGACGTACGCAACCGCCCGAACGACGCCGGATCCCGTCCCGCCACCGTGGTGGCGGGCCCCACTGCGAGGCGTCTCGGGCCTACCTGCCCCTGGCAGATGTTGGCGAGGCACGACCCTTTGGCTACTACCACCGAACGTCTCCCCGGGGCGCGCATCGCGCTCCAGATTGAGGTCGACCAGGCGCGTGTCGACAAGCACATGGACCGCGCCGTCAGCCGCATCTCCAAGCAGGTGCGCATCCCCGGCTTCAGGCCCGGCAAGGCGGACCGCAAGACCGTGGAGCGCCACATCGGCACGGCCGCCATCCTCCAGGAAGCGCTGGAGGAACTGGTGCCGGAGGTCTACAACGAGGCGCTCGAAGAGCAGCAGATCGACGCCATCGACCAGCCGGAGTTCGAACTGGAGTCCACTGACCCGCTGGTGGTGAAGGCCACCGTGCCCGTGCGCCCTGAGGTCGACCTGGGCGACTACCAGGCCCTCCGCGTCCCGAAGGAGACCACCGAGGTCACCGAGGACCAGGTGCAGCAGACCATCGAGCAACTGCGCCGCCAGTTCGCCGTCCTCGAGCCCGTGGACCGCGCCATCGAGTGGAACGACCATGTCCGCGCGGACGTGCAGGTCGACGTGGAGGGCCACGACGAGACGCACACGGAGGAGGACGCCGAGTTCGCCGTGCGCGAGGGCGGCGTGGTGTCCCTGCCGGGCTTCGCGGAGCGCCTCGTGGGCCTCGGGATCGGCGAGCACAGCATCGAGTTCACGCTCGCGGACGACCTGCCGAGCGAGGAACTGGCCGGGAAACAGGCGAAGTACCAGGTCACGATCCACGAGGTGAAGCGCGAGATCCTGCCAGACCTCGACGACGAGTTCGTCGCCTCCCTGGACGAGGAGGGCGTGGACACCGTCGCGGCCCTCGATGAGCGCATCCGCTCCGACCTGCGCACCCAGGGCGAGCGCGTGGCCACCGAGCAGTACCACAACGAGATCATCGACCTGCTGCTGGCCACGGCGACGCTGGACTACCCGGACGTGCTGGTGAACCGCGAGGTGGAGCGCAGCATCGACCGTGAGTCCAACCACGCCTCCCACAGCCCGGAGGGCCTCGCCAACTGGCTGAGCGCCATCGGCAAGACGGAGGACGAGGTCCGCGAGATGTTCCGGGAGCAGGCGGACCTGACCGTCCGCCGCGCGCTGGTGCTGGGCGAACTCGTCTCTGCGGAGGAGATCGAGGTCTCCGAGGACCAGATCGACGAGGAGATTGAGAACCTCATCTCCCAGATGAGCAGCCAGTTCGGCGGCGAGGGCAACCGCGACGCCATCCGCGGCATGTTCGACACGCCGGACGGCCGCACCTCCATCCGCAGCCAGTTGATGACCCGCTTCGCCATCGAGCGGCTGGAGGAGATCGCCTCGCAGCCGGAGGCGGCGGAGGGCGCCGCGCCTCGTCGGTCGAGCCGCCGCCGTCGTGCGGGCGCTGACACCGCCGAGGGGGCAGAGGGCGACGAGGCTGGTGCTGAGGCCTCGGGAGGCGCGGGGGACGAGGCCGCAGGGGACGCCTCCGACGAGCCGGACGAGCAGGCGTAACCCTTAGGGGCGCTCCCGGCCCCAGTCGCGGTACGATCAGAGCATGGACTGCGCCGCCCGAGGCGCGAAGGCGCCTCCTGCGCCTCACGTTCGGGACGGCGCTCGCTAGACAGGACGATCTGAACATGACCTACCGAGCGCCCCGTCCGCAGGACTTCTCGGAGGGCTTCCTCAAGCCCGAGAACATTGTGCCGATGGTTGTAGAGACCACGGCGCGCGGTGAGCGCGCCTATGACATCTACTCGCTGCTGCTCAAAGAGAGGATCGTCTTCCTCGGGACAGGGATCGACGACCAGGTCGCGAACTCGATCGTGGCGCAGTTGCTGTTC
The DNA here is from genome assembly GCA_040880625.1 of Dehalococcoidia bacterium. Classification (GTDB taxonomy): domain Bacteria; phylum Chloroflexota; class Dehalococcoidia; order UBA2979; family UBA2979; genus W-Chloroflexi-9. The sequence continues at coordinate 8,197 of JBBDIC010000111.1, read as the reverse complement.
CTCGACCGCGAGGACCCCGACCGCGACATCTCGATCTACGTCAACTCTCCCGGCGGGATGATCTACGCAGGCCTGGCCATCTTCGACACGATGAACCTCATCCGGGCGGACGTCAGCACGATCGCCGTGGGCGTCACGGCGTCCATGGGCACGGTGCTCCTGGCGGCCGGGGAGAAGGGGAAGCGGTTCGCGCTCCCCAACGCCACGATCCACATGCACCAGGCGCTGGGCGGCGGCTCCGGCCAGACATCCGACGTGGAGATCGCGGCCCGCGAGTTGATCCGCAACAACGAGAAGATCCGCCAGATCCTCTCGGACGCCACGGGCCAGCCCCTGGACCGCATCAAGAGCGATACTGACCGAGACATCTATATGACGGCCCAGGAGGCCCGGGACTACGGTCTCGTGGACGAACTCCTCGCGAAGCCGGACAAGTAGCGGACACGGCGGGGGCCGGGAGCGCAACATGGCCGGGAGCACAACGCGCGGCAGTCGGGTGCAGTACAACTGCTCCTTCTGCGGGAAGAACCAGGACCAGGTCACGCGCCTGATCGCGGGTCCCGGCGCCGTCTACATCTGCAACGAGTGCATCGAACTCTGCCAGGAGATCATCAGCGAGGAGGCCCAGGGCGGCGGCAAGACCGCCGGCAAGGCCGCCAAGCGTCTCCGCACCCCGCAGGAACTCGTCGGCCAACTGGATGACTACATCGTGGGCCAGGACCGCACGAAGCGGACGCTAGCGGTGGCGGTCTACAACCACTTCAAGCGCATCGACGCCCCGGTCCAGGCTGACCTGGAACTGGACAAGTCCAACATCCTGCTGATCGGCCCCACGGGCACCGGCAAGACGGAGTTCGCACGCACGCTGGCGAAGATGCTGGACGTGCCGTTCTCCATCGCGGACGCCACCGCCCTCACGGAGGCCGGCTACGTGGGCGAGGACGTGGAGAACATCCTCCTCCACCTCATCCAGTCGGCCGACTTCGACATCCAGCGTGCGGAGCGCGGCATCGTCTACATCGACGAGATCGACAAGATCGCGCGCAAGGGCGACAACCCCTCGATCACGCGCGACGTGTCCGGCGAGGGCGTGCAGCAGGCGCTGCTGAAGATCATCGAGGGCACGGTCGCCTCGGTGCCGCCGCAGGGCGGGCGGAAGCACCCGCACCAGGACTTCATCCAGATCAACACGGCCAACATCCTGTTCATCTGCGGCGGCGCGTTCGAGGGCCTGGAGAAGCACGTCTCCAAGCGCACCGGCGTGGGCGTCCGCTCCATCGGCTTCAACCCGGACACCCGTCCCGCGTACGAGATCGAGCAGGAGCGCGCGCGCATCCTGCAGCACGTCACGCACGACGACCTGCTCCAGTACGGCCTGATCCCGGAGTTCGTCGGCCGTCTGCCGGTGGTCTCCACGCTGGACCCGCTGGACGTGGAGATGATGGTCGCCATCCTCACGCAGCCGCGGAACGCCGTGGCGCGCCAGTTCGAGCGCCTCTTCGGCCTGGACGACGTGGAACTGTCGTTCACGGACGAGGCCATGGTGGCCATCGCCGAGCGCGCTATTGCCCAGAAGACGGGCGCCCGAGGCCTCCGCACGGTGCTGGAGGAGACGCTGCTGGACGTGATGTATGAGATCCCCTCGCGGTCCGACATCAAGAAGTGCGTCGTCTCCGCTGAGACCGTACTGAACCGCCAGCGGCCGCTGCTGCTCACGGAGGCCGGCCGCGCCGTGGAGTACGAGGGCCTGCGCATCCACCACGACGAGGCGCAGTCCGCCTGACGCCCCTCCGGGCATCCGCGCGCACGCTCGCCCTCGACGGCGCGGTGCTACCCTCGCCGTCCCACTCGTGGCATCTGACATAACTCCCGAGTCGTAGCGTGATC
>JBBDIC010000111.1:0-6210 GCA_040880625.1 Dehalococcoidia bacterium | reverse complement strand
TGCCTCGATGTGGGCGCCTCCACGGGCGGGTTCACGGACTGCCTGCTCCAGGCCGGCGCCGCGCAGGTGGTGGCCGTGGACGTGGCCTACGGCGAACTGGCGACCAAACTGCGCGACGACCCGCGGGTGGAAGTGCGCGAGCGCGTGAACGCACGCAACCTCGACCCTCTCGACCCGCCGGCGGACCTGCTGGTGATGGACGTGTCGTTCATCTCGGCGGCCACCGTGCTCGCCTCGGCCGTGCGGTCTGTGCGCGACGGCGGCGACCTGCTGGTGCTGGTGAAGCCGCAGTTCGAGGCGGGACGGGAGCAGGTGCAGAAGGGCGGGGTGGTACGCGATCCCGTGGTCCACGCCGCGTGCATCGCGAAGGTCGCGCTCGCCTCGATGGACCTGGGGTTGCGGGTGCGGGGCGTGGTGCGTTCGCCGCTGCTCGGCCCGGCCGGCAACCGCGAGTTCTTCCTCTGGCTGCACCGTCCGCTCGCGGCGGGCGCCGCCTCGTGACGGACCTGGCGCCCCCGCGCGGCGTGGAGGTCTGCTACCACCCCTCGGTGCGCCGCGCTGCGGAGGTGGCGGAGGCGTTGGGCCGGCAGGCCGCCGAGCGGGGGCTGGACGTGCGCGTGGACGCGCTGCCGGAGGGCGACGGCGCGTTCCTGGGGGAACTGAGCGCCACCGACCTGCTGGTCTGCGTCGGCGGTGACGGCACCGTCCTCCACGCCTCCGCCTACGCCGCGCAGACCGGGACGCCGATCTTCGGTGTGCGCATGGGGCGCCTCGGCTTCCTCACCGAGACCGTGGAGGAGCAGGCCGCGGCGGACTTCGCCCGCGTGCTGGATGGCGAGGGCCGCGTGGAGCGCCGTGCGATGGTGCAGGCGCGCCTCGATGGTGACGGCGACGGCGGGACGCTGCACGCGCTGAACGACATCGTCATCGGCCGGGCCACGCTGGGCCGCACGATCGCGGTGCACGCCCACATCGATGGCGTGATGCTGGCGGAGTACCGGGCGGACGCGCTCGTGATCGCGACGGCGACCGGGTCGACCGGGTACGCGCTGTCCGTGGGCGGGCCGATCATGCACCCGACGTCTGAGGAGATGATCCTCGTGCCCGTCGCGCCCCACCTCACGCGCGCCAACGCGCTCGTCCTGCCCAGCGGCACGGACCTCCGGCTCTCCGTGGAGCGCGGCTTCGAGGGCGTGATGAGCGTGGACGGCATCCACCACCGCAGCGTGGGATCCGGCGCGGTCGTGCAGATCACGCGCTCGCCCCGCTCGGTGGACTTCGTCCGTCTCGGCGGCGCGAACGACTTCTACCACAACCTCGCGCGCCGCCTCGGATGGCTGCGCCTCGACCACGTGATCGACGAGGCGCAGGGCCCCGAGGCCGAGGGCTGACCGCCGAGGGCGCATCGGGGGCGCGTTCAGCGCCCATGCGGTGACGTGCGTATCCTGATCGCATGACGCAGGAGCCCTCCCCCGCTCCCATCTTCCCGCCGGGCACTGTGCGCGTGGAGCGCGCCACCGTCCACGACGGCGAGGGGATCGCGCGCCTGGTGAACTTCTGGGCCGCGCAGGGACAGATGCTCCCCCGCACCGTGGGCGAGACGTACGAGAACATCCGTGACTTCTTCGTGGTCCGCGACGGCGGACAGGTGGTGGGCTGCGCCTCGCTCCACATCACGTGGGCCGACCTCGCCGAACTGAAGTCGCTGGCGGTGGAGGAGTCGACGCACTCGCGCGGACTCGGCGCAGCCCTCGTACGGGCGTGCGTCGAGGAAGGCCGCGCGCTGGGGCTGACGCGGCTGTTCGCGCTGACGTACCGGCCGGGGTTCTTCGAGCGCCTCGGCTGGGAGCAGGCGGACGTGATGAACCTGCCGCGCAAGGTCTGGAACGAGTGCTACCGCTGCCCCAAGTTCCCAGGCTGCGACGAGATCGCCATGGTCATCGACCTCGAACCCCTCGAGGTTGCGGCGACCGAGGCGGCGACGTGACCGGAGCGGAGCCCGCGCCCGTCCTCGTGCGGTCGGAGGCGCTCGTGAGTGCGGGCTACCTGCGCATCACCAACGACACGCTGCGCTTCCCGGACGGCGCGGAGGCGGAACGCGCCGTGGTCTGGCACCCGGGCGCCGTCGCGCTCGTCGTCATCGACGAGGACGGCCGCTGGCTGCTCGTGCGGCAGTACCGCCACCCCGCCGGCGCGACGCTCCTCGAGGTCCCGGCCGGCACGCGCAACGAGGGCGAGCCGCCGGAGGCGACGGCCGCGCGCGAGGTGCGCGAGGAGACGGGCTACGCGGCGGGATCGCTGGTGCGCCTCGGCGGGACGTTCACCGCACCCGGCTTCTGCTCCGAGTACCTGGACTACTACCTGGCCACGGACCTCTCGCACGACCCGCTCCCGCAGGACGAGGACGAGTACCTCTCGGCGCCGGTGCGGCTGACGCTGGAGGAGGTCTACGCGGCCGTGGACGCCGGCGAGATCCAGGACGCGAAGACGCTGTCCGCCCTGCTGCTGTTCGAGCGACTTCGAAGGCTGACGGGCCGCTGATCGCGGGCGCGCGCGGCTTGACCGTGCGGACAGACGGGACAATAGTCAGGACGGCCAAAGGCGGGCTGTGATCGCCCCGCCCGGCCCCACGCGGAGACGGTGCGGGAAAGGCAGCGGAAGATGGCCCAGGCCACCGAAGCGCAGCAGCGCTACGGCGCCACCCAGCGGACCGACCGCTGGTGGCTGGAGCCGGCGCTGGTCGGGATCGGCCTTTTCCTCTTCGTCGTCTACTCCTCGATCTCCGGGTTCGCCGGGGACAACTTCGACTGGCACTTCGAGGCGGGGCCGTACCTGTCGCCGTTCTTCGAGCCGCTGATCCGCCCGGGCTGGCTGCCCTCGTGGATCTCGCCCGCGGTGTTCATCCTCTGGGCGCCGCTGGGGTTCCGGCTGACCTGCTACTACTACCGCCGCGCGTACTACCGCTCCTACTTCATGAGCCCGCCCGCCTGCATGGTGCGCGAGCCCGCCGGGTCGTACTCCGGTGAGAGCAGGTTCCCGCTCATCCTGCAGAACGCGCACCGCTTCTTCCTGTACGTGGCGCTGCTGTTCGTGCCGGTCCTCTGGTACGGCGCGATCAAGTCGTTCTGGCTGCCCGGCGAGGGCCTCGGCTTCGGCCTCGGCACGCTGATCCTGAGCGCGAACGCGTTCCTGCTGATGATGTACACGTTCGGCTGCCACTCGCTGCGCCACCTGGTGGGCGGGCAACTTGACTGCTTCTCCTGCACCAACTTCACGCGCACGCGCCGCAAGGCGTGGGACCTGGTGACCGTGGCCAACGAGAAGCACCGCATGTGGGCGTGGTTCAGCCTGGTCAGCGTGGGGGTGTCCGACCTCTACGTGCGGCTGGTCGCCAACGGCGTGGTCACAGACCTGAACACCTGGACGAACTTCTAGCGCCGGCGTAGCGCTCAGCCTCACACAGTCCGAAGGACTCCCGGAGAACACATGGCGGAGATCGAGACCCACAACTATGACGTGCTGGTGATCGGCGCCGGGGGCGCCGGCCTGCGCGCCGCCGTGGAGGCGTCCGCACTGGGCGCCCGCACCGGCCTCGTCTGCAAGTCCCTGCTGGGCAAGGCGCACACGGTCATGGCGGAGGGCGGCATCGCCGCTGCCATGGGCAACGTCTACTCGGAGGACAACTGGCAGGTCCACTTCCGCGACACCATGCGCGGCGGCAAGATGCTGAACAACTGGCGCATGGCCCAACTGCACGCGCAGGAGGCCCCTGCCCGCGTCATGGAACTCGAGGAGTGGGGCGCCCTCTTCGACCGCACGGAGGACGGCCGCATCCTGCAGCGCGACTTCGGCGGCCACCGCTACGCCCGCCTCGCCCACGTCGGCGACCGCACCGGCCTCGAGATGATCCGCACGCTGCAGCAGCACGCCGTGCATCGAGGGCTGGACGTCTACCAGGAGTGCACCGTCAATCGCCTGCTGAAGGACGGCGACCGCATCTCCGGCGCCTTCGGCTACCAGCGCGAGAGCGGTCGCCCGATCCTGTTCCGCGCGAAGGCGGTCATCCTCGCGACCGGCGGACTCGGCAAGGTGTACGCGATCACCTCGAACTCATGGGAGGGCACGGGCGACGGCCACTCGCTGGCGATCCAGGCCGGCGCGGACATGATCGACATGGAGTTCGTCCAGTTCCACCCCACCGGCATGGTCTGGCCGCCCTCCGTCCGCGGCATCCTGGTCACGGAGGGCGTCCGCGGCGACGGTGGCACGCTGCGCAACTACTCCGGCGAGCGCTTCATGTTCAACTACATCCCCACGATGTTCGCCGCCGAGACCGCGGACACCGAGGCGGAGGCGGACGCCTGGTACGAGGACCGCAGCAAGCGCCGCACCCCGGACCTGCTCCCGCGCGACGAGGTAGCGCGCGCGATCAACTCGGAGGTGAAAGCCGGCCGCGGCAGCCCGCACGGCGGGGTGTTCCTGGACATCTCCACGCGCCGGGATGCGGAGTACATCAAGCGTCGCCTGCCCTCCATGTACCACCAGTTCATGCAACTGGCGGGCGTGGACATCACCAGCGAGGCGATGGAGGTAGGCCCCACGGCGCACTACGCCATGGGCGGAGTGCGCGTGGACGCGGAGACCGCGGCCACCACGGTGCCGGGCCTCTTCGCCGCGGGCGAGGTGGCAGGCGGCATGCACGGCTCCAACCGCCTCGGCGGCAACTCGCTGTCGGACCTGGTGGTCTTCGGCAAGCGCGCCGGCGAGGGCGCCGCGCAGTACGCGCTGGGCCTCACGGCCGATCCGGCCGTGGACGCCGCCGAGGTGGACCAGCGCGCGGCGGCCATCCTCAAGCCGTTCGACGGCGGCGAGGAGAACCCGTACACGCTGCACCGCGAACTGCAGGACTCGATGCAGGTGAACGTGGGCATCATCCGCACCGAGGCGGAGATGCGGGCCGCGCTCGCCAAGATCGCCGAACTGCGCGAGCGCCTCGGCCGCGTGCAGGTCGAGGGCAACGTGCAGTACAACCCCGGCTGGCACCTGGCGCTGGACATGGAGCACATGCTGACGGTGGCGGAGACGATTACCCTCGCGGCGTTGGAGCGCAAGGAGAGCCGCGGCGGCCACACGCGCGACGACTTCCCCGGCCCCAGCGAGGAGTTCGGGCGGATGAACATGGTGGTGCGCGCCGGCGCGGCCGGACTGGCCGTCCGCCAGGAGCCGCTGCCCCCGATGCCGGCCGAACTCATGAAGTTGTTTGAGGAGTAGCGCAATGCCACAGGCACATCTCCGCGTCTGGCGTGGCGAGGAAGACGGCGCGTACGTCGAGTACGACGTCGAGTACGAAGAGGGCATGGTGGTGCTGGACGTGGTCCACCGCCTCCAGGCGACGCAGGCGGGCGACCTGGCCGTGCGCTGGAACTGCAAGGCCGGCAAGTGCGGCTCGTGCAGCGCGGAGATCAACGGCAGCCCGAAACTCCAGTGCATGACCCGCATGGAACTCTTCGAGGACGGCGAGACGATCACCGTCGCGCCCCTCAAGACGTTCCCCCTGATCCGCGACCTCGTCACCGACGTCTCGTGGAACTACCGCGTCGCAGAGACCATGCCGGAATTGAAGTTGAGGGCCCCGGACGCGGACGGCCACCGCCGGATGATGCAGATCGACATCGACCGTGAGCAAGAGTTCCGCAAGTGCATCGAGTGCTACATCTGCCAGGACGTGTGCCACGTGATCCGGGACCACCCGGAGAACCAGGAGAAGTTCGCCGGCCCGCGGTTCTTCGTGCAACTCGCGAACGTCGCGATGCACCCGCTGGACGAGAACCCTCGTTCGGCCACGGTGCAGCACGGGTTCGGGCTGGACTACTGCAACATCACCAAGTGCTGCACCGACGTGTGCCCGGAGGGCATCCACATCACGGACAACGCGATCATCCCGCTGAAGGAACGCCGCGTGGACGAACACTACGACCCGGTGCGCGCCCTGCTTCGCAAGGCCTTCGGCGGCAAGTCCGACTCCTGACGGGCTAGCGCTGAGCACCGGACCATGCGCCGCCTTTTCGACCGCCTCCCGAAGTTCGGCGCGAGCCTGCTCGCGGGCGGCGTAGTCGCGCTCGCTCTCGGGTTCGCGTTCAGCAGCGTGTGGGTGGGCGTCGGCGTCGGCATCGCGGCCGCGGTGGCGCTGGTGTGGGAAGAGACGATGCA
>JBBDIC010000110.1:14725-16861 GCA_040880625.1 Dehalococcoidia bacterium | reverse complement strand
TCGACTCCTTCGAGGCGACGATCGAGGACGGCAACGGCGGCACGCTCGTCCTCGGCATCAGCGTGACGGTCACGGGCGCACCGCTCCTGGTGCTGGCGCAGGAGTCCTGTGTCGCGCTGGTCGTGCAGTCGGCGTCCGCCACGTACACGAGCGAGTTCTGGCTCGAGGGCCCGGACGCCCCGCGCTTCCTGGGCATCACGAACCACTCCGCGGCCGGCGCGCTCGCCGCCCTCGGCACGTACGAGGCGGGCACGGAACTGGTCCTGAGCATCCACGTGCTGGACACGGGCCATGTCTTCCGCACCGGCGCGGGTACGGGTAACCCGGACGGCCTCGTCCACGCGGTCCTGACGCCCGGCACGGACGGCGCGCTCTACCGCGTGGCGTTCGAGGACCTCTTCAACGGCGGCGACCTCGACTTCAACGACGCGGTCTTCGACCTCGTCGCCATCGAGTGCGGCGTCACCGCCGGCGACGACGAGGCGACGACGGATGCCGGTGAGTCCGTCAGCGTCGATGTCCTGGACAACGACAGCACCGAGCACGGCACGCTGGCGGTCACCGCCGTCACGCAGGGCGCGGACGGCTCGGTCGCCATCGATGACGGTGCGGCGGTCTACACGCCGGACGCCGGCTTCGTGGGGGTGGACGCGTTCACGTACAGCGTGGAGAACGGCCTCGGCGGCTCGGCGACCGCAACGGTCACGGTGACCGTGGAGCAGGCAAGCACGCCCCCGGTCGCCGTGGATGACATCGTGAGCACGCCGAAGAACCAGGCGGTCACCATCAACGTCCTGGCCAACGACACGGACGCGGACGGCGACGCCCTGCGCGTGGTGTCCGTCACGCAGCCGGGGCCGGGGAACTCGAAGGGCACGGTCACCATCGTCGGCAGCGGCGCCGGCAACCAGGTGAAGTTCACCCCCAAGAGCAACCAGGGCGGCACGGTGACGTTCACCTACACCATCACGGATGATGAGGATGGTGAAGACACCGCGACCGTGACGGTGAGCATCGTGACGCCGATCACCGGCAAGATGACCGGCGGCGGCCAGATGCGCACCAGCCAGGAGCACTCCAACTGGGGCATCGAACTGCGCTGCACCAACTTCGAGAAGAGCCACTTCAACTTCCACGACGACAACGTGGAGATGCACCTGAACAAGACCACCTTCGACAGCCTCGTCTGCCTGGACGACCCGGCGATCGACAACAACCGTGACTTCGACACCGTCGTCTTCACCGGCCGCGGCAAGGCGAAGGTCTACGGCTTCTCGGTGGAGGTCATCATCGAGGCGACGCTCACGGACGGCGGCGGCAACCGCTCCAACGACAGCGCGACGATCGTCGTGAAGACCGCCTCCCACGGCTACGTCCTCACCTCGTTCTCCGGGCCGCTCACCGGCGGCAACCACAACGCCATCGACTGACCTCGCCCGCAGGCAGCCGCTACGATCGAGGCATGCCGAACCAGTACGCATCGAAGGACGCGCGCACCGGCCTGGAGGTCCAGGTCACGGGTGAGTTCCCCGAGGACCCCGACGACCGCGTCCGCATCGCCCGCACGACCAACCTCTTCACGCGTCTGATGTCCACGATCCTCGCGACGGAGAACACCACCGAGCGCCGCGAGCGCTTCAAGGCGATCGAGATGCAACTCGAGATCGCGGACGCCCTCGTGCGCGGCGACCTCGCCGAGGTGCAGACGCTCGTGCAGGAGACGCTGAAGGGCCTCGGCGTCACCGACGACCAACTGCGCGACGTGGAGCGCCAACTGCGCGAACAACTCGAGCAACTCGGCGAGGGCCACCTCCCGCCCGGCTTCCCCTGGGGCGCCCCCAACCCCGACGACGACGAGGACCCGCCCCCAGAGGAGGACACCCGCCCCCTCGACGACCGTCTCTGATCCCCTCTCTGAGCCCGCATCCACCCCAATCCGCTCACCCTGAGCCCGTCGAAGGGCGAGCGCCAGTACAATCGCGCCCTCATCCGCACCCACCTACCGAGGGCAGTCACGTTGCAGTCCGACTACACCGCGCCCGAGCGCCTGCACCCGCTCCTGCGGGCGCTGCTCAGCACCGCGCACGACCGCCACGTGGACATGGCGGCGCTCGTGGCGGGCCTGCCGCCGGGCGC
>JBBDIC010000110.1:13328-14625 GCA_040880625.1 Dehalococcoidia bacterium | reverse complement strand
CCGATGACCGACGACGCGCACCTGGAGACGGCCACGCTGGGCGCGGGATGCTTCTGGTGCCCGGAACCGGTCTTCGAGATGCTGCGGGGCGTCCACTCCGTGGAGCCCGGCTACACCGGCGGCGCGATGCCCAACCCCTCGTACGAGGCGATCTGCTCAGGGACGACGGGCCACGCGGAGGTCGTGCAGGTGCGCTTCGACCCCGCCCAGGTCTCGTATCGCGACCTGCTGCACATCTTCTTCACGATCCACGACCCCACCACCCTGAACCGCCAGGGCCACGACGTGGGCACGCAGTACCGGTCCGCCATCTTCACCCACTCCGACGAACAGCGTGAGACCGCCGAGGCGGTCATCCGCGAACTCACGGAGGAGCGCCTCTGGGACGACCCGATCGTCACGGAGGTCACCCCCCTCGGTGACTACTACCCCGCCGAGGACTACCACCGCGAGTACTTCCGCCGAAACCCCGCGCAGCCCTACTGCGGCATCATCATCGCCCCCAAGGTGGCGAAGGCCCGCTCGAAGTTCGCCGACCGCCTCAAGGCGTAGCGCCTCCGCTCCCACCCCCTCGGGCGCCCTCCGACGGCGGCGCGAGCAGGAAGTCGTCCACCCCGTCGATCGCCCAGGTGGGCGGGACCGGACCGCAGCCGCGCTGCGCATGCGCGATCTCGCCGCTGGGGAGCACGCTGAGGGTGAGCGCCTCCTCGTCCTCCAGCACGAACACCAGCACCGCGACGTCCTGATTCCACTCCGGCTCGAACGCCGCGTAGATCTCGGCGGAGGTGCCGTCCGCGCTGGTGAACCACGCCGCGAAGATGTCCGCCAGTTCGAAGGCGTACCGGGGATCCCCGTGACACGAGACGAAGTTGAACATCGGGCTGAGCGTGCCGTCCTCGACGCCTGGGGCGCACGGGAACCCGCCCGTGTCGCGCACGCCGCACGGAAGGTCCTCCAGGTGGGCGGCCGCGGCCAGCCCCTCGGCGTCGCCCGTCGCCACCATCGCGCGGATGGACTCCAACGCCGGATCGTTCAGGCTGACCGTCCGTGGATGCCGCCCATGCTCGAACTCCGCGAGCGCGTCGAAGGGCGCGGATAACGAGAGGCCGTCCGGGAACATCAACCAGCCGCGACCCGGCGCGAACAGCCACCGGTCGAAGAGCCGTGCTGCGACGTGGATTTCCTCGCCCCGTGCCGCTACGCCGGCCTCGGCGTCACCACCACGGGACTGGAGCGTCGCATATCGATACAGCACGACCTCGTCGTCGGTGACCTCCGCCACCACCTCAGGCGCAGC
>JBBDIC010000110.1:1500-13228 GCA_040880625.1 Dehalococcoidia bacterium | reverse complement strand
ATCGATACAGCACGACCTCGTCGTCGGTGACCTCCGCCACCACCTCAGGCGCAGCGGGTGCGGCCGTCGACGTCGTGGTCGGCGCTGCCGAGGGCGTCGCGCTCGGTGGAGGGCCGTCCGCCTCGGGGGCGTCGCCCGAGCACGCGCCCGCCAGGACCAGCAACAGCGCCGCGGCGATCATCGATGCGCGCATCAGAACCCCAGCACCCCCGGCAGGTCCGCCAGTGACCCCACCACCAGGTCCGCCTCCCCACCCGCCGAGGGCGCCCCGACAAGCACCGTGGCCGCCCCAGCGCGCTTCGCGCGCGCCAGCACGTCCGCGCGGTCGTCCACCACGATCGCGTCCTGCGCTCGCGCGTCGGCAAGGTCGAAGACGCGCGGGAAGAAGTCGTCATGGGCCTTCACCACGCCCACCAGGTCCGCGCCGCAGCCCAGCCCGAAGTGCTCGCTGATCGCCATGTGCTCGAGCGTCCCGGCGATGACCCAGGCCGCGTTGCCGCTGGACATGTGCAGCGCGACATCGTCCGCCATCGCCTCCACGGCGGGGGCCGCGCCGGGCAGCGCGCGCGAGTACTCGAAGCGTGCGCGCTGCTCCATCTCGTGGCCCCAGGCGTCGCACTCGTCCTCGGGTGGTGGTGTCACACCCAGCACGGCGCACGCGCCGCGCACGCCCAGCAGGTTCTCCAGCCGGTACATCTCGGACGGCGTCATCGGAGTGCCGGCGAAGTGCTTGGGTCCGTCCGGCGCCGCCGGCAGGTTCGCGAACGAGGTCTCGTGCGCCCGCGCCCACGCCGCCACGTCACCCCCGAGGCGGGCCGCCAGCACCTCGCTGACCGCGCGCGTGTACGCGGCCGCGAGCGGCGGCCCGTTGTCCACGAGCACGCCGTCCATGTCCAGAAAGATCGCCGTCCGGCCCCGCCACAGGTCCCTCATCGCGCGTCCTCCTGTCTTCGATGCTACAGAACCCTTGGATGCCACTGCCGCATGGGTGTAGAATACCTGTTCGTATCCATCCCTCGCCCGGTCGGCCTCCGTCCCCTGCCGAACCGGCGCGACGCCCGCGGCGCATCGTGACGCCGCGACCCTCCGACCGGCGCATCGAGGTCCACCTCGGCCGCCTGCAACCAGTACAGAGGTCAGTAGATGCCCACGGACCGCATCGTTGTCACCGGCGCGCGCGAACACAACCTGAAGAACATCACCGTGGAGATCCCGCGCGACAAGCTCGTCGTGATCACGGGCGTCTCCGGCTCCGGCAAGTCCTCGCTCGCCTTCGACACCATCTACGCCGAGGGCCAACGACGTTATGTCGAGTCGCTCTCAGCCTACGCCCGCCAGTTCCTCGGCCTCATGGAGAAGCCGGACGTCGACTACATCGAGGGCCTCTCCCCCGCCATCTCGATCGACCAGAAGGGCGTCTCCAAGAACCCGCGCTCTACCGTCGCCACCGTCACGGAGATCTACGACTACCTCCGCCTGCTCTTCGCACGCGTCGGCATACCTCGATGTCCCCACTGCGGCCAGATCATCGAGCGCCAGACGGTGCAGCAGATCGTGGACTCGGTGCTGTCGCTGGACGCCGGGCGGCGCGCCATGATCCTGGCGCCCGTGATCCGCCACCGAAAGGGCGAGCACGCCCAGGTCTTCGAGGCCGTGCGGCGCGGCGGCTACGTCCGCGTCCGCGTGGACGGTCAGGTCCTCAACATCGACGACCAGATCACGCTCAACAAGAACAAGTGGCACGACATCGACATCGTCACGGACCGCATCGTGATCCCCTCCAGCGGCGACGAGGAGTTCGACAACACACGCTCGCGCGTCACGGACTCGGTCGAGCAGGCGCTGCGCCTGGGCGAGGGCATCGTCGTGCTCGCGCTCCTCGGCGAAGACGGCGCGGTCACGGAGGAGCAGACGTACTCGGAGCAGTTCGCCTGCTCGAACACGGACCACCCGCCCTACTCGGTGGGCGAACTGGAGCCGCGCAACTTCTCCTTCAACACGCCCCACGGCGCGTGCCCGGCCTGCACGGGCCTGGGGTTCCAGATGGAACTGGACGCCGACCTGGTCGTCCCCAACAAGAAGCTCAGCATCGACGAGGGCGCGATCGTCCCGTACCAGCGCATGTCCACCAGCGCCTCGTGGTACCGCCGCCGCCTCGGCGCCCTCGCAGACGCGATGGGCTTCACGATGCAGCAGCCCGTGGGCTCGCTCACGGAGACGCAGTGGCGCGCGCTGATGCGCGGCACCGGCGACCTGACCGTGGACGAGATCGAGATCCGCTCGTCCTCCGGCAGCGCGCGCAAGTACAAGGTCACGTGGGAGGGCGTCCTCACCAACCTGGACCGGCGCTACAAGGAGACCGAGTCCGACTGGGTGCGCTCGGACATCGAGCGCTACATGCTCGCCGTCCCCTGCGCCACCTGTAGCGGCGCGCGCCTGAAACCAGAGGTGCTGCACGTCTTCATCGACGAGCGCTCGATCCTGGACGCCGTGCGGATGTCCGTGGCGGAGGCGCTGCCGTGGGTGGAGCGCCTGCGCGACGAGGGCACCGGCGCCCTCTCCGAGCGGCAGTTCGCCATCGGCCGCCAGATCCTGCAGGAGATCGAGGGCCGCCTGGTCTTCCTGCGGGATGTGGGCCTGGAGTACCTCACGCTGGACCGCGCGGCCGGCACGCTCTCCGGCGGCGAGGGCCAGCGCATCCGCCTCGCCACGCAGATCGGCTCCGCGCTGATGGGCGTCCTCTACGTCTGCGACGAGCCGAGCGTGGGCCTGCACCCGATCGACAACGAACGCCTGATCCGCACGCTCACGCGCCTGCGCGACCTCGGCAACACCGTGCTCGTCGTGGAGCACGACGAGGCGATGATGATGGCGGCGGACCACCTGATCGACATCGGCCCGGGCGCGGGCGAGCACGGCGGCCACGTCATCGCGTTCGGCCCGCCGGCGAAGGTCAAGAAGTCAAAGGACTCGCTCACCGGCGCGTACCTGTCCGGCCGGCGCTCGATCCCCATGCCGGAGCAGCGCCGCAGCGGCAACGGCAACATGCTCACGGTCCACGATGCGCGCGAGAACAACCTCAAGGGCCTCACCGTGGAGTTCCCGCTGGGGACGTTCATCGCCGTGACCGGCGTCTCCGGATCGGGGAAGTCCTCGCTGGTGAACCAGATCCTGTCGAAGGCGCTGGCGCACGAACTGAACGGCGCGCGCGACAAGCCCGGCGCCCACGAGCGCATCACCGGCGTCGGCTACCTCGACAAGGCCGTGGTCATCGACCAGGCGCCGATCGGCCGCACGCCGCGGTCGAATCCGGCGACGTACACGGGCCTGTTCACGCAGATCCGCGACCTCTTCGCCCAGAACCCGGAGGCGAAGGCGCGCGGCTACGGCCCCGGCCGCTTCTCCTTCAACGTGAAGGGCGGACGCTGCGAGGCGTGCAAGGGCGACGGCTACAACCTGATCGAGATGCAGTTCCTCCCGGACGTCACCGTCCCCTGCGAGGTCTGCAAGGGCGACCGCTACAACCGCGAGGCGATGGAGATCCTCTTCCGCGGCAAGAACATCGCCGAGGTCCTGAAGATGACCGTCACCGAGGCGATCGACTACTTCGAGGCGTTCCCGGGGCCGCGTCGCAAACTGGAGACCCTGCGCGACGTGGGCCTGGGCTACATACGCCTCGGCCAGCCCGCCACCACGCTCAGCGGCGGCGAGGCCCAGCGCATCAAACTCGCCACGGAACTCAGCAAGCGCAGCACCGGCCGCACCGCCTACATCCTGGACGAGCCCACCACCGGCCTCTCCTTCTCGGACGTGGAGGCGCTCCTGCACGTCCTCCAGCGCCTCGTGGACGGCGGCAACACCGTCGTCGTGATCGAACACCACCTGGACGTCATCAAGAACGCCGACTGGGTCATCGACCTCGGCCCCTACGGCGGCGCGCGCGGCGGCCTGCTGCTGGCGGCAGGCACCCCGGAGGCCGTCGCCGCCTGCGAAGGATCGATGACCGGCCAGTTCCTGCGCCGGATGCTGGGCAAGCAGGCGCCGCCGACCAAGACGCCCGCGAAGAAGCAGGCCACTGCGACCTCCAACGGCCGCAAGCCCGCGCGACCGGCGGCGAAGCGCAAGGCCGCCGTGTAGCGGGACGGCGTTCGCCGCTAGCCCCGACTCGAAGGCGCACGAGTTCCTCACGATCACGCGCAATCTTGCGCGGATGTAATGGCGTTCGCCTGAGTCTGATCGGAGTCCGACCGGCGCCCTCCTCTCTCGCGGCGCCGAGGCCTCGCCGATTGGAGTTCCCGATGCACGAGTCACCGAATAAGTCGCACGAGATGCGTATGAGCTATGTGCGTTTCGCTGCGATGGTGGCGACCGCGACGGTCGTCATGTTCATCCTCATGTACCTGAATACCTTTGCCTGGGACCACGTGCGGTGGAGCGAGACGCGGACCTACATGGCCCTGCTCATGGGCGCGTCGATGGCGATCATCATGCTGGGCTTCATGCTCAGCATGTACCGGAACACGCGCCTGAACGTTGGAATCGCTATCGGAGGTGTGCTCGTCTTCGCGGTAGCCTTGTTTCTCGTTCGCAGCCAGACGACTGTCGATGACACGTCCTACATGAGCGCGATGATCCCGCACCACTCCATCGCGATCCTCACGAGCGAACGCTCGCAGATTGACGATGTCCGAGTCTGTGAACTCGCCATCGAGATCAGCGAGGCACAACGTCGTGAGATCGCCGAGATGTCCTGGTTGATCGACGACATCGATGCGAACGGGCCAGCGGAAACCCGCGCGGAAGCCGACCAGCGTGCCGTACCGGCCTTTGAGGGAACGAGCGATCGATCCTGCGCCGACTAATCTGCACACACCGATAACATTCGTACCGCTGCCGGCCGGTAGCGTGCTGGCATGCCGCACGCGCTACGCCTCCCCTCCGCCATCGCCTTGCTCGTCGCCCTCGCCGTGGCGGCGCTGGCGACCCCCGCCGCGGGCCAGACGCCCGAGGTCGCACCGTTCACGATCGAGCTCGATGTGTCGGCGGACCAGGCGGGGCACTTCCCCGCGCTCACAGCGCGTGTCGGCGCGGACGACTGTGGCCGCATCGACCTCGCGGCCGGGGAGCGCACGCTCGTCGTTGGTGCGGCCGGGACGCCCGAGGCGTGCCGTGACGCCGGCCGCACGGTCGACCTCGTACCGGACGGCCACAGCCTGCTGCAACAGCAGCCGGCCCTCGTCCCGGGACTGACGCTCACGTTGACCGCGCTCAACCCGCGGCCGACGACGCTCGGCGGGCCGGCGTTCACGGTAGAACTGCCGAATGTCGCCGGCCCGTCCGACCTCGATCTCACGGCGTACGTCGACGGCGTCGCGTGCGGGAGCCTCGTCTGGGAGGTCGATACTGCCTACGTCCCGGTCGGGTCGCACGCCGCCGACAACACGCCGCTCGATCCCGCGCCCTGCTACCAGGATCTCGCCGTGGTCACGCTCGTGGACGAGGCTGGGCGTGCCGCCTTCGTGCGGCCCACGCTCCATCTCGGTGACTACTACACCCTCGAGGACATGACGCTCGCCGCAGCGCCGGAGGGTGGCGCGGGGCCGGCGCCCGCCGCCGCCGGCCAGCAGCCGCTCCCCGCCATCGAGGTGGTGGACCTCCTGCTGCCGATCCTGCTCCTCGGCATGGTCGCCCTCGGGCTGACCTCGGTGGCACGGCGCGTCACGGGGCGCTGACGCCCCCGCTGCGCCGCCGAGCGCTACGCTCGCCCCATGACTCGCCTCCAACTTCGTTCCGAGGACGCCCGCATCGTCTACCTGGCCACCGTCTACCACCTCGGCCGTCCCGGGTCGGAGACGGACCCGGAGACGCTGCAGAAGCACGACCTGGGGTTGCAGGCGATCCATGACGAGATCGTGCCGCGGCTGAACCAGGCGGTGGTGGAACTGGAGGCGTCGCCATACCAGGTGATCCGCCTCGGGGAGGCGCTGCTGGGCGCCGGCAACGAACTCAAGCAGTTCGCGCTCTCGGGCGGCCGCTCCATGGTGCCGCGCTTCGCCGACACGCTGACGTCGCTCTATCCCGAGACGGCGGAGGACCCCGGCGTGGCGATGGACCTGGTCCAGCACCCCGTCATGCTCCGCAACCGCATGTCCTACGCGCTGGACGAGGCACGGGCGGAGATCGACCGCGCGAAACAGGCCGCCGAGGCGGATCGGCGGCAACGGAAGCGCTGGTGGCAGGTCTGGCGGCGGTGAGCCAGATCGTCAGACGAGAGCGCCGCTGCCCCGCTCCTCGTCGGTTGTCCCAACCTCGCGGATACTCCTATAGTCCCGAGGACGGGCAGGGGCCTCCTGGAAGGAAAGCGGTCACATGACCTACATCATCACTCAGCCGTGCATCGACACGATGGATCAGTCCTGCGTGGACGTGTGCCCCGTGGACTGCATCCACTTCGAAGAGGGCGTCGACAAGCTGCTCTACATCGATCCGGACGAGTGCATTGACTGCGGCGCCTGCGAGCCGGCCTGCCCCGTCTCCGCCATCTTCGCCGAGGACGACACCCCCGACGACCAGCGGGCCTTCATCGAAATCAACAAACTCTGGTACACGGACAAGGACGCCGCGCGCGCCAAGGTCCCGTAGCCGCCCGCCCCGCCCGAGATCGACGACGGCCGCCCGCGGGGCGGCCGTTTCGTGTCCGCGCCCCGTCCCGCTCACGCTGAAGCGCGCCCGCAGATCGTCGGCGGGCCTTGTCGCCCCGCTCGCCCCTTCGACAGGCTCAGGTGAGCGGGAAGAACGCTCACGGTGGGCGGGGTGGACGAGCGCGTGCGTCCCTTCTGGCCCCTTCCCCCTTTACGGGGGAAGGTTGGGATGGGGGTCCGCGGCGCGCAGCGCCGCCTACAGGGTCCGGCGCCACATCGATGCTCGCGAGCGAGTCGTGGGCGCGCGCTGCGCCTGACACCCTCCGACGGGGCTCAGGATGGACGAGGAGAAAGGCTCAGCACGTAGCGCACGTTCCGCGCCGTGAA
Source organism: Dehalococcoidia bacterium (assembly GCA_040880625.1). Classification (GTDB taxonomy): domain Bacteria; phylum Chloroflexota; class Dehalococcoidia; order UBA2979; family UBA2979; genus W-Chloroflexi-9. Next base: position 6,200 of record JBBDIC010000110.1, on the reverse strand, counting down.
CGGCGGGCCCGCCCACCGGTACTCCACGTCCGCCTCCGCGCCGTCGAGGCGCCAGCCCATCCGCTCGTAGAATGCCCGAGCCACCTCGTTGTGCTCGTTCGTCCAGAGGGCCACCCCGCGCGCCCCGGCGTCCGAGGCGTGCGCGACCGCGGTGCGGAGGAGCGCAGCGCCCAGACCGCGCCCTCGGAACTCCGGGGCGGCGTGGATCTGGTGCAGGAAGACGTAGCCGGGCGGCGCGGCCTCGACACCCTCGTCGCTCGGCCGTTCGAGGGCGACGAAGCCGGCGGGAATGCCCTCGACGAACGCCATCCACGCGCGGTTCTCTGGGTGACCGGCGGCGAAGTACGGCTGCCAGCGCTCGATGCGATGGCCGTCCTGGTCGAGACTCGCGAGGTAGTCCGCCGGCATGAAGTCCCGGTACGCGCTGCACTTCGAGCGTACGTGGATGGAAGCGATCCGCGAGGCGTCGCCGGCGCCTGCCGGCCGGATCTGCAGTCCTTCCGGCGGCACGGCGGCGGCCTACAGACCGTGGAGCAGCGGCAGGTCGTCGTGCGCGATGCGCGCGTCGCCCTCCACGAGCGGGACGGCCGTCAGGCGCACGTCGCCGTCCTCCAGGAAGTCCACCACCAGCACGTGGCCGCCGGCCTGCCCCGAGAGCGCTTCCGGCGCGCCGGAGTAGGCCGCGAGGCCGAGTTCACCCGCAGAGACGCGCGTCATGCGCTCCCAGTGGCCCAGGGCCACGTAGTCGCGCTCGGCGGCGGTCAGGTGCTGCTCGCGGATGTGGAACGAGTGGTGCATCAGCGCATCCGGGTGGATGTAATGTCCGTGCGCGATGCCGATCTGCCACGGCGCGTCACCGCGAGGCGGCGCCCCCTCGAACGGCGCGAAGTCGAACACGGTCTCGGTGTGCGACTTCCCCCACACCTCCGCCTCGAGACCGTCGAGGGCGACCGTCTCGCCCTCGGGCGTGCGCATGATGGTGAGGTTCTGCGCCACGGAGGTCATGTCAAAGCGGTCGTACACGGACCCCGGGCCTACGTGGTCGTGGTTGCCCGGCCCGATCACCACGGGACGTTCGAGGCGCGCGATCTCGTGCGCCGCGAACTCCAGCGTCTCCTGCCGCACGCGCGCGTTGTCGAAGAAGTCCCCGGCGATCAGCAGCAGGTCGACCTCTTCGGCCAGCGCGACGTCGATCACGCGGCGGAAGCCCGCCTCCAGTTCGTCGCGCCGGGCATCCACCCGCGACGAGTCGTACGCGCCGAGGTGGACATCCGAGGTGTGCAGCGCCCGCAGGCGTGGGCGAGAGGCCATAGGGCCCGCTTCCTAGGCCGCAGCGCGGCCGGCTAGACCTCGATGTCGTCGAACGACGGGACGGCGGGCCGCAACGCCTCGATGCGCTCGCGCACCGCGTCCACGAGGCCGGCGATGGGCACGCGGATCTGCTGCATCGAGTCGCGCTCGCGGATCGTGACGGCGTCGTCCTCCAGGCTGTCGAAGTCCACCGTCACGCACAGCGGCGTCCCGATCTCGTCCTGGCGCCGATAGCGCCGCCCGATGGACTGCGTGTCGTCGTACTGGACTCGGAAGTCGCGGCGGAGCATGGCGCTCACGCGTCGCGCCGTCGGTTCCAGCGTGTCCTTCTTCGAGAGCGGCAGCACCGCCACCGTCACCGGCGCCACCTCCGGCGCGAGGCGCAGGACGACGCGCTTCTCGCCCTCCACCTCCTCCTCGTCGTAGGCGTCCAGGAGCAGCGTGAGCATGATGCGGTCCACGCCCACCGCCGGCTCCACCACGTGGGGGACGATGTGCTGGTTGGTCTCCGGGTCGAGGTAGGTGAGTTTCTTACCGGAGTGCGTCGCGTGCTGCGTCAGGTCAAAGTCGCCGCGGTGCGCGATGCCCTCCAGTTCGCCCCAGCCCCACTTGTAGTGCACCTCGATGTCCGCCGTGGCGCTCGAGTAGTGCGAGAGTTCGTCCGGCGTGTGGTCGCGCAGGCGCAGATGTTGCGGGCGCATGCCCAGGCTGTAGTGCCAGCGCAGGCGCTCCTTCTTCCAGTACGTGTGCCAGTCCAGCGACGTGTCCGGGTGGCAGAAGAACTCCATCTCCATCTGCTCGAACTCGCGCGTGCGGAAGATGAACTGCTTGACCGTGATCTCGTTCCGGAACGACTTGCCGATCTGGGCGATCCCGAACGGGAGGCGTTTGCGGGAGGTGGTCTGGACGTTCTCGAAGTTGACGAACATGCCCTGCGCCGTCTCCGGCCGCAGGTAGGCGCGCCCGCTCTCGTCGGCCACCGGTCCCACGATGGTGGAGAGCATCATGTTGAACTGGCGCGCCTCGCCCATGGTGCCGCTCTTGCCGCAGTTGGGGCAGCGGTCGTCCTCCAGGTGGTCGGCGCGGAAGCGGCCCTGGCACTCGCGGCATTCCACGAGGGGATCCGTGAAGTTGGAAAGGTGCCCCGAGGCGGACCACACCGCCGGGTTCGTGATGATCGCCGCCTCGATCCCCACGATGTCGTCGCGCTCCTGCACCATCGAGCGCCACCAGAGGTTGCGGATGTTGCGCCGCATCTCGACGCCCAGTGGGCCGTAGTCGTAGGCCGCGGCGAAGCCGCCGTAGATCTCCGCGGACGGGTACACGAACCCTCGACGCTTCGCGAGCGAGGTGATCGTCTCCAGGTCGGCCTTCATGCCGGAGGCCGGCGCATCGGCGTGCGCGGGATCGGTCACAGGGGCTCCAGTCATGGCCGTCGCGGGTGATCGCTGGCGATCAAGGTGATCCGTCGAGGGGTGCCGAGCGTAGCATCGGCTCCGGGTGCCCTCAAACGTGCGGGCGGGGTGCCGCCGGGGCGTTGCCGTGCGTAAGATGTGCGCACCGGGCGGTGGAGGTTGGGGGCGGCATGAACCTGCTGGCAGCGATCCTGATCGGGGCGGCCATCGGCGCCGCTGTCGCTGTCCTCCTGGCAGCCCGCGCACACGAACCCGCGGTCACCGTCGTCTCGACGATGCAGCCAGAGAGGACCTAGCCGTGGTCGAACGAACCGATCCGACGAAACTCGTGATGATGATCGTGTCCGACACGGACGCCGACCAGTTGATGGCCGGCCTCGTAGAGCAGGGCTTTCCGGTCACCAAGATCGGCTCCACCGGCGGCTTCCTGCGCCGCGGCAACGTCACGGTGTTCTCCGGCGTCTCGGAGGGCCAGGTGGACGGCGTGCTGGCGCTGGTGACCGAGATCTGCCACGCCCGCAAGGAGTTCGTCCCCGTCCAGACGCTCCCGTTCATCGGCGACGGCTCGTTCTCCGCCGAGCCCATCGAGGTGCGCGTGGGCGGCGCGATCGTCTTCGTGCTGGACGTGGACCGCTTCCAGCGGATCTAGCGGCGCGCGTCCGCCAGGTCCAGCGGCTCCTTGCCGCCCGCTGCCGGACCCCCCGCAGCGTCCCCGGCAAGGCCCTCAGCGAGCCCCAGTTCGCGCTGCGCCAGCACCAGGTCTGCGACTTCCAGCGCCGCCGGCAGCGCCTCCACCACCTCAGCGTCGAACTGCTTGCCCGCGCCCGCGTGCAGCGTCTCCAGCGCGTGCTGCGCCTCGTACGCCGCGCGGTACGGCCGGTGCGCGCGCAGCGCCCAGTACGTGTCCGCGACCGCCAGGATCCGAGGCGGGAGCGGCAGTTCGTCGTCCGCCAGCATCTCCGGGTAGCCGCGGCCGTCCGGGCGTTCGTGGTGCTGCTCCAGCCAGTCCGCGACGTCCTCGAAGCCGGGGACGCCGGCGACCAGCCGCCCGCCGACGCCGGGATGGCGGCGCATGAGTTCCATCTCGTCCACCGTCAGGATCGAGGGCTTCCCGAGGATCGTGCGCGGCACCCCGAGTTGGCCGATGTCCAGCAGATGCCCGGCCACCGCCAGCATCTCGCACGCGCCCTCGGAGAGGCCCAGTTGCGCGCCCAGCGCGCGCGACACCGCCGCTACGGCGAACGCGCGGCCCGGTTCGCGCACCGCGGCGTCGATGACCGCGCCCATCGCCTCGGTCGCCTCCTCCACGCGCCGCCGCGAGGGCTTCCCCTCGCCGACGCCCAGGCGCGCGACCAGCCCGGCGATGTCGTCGCCGAAGACGGCCAGCCACGTCTCGTCCTCGCGCAGCACGTCGCGCAGCGCCTCCGCCACCTTCGCGCCCACGATCGGGATCAGTTCTGACTCGTGGGCGCGCTGTAGGCTGGCCCGCGCGCGCAGCGGATGGTCCACGTGATCCGCGAACTCGCACGCCCAGTGGGCGGCGCTGACGCACAGCGCCTCCACCGGGATCTCCGTGCCGGACAGCCCGAGCGGCCGGCCGCGGCCGTCCCAGCGCTCGCTAGTGGCGCGCACAGCCTCCTCGATCTGCGCCTCCAGGCCGAAGCGCCGCGCGACCCATGCCGCCGCGTCCGCCTCCATCCCCTCCGCGCGCAGCCCCAGGCCGCTGTCGTGCAGCAGGCCTACGTGCAGCACGCGCGCCTGCTCCTCCGGGCCCAGGTGCAGCGCCTCCGCGACACGCGAGCCGAGGTAGGCGACGCGCGCGGCGTGCCCGGGGCGCTGGTCCTCCGCCAGGTCGAACGCGCCGGAGAAGTGCGCCAGCAGGTCGATGCGCCGCGCCGGTCGGACGCGCAGTTCGCGCCCCGCCCCCATCGAGGTGGCCACGGCCAGGGAGCCCATGGTGCGCGCGATGGGATG
>JBBDIC010000110.1:0-1400 GCA_040880625.1 Dehalococcoidia bacterium | reverse complement strand
CTCTTCCAGGGCTCCATCGGCCGCTTCGACTTCCCCGGCTCGGACGGGAACGCCCTCATCCGCAGCATCCGCGCGCACCTGCTCACGCTGCCGCCGGAGACGGCCGTCCTCCCCGGCCACGGCGAGCAGACCACCATCGACGTGGAGGCGCGCCAGAACCCGTTCCTGGCGGCCACGCGCCAGATGCTCGGCTTCGACCCAGACGACGACTACTAGCGGGCGTGGACCTAGTCGGGACGATCCTCCGACACGTCACGCGGTTGATGCTCGCGGATCGCTCCACGCTGAACGATCCACAGCCTGCCCTCAGCGCTGCGTCCGGCCAGACCGTCGACCAGCGTCAGCACCGCGCGGTCGAGATCGGCGGGGACCGGCCGGGGAGGGAGCCGCAGGACCACGATCCCCGCGTCGTCCGGGGGTTGAACGACAGCGCGTTCGCAAAGCCAATGTCGAGCGTCACGAGGCAACGGCCCTCGCCGCGACGCAGATCGATTAGAGACCGGTCCGAGGCGCCGCTCAGTCCCTGCTCAAGCACCGTGGATGCGTCGTGGCCAGCGTCCTGAAGCATCCGGCGCACACGGTCACCGAGATTCTCGTCGAGTTTGAGCCTCACGCCGGCCCGGGCACCTCAAGGTACCGGTCGCGCGCGATCTCGGCCGCGTAGGCGATGCACGCGCGGACATCCTGCTCCGTGAGCTGCGGGTAGTCGCGCAGGACATCCGCCGTCGTCCAGCCGGCGGCCAGCCAGTCGAGGACGAGCGACACCCAGATCCGGGTACCGCGGACGCACGGCCGCCCGAATGAGATGTCCGGATCCACGGAGATGCGCAGGAGGAGATGCTCGATCGTCATGAGTGCGCTCCGTACCGCCGAGCGTCGATTGTACCGCCACCCACCCGCGCACACGCAGACGGCCCCGCTCGCGCGGGGCCGTCTCGTTGCGCCTCGAAGGGCCGCCTAGCCGAGAAACAGCGGTCCGAAGACGACGGCGACGATGGCCATCAACTTCAGGAGGATGTTCAGCGCCGGGCCGGAGGTGTCCTTGAAGGGGTCGCCGACGGTGTCGCCCGTGACGGCGGCCTTGTGCGCCTCCGAGCCCTTCCCGCCGTGCTTGCCCGTCTCGATGTACTTCTTCGCGTTGTCCCACGCGCCGCCGGCGTTCGCCATCATCAGCGCCAGCAGCGAGCCCGCTCCGATCGAGCCGACGAGCAGCCCACCGAGCGCCTCCGGGCCGATGAAGAACCCGACCGCGATCGGGACGACCACGGCGAGTGTGCCCGGGACGATCATCTCGCGGATCGCGCCGTCCGTGGCGATCGCCACGGCCAGCGCCGGGTCCGGCTGTTCCGAGCCGTCCATGATGCCCGGCTTCTCGCGGAACTGGCGGCGCACCTCGTTGA
>JBBDIC010000109.1:0-2726 GCA_040880625.1 Dehalococcoidia bacterium | reverse complement strand
GAGGTCGGCCGGGGGCGGGCCGGCGACGGTGATGCCGCGCTCGCGCAGGATGCGGCGGTGGATGTCCCACTCGCGACCGTGCTCCTGCACCGTGAGTCCCTCGTAGCGGCCGATCCGCGGGTGCTCGACGTGGGTGGGGTCGTGGCGGCGCACGACCTCGCGGGGCAGGTAGGACACCTCGAGTTCGTCGCCCCATGGCACGTCGAAGGAGAGCCGCGCGTGCATCGCCGCCAGCGCCGCGACGACCTCGAGCGGCAGGTCGCCCTCCGTCACCACGACGACGTCGATGTCGCTGCGCGGGGGCGCGAAGCCGCCGCCAGCGAGTGAGCCTTCGAGGTACATCGCGACGAACCGCGCTCCGAGGATCGCGCGCACCTCTGCGAGCAAGGCCTCGACCGCGCGCTCGACGTCGGGATGCCGCTTGAGCGGCGGCGCGGCGTTGCGGCGCAGCCCAGGCAAGGACGGTGCGCGCAGGCGGAGCGAGGCGAGGCGGCGCAGCGACCTCCAGAGCCCCGGCACCCCCACGACCGTCAGCGCGCCACCGGCGATTCCGAGCAGCAGCGGCAGCCCGTACCGCATCCACGGCCCTGCGCCCGTCGCCACCGCCTCGCCCACCTCGAACTCGATCGCCGAGGCGACGGCGAGGCTGACCGAGAGCCGCACGCCGCCGCTGCCCGTGTCGGTGGGGATCGCCGCGCGCAGCAGCAGCCGGTGCGTCTCCAGCGCCGCGTCGCGAGGGATGTCGAGGTACACCTCGACCAGGCGCGACTCGCCGGGATCGAGGTCGAAGGCGTCCGGCCCGAAGCGCGCCCACGCGGCGACCGCGGCGTTCTCGCCGATGGCGCTCATGCGGATCGGGATGGCGCTCGAACCACGGTTGCGGACGACGACCGCCGGCAGCGCCGCCTCGCCCCCGCGCGGCAGCGGCGTGTCGACCGAGACCGCCGCGGGCGTGATCGCGACCTCCTGCGACGAGGCTGGCGTCGCGACGATGGCGAGCAGCAGGAGCGCGACGGCAGCGGCGGCCGCCGCTGCGCGCAGGCTACGCACGCCTACTCCGGGATTGCGGCGGCGGTGACGGCGAGGCCGATCGAGCAGCCCTCGCCGCCGACGACCGCCGGGCTGGGCATGCGCAGTTCGAGCAGCAGCGGCATCGCCTCCGCCGGCGCGAGCGACTCGACGCTGAGGATGTTCCCGGTGCCGACGCCGGGCATCACCGCCTCGGCGTTGTCGTTGAAGGTGCCGAGCGCGGTGTTCGTGCTCGCCCACGCCTTCATCGTGAAGCGGTCCGGCGCCGGGGACGATGCGTGCGCGGCCCAGGCGCCCTCTCCGCCGTCGCACGTCGCCTCCTCGCCGCTCGGCCCGACGAACGACACGTCGAGGTAGGTGACGGCGACGTTGCCGGTGTTGGAGACCGTGGGCGGCGAAGCGTTCTGCACCGATGGCTGCGGGTGTGCGCGTACGGACGCTCCGGAGGAGTACGGCCCGCCGAAGGCGACTTCCCCTCCGGTGATGGTGATCGCGACCGCCTCGGGAGTAACGGTGACGAGTACGGCGCCGGTGCCGTCGGCGTGACCGATCATCAGCAACGTGGACGAGAACAAGGCAACGCCAACCGCGATGCCCCGGGGGAGTCGGGAGCGCATCACACCACCTCAATACGAACGTGTGTCCGGCAAAATTCCCGCGAGTGATAGACCGGCGTCATCACGTCTGTCAAGTCATACGGTCGTCTGGCGTTGGCGAAAATTGAGCGAGGGCGGCTCCACGCAGCACCGCGTCCGGACGCAGAGACGCCCGCCGGGCGGGTGTTGGCGGGCGTCCTGGTGGTGGGGCGCGGTCTGTGGCGAGGGTGGTGCTACCGGATGGCGATCCGGTGGGCTTCGAGGGACACGGGGGCCCGCTCCACCTCCGCGAGCGCCGACGCGGCTGTCTCCACCTCGATAGCGTCGAGGACAGCGGCCGCCGGTGCGGGCGGGGCGTCGAGGGCGTCCGTGGGGTCGGTGGTGTCGGCCGGCACGGGCCGCGCTGCTTCGCCGCGGATGAGGGCGTCCAGGTCATCCTCGAACAACTTGGCCTGCTCGGGAGCCAGGGCGAACGGGCCGCTATTCGCGATGCGGGTCAGTTCTTCCAGCATCTCGTTCAGCGAGACGAACTGGTGGTAGACCGACGCGAAGCGAATGTAGGCGATGGGGTCCAGGCCCTTGAGGCGGTTGATCGCCATCTCGCCGATCACGCGGCTGGGCACCTCGCTGCGGTTGGAGCCCATCAGCCGATGCTCGATGTCCTCCACGATTGCCTCGACGGCGCCCGCGGGCAGGGGCCGCTTGCGGGCGGCGATGCGCAGGCCGGAGAGCAACTTCTCGCGGTTGAACTCTTCGCGGCGGCCGTCCTTCTTGGCGATCATCACCACGGCGCGCTGGACCTGCTCGTATGTCGTGAAGCGATCGTCGCAGGCCTCGCACTTGCGGCGGCGGCGGATGCCGGCCTCCGCCGTGCGGGAGTCCAGCACCCTGGAATTGTCATGGCCACAGAAGGGGCACTTCATCAGATGCGTCCAGCGCTCTCGTGGGGGAGGGGGTTGGGTGGGCGGCGATGCGGGTGCGGGAACCCGGGTCTGGACTATCCGCCCGCTGGGCCCTCACCTCAACGGTAGGCATCAACAGCGTTGCGCGTGACTTGTCCCCACGCGCGTGGACAGCAGGGCACGGCGTGTGGAGGCGAGG
>JBBDIC010000108.1:9415-16980 GCA_040880625.1 Dehalococcoidia bacterium | reverse complement strand
CCCGCCTCGGCAGCCGGTCGCCACGCTCCGAGACTGCGGGCGAACCCGGCAGTCCGGCCTGCGAACGCGGTCGCCGTCGCGCCAGCGCGAAGCGTGGCGGTGACGCCAGGGCCAGCACTCGTTCGGAAACCCATGTCTGCGGCAGGACCGAACGCGCTCCCCGCCCCCACTCGGACAGCCGGACGTGAGACGCCGATTCTTCGCGCGGATCTCGACGCCCCGCCCTCGCCAGACCACGCGGCGAGGCGTCCCACCGGCAGTGACGACGCGGCGCCCACGCCGGCGCGCTGCGTCGAGTGCTTGGTGGCGCTCGATGCGCCGCCCGCGTCCGCGATCCGTCGCGCGCCGCGCGGGAGCGCCATCCTGCCCCGCGCGCCGCCTGCGTGCGCGCTGGTGGCCATCGAGCGCGCCGCGGGCGGCACCGGCACCGGCGTGGCCGAGGCGGGGTGTGTCCCCGCCGTCCCCCCTCGGGCGTGCGGCGTCGAGGAGCCACGAGTGCTGGACGTGCCATCCGAGGCCTCGGCCGCGCGCTCCACGAAACGTTCCGCGCGCCGCGCCACGAGGTCCACAACCGTGGCGGCGTTCGCGACGTCAGGCGTGCGCGCCGTCGCACCGTCGGACGCTCGCGCCGGGCGTCCCGCGCCTCCCTCGACGCTGCGCGACGCGACGAACCCCGCCGGTGCCACGGACAGGGAAGCCGCCCCGCCCGTCGCCGGAGCATCGACGGCGCGGGCGGCTGGACGGTCCTCGACCGGTGGGGCGGCGCGTGGCAGGTCCAGCCCGCGTCCGATGCCTGGTTCGCGCGGAGCCTCCGAGGTGGGCGTCGCAGTGGAGTCTCCGCTGGACGGCCCGCTGGCCGCTGTACTCGACGGGCCAGACGATGCGGACCGGTCGGCCTGCGTCTCGCTCGAATGCGCCACGCCCCCACCGCCATCGGTCGAGGACATGCGCGCGACGTGGCCCGCGTTTACGTGTGGAGCGGCGAGCGCGCCCGCGGCACTCCCGTCGCCCGCGGCAGGCTCGACGGTCAGGCCGTCCGCGATCCGCCGCGCGAAGTCCTGCGGCGAGGGCGCCGGTGGGGGCGATGGCCCATCGGCCTGGCGCTGTCGCGCATCGACGCCTGCACTCGGCGCGCCGTCCTCGACAAGCGCGGAGGACGCGTCCGCCGCCGACCGAGCAGCCTCGACACCCTGCGCGCGTGCGATGTCCGACGTGGCCGCCAGTGCGTGCTGGGCGCTCGACGCGGAGGCGGACGTCGGCGCAGATGCGGACACGACCGTGGGCGTCGATGGGGGCGTGGCCTCGTGTGGTGCGACCGACGAGCGCTGCGCCGGCGGCGTCGAGTCATTCGGTGGCACGCTGTGGAGCGCTGCCGCCGCGGTGTCCGGCTTCGGCGCGGCCGCGCTCGATGCGGGAGCACCACCCGTCCCCGCGATCGTCATCGCTCCTCGGACGGGCGCACCGCCCGCATCGACGGGCGCGACGGGGCGTCCGAGGGCTGCCGCCGGCTGGTCGGCCGCGCGGCTCACCGCATCTCGCAGCGCGGCGACGCCGAGGGTGCTCAGGCGCCGGAGGGCGAACATGTCGCCCTCGAACGTCGGCCGCTGGTTCGATGTCGTCGCGCGTGTCTCCGGCGCGGCCGCGCCGGAGACGGATGGATCGGTTGAGGTAAGGACGTTCGGCGAGGTTGCCCGCGCGTCATCGGCGGCCTGCGTCGCGCGCGCGACCTCGACGCCGCCCAAGGGCACGGACGCCGCATGCGCTGTATCGAGGGACGCGCGGCCGCCAGCCTCAGATGTCCGCCCCGCCGGGCCGTCCGCCACGCTCGCCCGTCGAGGCGTCGAGTCCGAGACAGTCGAGGGATTCGAGGTGCCGAGAGCGTCCGAGTTCGTCGCGCTCCGCACGGCAGGCATCGCGCCACTCGCGGGAGCCGTTCCGCCCACCTCCGCCGCGCGCGCGGCTGACGGAGACCCCTCAGCCGCGACGGGTGCGGATCGTCTGGCGTCGGTCCTGGCAGGGGCGGGACGCGCGGCCTCGCTCGCGCCGGACGGCGGTCGCGACGCTGCCTCAGCCGCCGCCGCCGTCGGCGTCGATGGCGAGGGCGCCTTCGGCGGCGCACCAGCCGCCGATGCCGTCGCAGGCATCGATGCAGCCTCGCGTCGGCCGATCGACAGTCCGGACGGCGGCGCGACGAGGTCCGGGAGCGTGCCGCCGTGGAGGCGCAGCGCATCCGCCGGGCTCGCCGCGCGCATCCGCGTGATCGGAGGCAGCGTCCCCAGCGTGCGCAACGAGGGGATCGACGGGGCTTCCCACGCGCGCCGCTGGAGTCGCCCCCGCATCGTCGCGAGGCGCGCGAGGCTGCCCTCCAGCGCCGCCTGGTCGAGGTCGACCGCCGGGACCGGGGGTGCCGCGGCCGCAGCGCCTGCCGACGCCGGAGCGTCGAGGTCACCCGCGACGCGCTCCGTCGGCCTGGTGCTCGAGGACTCGACTGCCTCACGCGACGTCGTGCCGGCGTCGGCGCTGGTCGGCCGTCCGTACGAGACCTCGGGCGCGCGACGGCCGGTCGTGGCGCGCGACGAGGTGGCGGAGGGCGACACCCCGCTTGCACTCGATGCCTGCCCCGTCGTCGATGGCGCGCGCGGGGTGGAGGCTCGCGCGGGCGTGACCTCTTCGATGCGCGTTCGACGGCGTGCGGGCGGCGGCGGCGGCGTGCCGGCCTCCGAGGTGGGGCGCGTCGTGATCGCAGGCGCGGGCCGCGGAGCGGGCGACGAGGTGGTCACGATTGCGCGGCGGCCTCGGTTCGCCTCGCTGCGGATCGTCGTGGAGGACGCTGGCGGTGCGAGCGGCGCGGGGCGCGACGGTTGCGGCGCTCGCTGCGTCGTGGGGGATGGCGTGCCGGCGGCTGGGGTGCGCCCGGCGTCCGAGGGCAATCGCGGCGACACGGCACGGCCCGAGCCAGGCGGCGCGCTCGATGAGCGGGCGATGCCCTGCCCCGCGCCAGCGTCGAACGCCAGCGGCGGCGCGACGTCACGCATGGCAGAGCCGATCGTCGATCCGCTGGCTGGCGGTGCAGCGGACGGCGGCGCGCCCGTCCCGCTAGGCGTGCCCGCGAGGGACGGCGAGGCAGTCGCACGCCCAGCCCCCGGCCGCGAGGACCCCGATACCTGCGATGCGGGGGCACCGGACGCCGCAGGCGAGAGCACGCTGGAACGCACGACCGAAGTCGCGCGGGACATCGATGTTGGCGACGACAAGGAGGTGGTCGACGTGGCCGACGCAGCACCTGCGCTGCCCGCCTCGATGGCGCGGGTGTGCAGTGGGCGCGAGGGGACGAGGGAGCGCACTGCGAGCGGGAGACCTCGACGGCGGAAGCGGAGGAAGGGGCGCACCGGTTCGCCCAGCGCCCCGCCGCCGGCGTCGCCGTGGCCGGGCGGCAGCAGCGCGCGCATCAGCGGCCCGGATCGTGGGAGTCCCCTGGCGACGTGCGGGAACGGACTTCCGGCGGGCGCGGCGACGGACGGCCCACCGCCTGGTGCGCGCGTGCGCACGGCACGCGGCAGCGGCGGGTAGGTCAGGCGGCCCTGCTCAGATGTCGACCCGGAATCCATGGTGGGCGACTTCCAGTTGCTCGCTCGCGACTTCCGTGGAGGAAGCGGCGAATCGCGGCCCGGTCCACTTCACCGGAAACGCGTCGTAGAACACCCACGTGCGCAGGATGTCTCCCTGCCCGTCCACCATCGCCAGCGCGGCGAGTTTCCGCTCCAGCGTGTCCTGGCGCCCCGCGTAGCCCTCGCCGGACGAGGTGCGGAACCAGTCGAACAGCGCGTTGTCCTGCGTGGTCCCGCGCTTCAGGACCAGGTTGGACCACTTCAGGCGGCCCGGCATGCGGTGGACGTACTCGTTCTGGCCGCCCTCTTTGATCTCGCCGTCCGCCATGTCCACTTCGACCTCCAGGCCGGAGACCTCCATGAACGCGCCGATCGTGATGCCGTCCACCTCGAACATGAAGCGGCCGGTGAAGGGAGGGTGGTCAGCCAAGTTGCTTCACCCCCTCCCACGCGCGCCGGTTCAGGTCCGCCACCTTCTTCACCATCAGCAGGCGGTCGTCATGCTCCAGGTCCACCAGGCGCTCGATGTCCCAGTGGAGGTGGTAGGCGAGGTACGCGACCTCGTCCCACGTGTCCTCCTGGGGATACGTCATCAGACGCCGGCGGCCGCCACTGCCAAAGGGAGCGGGGCCTCCTGCTCCTGCATCGCCTCCGCCTGGCCCGCGGCCCCGCCGAAGTTGATGCGCGTGTAGAAGTCCTGGAGGAACGCCAGGTCGCTGGAGAAGAGCCCCTCGACCGTCTTGGGCGTGACCTGCGCCAGCGCGCCGAGTTTCACCATGGTCCGCGAGAGCACGATGACCGTGAGGTACGCCTCGTTCTCCTTGACGCGCGCGTCCCGCAGCGGCTCGATCTCGTCGCGCGCCGTCGCGAGACGCATGACGCCGTCGCGATGCAGCGTGCCGTGGTCGTCCACGAAGCCTCGAGGGAGCGTGAACGCGAATTCTGTCTGCAGTGTCATGCGCGCACCATGCCTTCATGCGTGATGGTCAGTTCCTCCACCACGATTTCGTCTGAGCCGGCGTTGAGGTCCGAGCCCTTCCAGTGGGACGGCCAGCCGTTCTCGAAGTTCCAGCGCGCCACCTCGGCGCCCATGGAGTCGTAGATGACCAGCGAGCCGTTGCGGCGCGCGCCGTCGATGTCGCCGTCCAGGACGACCTGCCGCCACTCCCAGAGGGCCTTGCTGTCGTCCAGGCGGCGCTTCAGCACCACGTCCGCCCACTTGGGCGATCCGGGGACCTTGCGGATCAGGAGTTTCCCGTCCGCCGTGCTCTCCTTGTATTCGATCACGTTCGTCTCGGAGTCGATCCCCGAGGCTTCCTTGAACTGGGCCACGGTCACTCCGTCGACCTCGACGAAGAAGGAAGACGTAGTCAACAGGTCTGGCATGGTTCGTTACCCCTTGTCCTGGTGGACGCGCTGATGGTCGTGCTGACCGCTGCTGCTACTCGGAACCCGGGCCGGCCCACTGGGCGATGCGGATGACCACGAACTCGGCCGGCTTCACCGCCGCGACGCCGATCTCGATGGTCACGCGGCCCTCGTCGACCGACTCTTTCGGGTTCGTCTCTTCGTCGCACTTCACGTAGAAGGCCTGGTCCGCCGTAGCGCCCACCATGGCGCCCTGGCGCCACAGGCCCAGGAGGAAGGCGTTCACCGTCCGCCGGCCGCGCGCCCAGAGGTTCGCGTCGTTCGGCTCGAACACCATCCACTGCGTCCCGCCGAGCAGCGAGTCCTCGATGTAGTTGAACAGCCGCCGGACGTTGATGTAGCGCCACAGCGGGTCGGACGAGGTGGTGCGTGCGCCCCAGACGCGGATGCCACGCACACCGAAGGCGCGGATGGCGTTGATGCCCACCGGGTTCAGGATCTCCTGCTCGCCCGTGGTCATCTGGTAGTCCAGGTCCAGTGCGCCGCGCAGGACCTCGTTGGCCGGGGCCTTCCAGACGCCGATGCCGTCCGTGCGCGCCCACAGGCCGGCAATGTGGCCGCTGGGCGGGATGGTGACGGTCTTCGGCAGGTCGTTCGAGGGCTTGGCCAGCGGGTTCGACACCCGGATGTGCGGGTAGTACAGCGTGGCGAACATGGAGTCGAAGCCCGCCTCCGTGCGCCACTCCAGCACCTGCTGCGGGTTCATCCCCGGCGGCGCGTCGATGATCGCCATGCGGTCCTTCTGGGACTCGCAGTGGCCGATGAGCGCCGTCTGCACGCCGCGCCACGTGTCCATGTCCACCGCGCCGTCCGCGCCGCGGGCGATGCTGATGAGGTCCGGGACCACCACCATGGTGACGTCTTCCGTCACCGCCAGGCCGGCGATGCCGGTGCGCAGGCCCTCGTTCCCGCCCATGTCGTCGGCGGACACCGGCAGCGCGCCGCCGTCCCCGTCCAGGTGCGGGACCTTCACGATGTAGCAGCGGCCGCCGCCGTTGGCGAAGAAGCCGTACACCGCGTGCGGGAGCATGGCGCCTTCAATGAAGCCGCCGTAGTTCCGCTCGAACTGGGACCAGTTGGTCACCAGCGTCGGGCGGACGCCATCGGGGTCGTCCGGGTTGCCCTCGGGGGCCCGTTCGGTGAAACCAACGAAGGCCGCCACCGAGGTGGCCACTCCCTGGACCGGCCGGGAACCGCCCTCGACTTCCTCGACGTAGACGCCGGGTGCCTGATAGACAGCCATCTTGCCTTCCTTACCGGGCGGAGGCGGCCTGTACCGCGTCCACGAGCCCCTGTGCGCTCAATCTCGACTCATATGGTTGACGGTCCCGCTGCGCCGGGAGGACCCGCATGGCGAGTCGCTCGCTGGAGCAGGCGATGACCGTGAGTTCCGGCTGCCGCGCGAGCACGGACGCCGTGACTGCCTCGTACCTGCGGTCGTCCCAGTCCACGACGACCACGTCCGCGGTCGCCCCGTCCAGCCGCCGCAGGAGTCCCCGCGGCCGCGAGTCACGTGACTCGGCGACACAGGCGATCTTCGCGTCCGACAGCACTCCGAGGAGGCCGAGGCGCATGACCGCTCCAAACTCGCCGACCAGTACGCTCGCCAAACGGGGTGCTCCCACCGGTTACCGCTTACGGCGAGCCTAGGCCCGGCCTGGGGGCCGGTGGCAGGCACGGCGGGGACACCACACGGGACGGCCGCGGGGATCATTCGGCCCCCCCGCCCGGCGCGGACGGACCGCCGTTGACGCCGTTGCGGGCCGCCTCGCGGACCCGCTCGCTCCTGCTCGCGGTGTTGCGGACCTCCGAACCGAGGCCCACGGACACCACCGGCGGCCCGGCCGGCACAAGCACGGAGGAGTCCACCGTGGCCGTCACGATCACGTCCAGGGAGGCCTTCAATTGTCCGCCCATGGACGCCCAGAACTCGCTGCTCTCCGCGCCGTCCCACTTCGCTACCTGTAGTCGCGGGACGGGCGGCGCCTCCGCCAGCGCGCCCGCCAGGTAGGGGGCCGGCACCAGCGGCTGGCGCAGGCACGCCACCAGCACGGACCCGAGCAACTGGTGCTCGTCGCGCACCTCGCTGGTCCAGGTGGTGATCAGGTACCGGAAGTCGATGCGAGGCGGGACGGGGCGGTGGAAGCGCTCGTTCTCGCGCTCCACCAGGTCCATGCCGCCCTGGGCCTCGCCCTGGTTGCGGCGGATGTCCCACACGAAGAGGTTGATCGTCGGCCGCGTGATCCGGCTGCGCCATTCGTTGTCCGGCGCTTCGTACGCCACGTCGATCCGGTCGTCGAGGGGGACCTCCCCACGCAGGAAGTTCTCCAGCGTCGCGTCCAGCAGGTGCAGCATCGCCGGGCCCTAGATCAGCCCGTGGCGCACGGCCAGCGCGACGGCGTGGGCGCGGTTGCGGCAGTTCATCTTCACCAGCAGGTCATGGACGATGCGCTTCACCATGCGCTCGGAGTACGCCAGCGTGTCCGCGATCTCGCCCGTGTCGTGGCCCTCCGCCAGTTGGCGCAGCAC
>JBBDIC010000108.1:3728-9315 GCA_040880625.1 Dehalococcoidia bacterium | reverse complement strand
CTGCCGCGCTGGAGGTTCACCACCTCGCCCAGGCGGCCGCCGCTGGCGTCGAAGATAAGCGCCGTGGCCTCCGCGGTCTCAATGCGCCGGGCCAGGCGGTCCGACTCCCCCGCGACGTGGATGCCCTCCGCCTCCAGGCAAGCGGTCAGCCCGCGCCGGTAGATCGGGTTCGCGTCGTCGATCCAAACAGACATACGTCCCTGTGCCATGTGCGCCAGTTCACCACGCCACGCGGACCGCGGGCAGGGCCGTCCGGGCCGCCGCCAGTGCCGACCTCCCGGACCGTCGAGGCAGCCCGCGCGGCAGTCGTGCAGTGCGTCTGCCCTCGGCGCTCTGCCCGCGGCCCTCGAGGGGTCACGCCGCTGCCCTCTGCGCAGCACGGACGGGCAGCCCGAGGCGCCCCACGGGATCGCGACGACTGCCCACGGATGCACGCTCTCTGGCCCCCTCCCCCTTTACGGGGGAGGGCTGGGGGTGGGGGCTCTGTCTGGGTGTGGCTGCGGGCGGCTAGATCAGCCCGTGGCGGATGCCCAGCGCGACGGCCTCGGCGCGGGAGTGCGCGCCCAGTTCGTCCAGCAGTTCCGCAACCGCGTGCTTGATCGTGCGCTCGGAGTAGCCGAGGCGGTCCGAGATCTGGCGCGTCGCCACGCCCTGCGCCAGCAGGCGCAGCACCTCCACGTGCCGTTCGGACAGCGAGGTCGCCGGCGCCTCCAGCAGGTTCACCTGCAGGCCGCTGGCCACGGCGCGGACGCCGGCGAGCAACTGTGCGGGCTTCAGCGCCGCGCGCGGGAGCACGCCCATGACCGTGTTCACGGAACGCACGGCGTCCGGGAGCGGGGCGTCGGTGCAGACCAGCAGCGGCACGCCCAGCGCCTGTGCCGCCGCGACCGCCGCGGAGGCGATCACCAGGGCAACCGGCGTGCCGGCGCCCGATTCGGATGCTGCGTACGCGATGCGGATGGCGGGGTCGCCCTCAACGCAGGCGACCAGCCCGCGGCGGAAGATCTCATTCTCGTCAACAATCGCGAGCGTAATCGGGTCCAACAGGCGCCTGTGTTTCACAGCCCGCTGACGCGGTGCTTCGTCGGCCAAGCACGCGCGGAACCCGGTCATCGATTTGATGCCGATGCTTCCCCGCGGTCGCTATTCTCCCGTTTCGTGTCAATCCCCGCCAGTGGTGTTGCAAAGTAGTGGCAACTTGCGCCGCTGGGCCTCACGATGCGGTGGCGGGAGGCATCGATGTCCGTGGAGCCGTGGGAGCAGTTCGGCAGCGCCGTGCTGGAGGCCGAGGCGCTTGAGCGCCGGCTCTCCTCCGGGCCCCCGCGCGACCTCGCCGGCCTCGTCATCGAGGACGAAGAGGTAGACCGCCTGCTGGCCGCCCTGCCCGGCCTCGCCGCCGAGGCGACCCCGCCGCCGCCGCACGACGTCACTGCCCGCCTCGCCGAACTGCGCGCGCGCTTCCACGCATCGCTCGATGACGGCTCGCGCTTCTCCGCGCTGGCGCGGCGGGCCGCCCTCGGCCGGCCGGAGGCGGAGGTGCTGGCGGCGCTGGCGGCCATCGAGCGCAGCCCGGCACGCCAGCGGCTGCTCGCCTACGCGCAGGATGATGTGAGCGCCACGCGCCCGTGGACGGCCACGGTCGGCCGCCTCTTCGCCGGCGAGCACCCGGGGCTGCTCACGCTCGCGGACGGCGCCCGGCTGCGACGCGCCGAGTTCGTCGAGG
Source organism: Dehalococcoidia bacterium (assembly GCA_040880625.1). GTDB lineage: Bacteria > Chloroflexota > Dehalococcoidia > UBA2979 > UBA2979 > W-Chloroflexi-9. The sequence continues at coordinate 7,592 of JBBDIC010000108.1, read as the reverse complement.
TACACGGCGACAGCCCCTGGGCCACGCGCCCCGTTCAGGTCGCGCCGCGCGTGCTCTGGGCTCTGGCCGGTGACGCTTCGCCGGACCCGGCGCTGCCCCGCCGCGCGGAGGTGATGGACGCCGCCGACCGCCGCGGCGAGCGACCGGAACCCCTCGTGCTCCTCGTCCACGGCGGCGACCGCGCCACCCGCCGCGTCGAGGCAGGACGCCGCACCGGCCTCGCGCTCCTCGCGTCGCCGCTGCCCGCGGACGACGACGCCTGGCGCGCGCTCGTGCGCGAAGCGACCATCCTCGGCGCCGGCGTGCTGATCGAGGTGGAGGAGCCGCGGCTGACGGCCGTGGCGGCGCATTGGATCGACCGCGCTGACCACCTGACGTGGGTGCTCGCCTCGCGGACCCCCATCGAGATCCGCACGCTGCCCTCGCGTCCATGGCAGGAGCAGGCGCTCGATGTCCGCATGGCGACCACGGAGGAGTGGGCGGAGGCGTTCGGCCGCCGTCCGGATCGCGGCCATCGCCTGGACCCGGAGGGCCTCCGCCTCGCGCAGGTGGCCTACCAGGGCCTCGGCGACCTGGACGGCGCGGTGCGGCGGCTGGCCTCCGGCGCGCTGGACGAACTGGCGGTCCGCATCCCCTCCCGCCGGACGTGGGAGAACCTGGTGCTCCCGCACGGCCAGGAGCGGCAACTGCGCGAACTGGTGGCCCGCTACAAGCACTCCGCCACGGTCTACGACCGCTGGGGCTTCAGCGGCTATTCCGGCACCGGCCTCGTCGCGCTCTTCGCCGGGCCCAGCGGCACCGGCAAGACCCTGGCTGCCGAGGTCGTCGGCAGCGCGCTTGGCCTCGACGCCTACAAGATCGACCTCTCCTCGCTCGTCTCGAAGTACATCGGCGAGACGGAGAAGAACCTGGAGCGCATCTTCGAGGCGGCCTCAGCCGGCAACGTGGTCCTCTTCTTCGACGAGGCGGACGCGCTCTTCGGCAAGCGCTCCGAGGTCGGCGACTCCCACGACCGCTACGCCAACATCGAGGTGGCGTACCTCCTCCAGCGCATCGAGGCGTACGAGGGGATCGTGGTGCTGGCCACGAACCTGCGGGCGAACATGGACGACGCGTTCCTGCGCCGCATCCACGTGGCCGTGGACTTCCGCGAGCCGGACGAGGCGCAACGCCTCCAGATCTGGCGGCTGTCGTTCCCGGAGCAGGCGCCACAGGAAGACCTCGATCTGCCGTGGCTGGCGGCGCGCTTCCGCGTCACCGGCGGCAACATCCGCAACGCCGCGACCACCGCCGCGTTCCTGGCGGCCGACGCCGGCCGTGCGATCACCATGGAGGACGTGGTGCGCGGCCTGGACCGCGAGTACGAGAAACTCGGCCGCCTCCGCACCGAAGCCGACTTCGGCGCCTACTACCGCCTGGTCATGAGCGATGGCTAGCCCTCCCCGCGCACGCTCCCATCGAGGGGCGCTCGGCGTTGCGGTCACCCTCGCGGTGGCGTGCCTCGGCGCGCTCGTGGGCGCGTGCGGCAGCGACGAGGTGGAACTGCCGCCGGTGATCACGCGCCCGGCCACCATTCGCATCGCCGCCTTCGCCGGGCCGGAGACCACCGCGCTGTTCCGCATCATCCCGGAGTGGGAGCACCTCACCGGCAACACCGTGGAACTCGGCATCTTCGACCCCGAGACCGGCGAGCGCCTCATCGCCGGGGACTACGTCACCTACCGCGACGCCGTTGTCGGCAACGCCGAGGAGGGCGCGGGGCGCTACGACGTCATCATCATCGACGACCCGTGGATGCCCTACCTCGCCGGCAACGGACACCTGTCACCGCTGTCGCCCTTCGGCTACGAGTCCGACCCGGACATGATCCAGCGTTCCGCCTCGCTGGGCGTGTGGCCGCCCACGTTCGGCCCGCTGCCGCCGGACCAGGCCGGCGTCGCGCGCGGCGCGGAGACGTTCGCCCTGCCCCTCGTCGGCAACGTGATGCTGCTGTGGTACCGCCAGGACGTGATCGATCAGCCGGCCACCATCGATGACCTCGCCACCAGCCTGGCGCAGCCGGACCCGGCCTTCGTCGGCTCGGCCGGCCTCGCACCCTCCAACAACCCGCACGTGTTCCTCACGTGGCTCGCCTCCCGCGGCGGCGACGTGTTCGACCGCGAGTGGCGCCCCACGCCCCTGCGCACCACGCTCGCCATCGATGCGCTGGCGGAGTACCTCCGCGAGGCGACCCGCCTCGACGTCCCGTTCGAGGAGTACCGCGGCGAGCGGTTCAGCCCGCACACGCGGATGCTGGACGGCACCGCCTCCGCGGCCGTCGCCTGGGCCGCCGCGGCGCAGCAGATCCTCACCTCCAGCGTCTCGGACCAGTTGCGCGTCGCGCAGTTCCCGGAGGGCCGCCGCTCCAGCACGCTCACCGGCAACTGGCTCCTGGGCATCCCTCACGACGCGCGAAACCCGGAGGCGGCCTACGCCTTCATCACGTGGGCAACGTCATCCGACATCATGAAGACGAGCGCCCTGCTGGGCGTGCCCCCGGCCCGCGAGTCGCTCTTCTCCGACCGCGAACTGACGGCGCGCTACTCCTGGCTCCCGGACATCAAGGTCGCCCTGGAGAACGCCTTCGCGCGCCCCCGCCTTCCGGCGTGGGACGTCGTGGAGGGCATCATCGGCTGCGCGCTCGATGGCGGCCTACAGCGCGCCGCCGCCGTGGACCGTGAGGCCGAGGACGCCCCCGAGGCGTACCTGGAGATCGCGGAGGACTCGCTCAGCCAGGCCGCCGACGATATCGAGGGCGTCATGGCTGACTGGGGCTTTTACGAGGACGCCGCGTACTGGCAGGACGCCGGATCGCGCCTCCTCGGCGACCCGCGTGACGAGTGGGCATGCGGGGGCGGCGGATGACGGGGTTTCTCCACCGCCTGCTCACCGGCGCCGGCGACCGGCTGCATGGGTTCTTCGACTGGACCGGCTTCGCCGACAAGAAACTGATCGACTACATCCAGTTGATCGTGCTGCCGTTCGTGCTGATCGCCGGCGGCCAGTTGGTCTCCCAGGCCGTCAACGCCTCCGCCCGCGCGCAGGCGCTGGAGGACGCGCAGGAGCAGCGCCTGCAGGAGTACCTGGACCAGATGGCGTCGCTCGCCCTCGACCGGGACCTCCTCAGCGCGGAAGTGGCGCCCGAGCGGCTCGCGGTGATCCGCGAGGTGGCGCGCGCCCAGACGCTGACGGCGCTGGCCGGCATGGACGGCCCGCGCAAGCGCTTCGTGGTGACGTTCCTGTACGAACTCGGGCTCATCAACGGCGTCGATCCGCCCATCCTGCTGGCCACTGCGGACCTGGTGGACGCGGACCTGGTGGGCGCGGAGTTGTTCGCCTCCAACATCAGCGGCGCGAACCTGAGCGGCGCGGACCTCTCCCGAGCGCGGCTCACGTTCGCCCTGCTCAACAGCGCCAACCTGAGCGCTGCCACGCTCACCGGCGCGCTGCTGGTGGACGTGCGCCTGAACCAGTCAGACCTGCGCCTCGCCAACCTCGATGACACGGACCTGTCGAACGCCTCCATGTTCAACGCCGACCTGCGCCGCGCCGACCTCCGCGGCGCGAACCTCCGCGGCGCCAACCTGCGCTCCGCCGACCTGCGCGGCGCGGACCTGACGGGCGCGGACCTCACCGGCGCCAACCTCGCAGACGCCGTCATCGGCGAGGACGACTCGCAGCCCGGGTCGCGCACCGCGCTGGACGACGTGACGTGGTCGCTCACGGTCTGCCCGGACCAGACCACCAGCACCACCGGCCCGGACGCCTCCTGCGACGACCACCTCACCCCGCGGGAAGTGCAATAGCGCCCAGCGGGTGCGTCGC
>JBBDIC010000108.1:0-3628 GCA_040880625.1 Dehalococcoidia bacterium | reverse complement strand
TTGCCCCCGGGCGCGTCCACCATCATCCGCACCAGCGTCTCCGTGACGTTCGGCTCCAGGCCCTCCGTGTGGCCTTTGTCGATGCGCACCACGTCCGCGATGACGCGGCCGTCGCGTGCGTCCGGGTAGGCGTACACCCGAGCCGTACCGGGGCGGGCCGAGAGCCCCCACGCTGGTGTGGAGCGGCCTTCGCGGCTGCTGTCGTGGATCTGGCCGGGGGCCGTGTCCACCACGTCGGGCAGGCGCATGCGGGGGCCGGCGGCGTAGCGCTCCGCCCACGGCGATGTCTCCGGCAACGCCACCATCTCGTGCTCCCCGCTCGCGAAGATGAACGAGATGTCCGCATCGACCTCGACGGCGCGGCCCGTTCGTGGGCCATCGCCGGTGCGTGCTGGGGTCGGCGCGCCGCCACGGACGGGCGCGAAGAACGACTCCGGCAGTTCGATGGGGCCGATGCGGCCACCCGAGAGGCTCAGCCACCCGTCCACGCGCTCTTTGAAGAAGTCCTGGCCCAGCAGCCGGTTCGATGTCATGCCGCCCTGCGAGTGGCCGGCGAGCCAGAACGCACGCACGTTCTCTCGCCCGTACCGCTCGAAGACGAACTCGACGATGTTCCGCAGGTGCTCGTCGTCTGCTTCGCCGACCCACCGCCGGGATGGCTCTTTCGTCGCCGCGGAGGGCGTGGCGATCACAAGGCGGTAGGCCTCCTTGTAGTCGACGGCCGGGAAGTACGCGCGCTGCCACGCGCCCACGGAGCCACCGCCGTGGAGGCTCAGGATGAAGACCACATCCTCGCCAGGTTGCAGGTCGTCCGGGTCGTCCAGGTAGAACTTGCGGCCGGTCCGCTCGTCGACCGCGCTGATGCTGCCCATGGCTTGCCTCCTCATGCCCTGTGCTCGCGGCGCAGTGTAGTCGTCGCGGCCCGCGCCGAGGCCCCTCCCACGTCATCGCCGTATACTCGCCCGGTGTTAGCGCTGCGCTGGGTCGCCACCGGACTGTTCATCGCCTGCATCCCCCTGTTCCTCGTCCTGACGAACGTCCGGATCGCGGCCACGTGGGAGCGGGTGTACGACTACGCCTTCGCCCAGTACGACGGCCCGGCCGTCACCGGCATCGAGCGTCCCGAACTCGACCGCGCGGCGTCCGAGGTGGTGCGCTACTTCCAGCACTCGCGGCCGAACGAACTGCTGGACATCCGCGTGCAGCAGCGCGACGACACCGTCCCGCTCTACAACCAGCGCGAGATCCTCCACATGCGCGACGTGCGCGACCTCTTCCGACTCTCGTTCCGGGTGCAGGAGTTCGCCTTCGTCTACATCGTGGCGTACGTGGGCGCGGTCTACCTCTGGAGCCGCGAGCGCTCGATGCGACGCCTCGCGCGCGAAGCCGTGACCGGCGGCGCGCTGACTGTGGGGCTCATGGGTGCGGCGGCCGCCGGCGTCATGCTCGGCTTCGACACACTCTTCGAGCAGTTCCACCTGCTGTCGTTCAGCAACGATTTCTGGCAGTTGAACCCCGCCACGGACCGCCTGGTCCAGATGTTCCCCATGGGCTTCTGGTTCGACGTCACGCTCGCCGTCGGTGTGCTCACGGTCATCGAGGGCGGCCTGGTCGCCCTCGCGGGCCTCGGCTACGTCATCTACCAGGACCGCGAGATCGAGCGCCGCCGCCTCCAGCGGCGCCGTCGCCGCGTGGCCGCCGCCGCCGCCACCGAGTAGCGTCCGTCCTCGCAATGGCCGCGCCTATAGTGGTGCCATGATTGACCCCCGCGACCCCGCCCCGGCGGAGACGCCCTCCCTGGACCGCGTCATCGCCGCGCTCGGCGTCGGGCCGCACCAGGTCCACGCCTTCGACCCTGCCTTCCCGGACTTCGACGCGCAGCGCCCGCTGCTCGTGCTCGCCCCGCACATGGAGGCCGCGCGACCCCTCGCCCGGCGCCGCTACCCGCCCGCTACGCCGGCGCGTGCGCTCGTCGACGGGCGCGCCGTCGACGCCACGGTCGCGACGCTGCCGCTGGAGGCGGAGGCGTGGCTGCTCCCGGCGCTCGCGCCCGAGGACGACCGGCGCGCCCTCAAGGGCCTGCGCCTCGTCATGGAGCGCCTCTTCGCGCCGGACGGCTGCCCGTGGGACCGCGAGCAGACGCCCGAGACGCTGCGCCGCTACCTGATCGAGGAGACGTACGAACTCGTGGACGCGATCGACCGAGGCGACACGCCCGGCCTGCGCGAGGAGATCGGCGACGTGGTCGCCCAGATGTTCATGCTCACCGCGATCGCCCAGCGTGACGGCCAGTTCACGCTCGAGGACGCCGTGGAGCACGCCGCCGCGAAGTTCGTCCGCCGCCACCCTCATGTCTTCGGCGACGCCGCCACGGACACCGCCGACGGCGTCACGGCGCAGTGGGAGCAGATCAAGGCGCAGGAGCGCGCCGACCGAGGCGATGCCGGCGCCCCGGAGGGTGCGCTGGACTCCGTGCCCGCCGCAGCGCCCTCCCTCCAGCGTGCGCAGGCCCTCCTCCGCCGCGCCCGCCGCGCCGGCATCGAGGACCCGCCCGCACCGCCGAGGCAGGCTGTGGTCGACGCGCTCGACGCCGGCGACTGGCCCGCGGCGCTGCTCCACCTCGCGCGCCTCGCGAACGACGCCGACATCGACGCCGAGGAGACGCTGCGCGAGGCGTCCACGGCGTTCACGCGCGCCTTCCAGGCGCTGGAAGCGGACGCCCGCGCCGCGGACGCGGCCGTCGAGGACCTCGATGCTGCGCGCCGTGCGCGCGTTTGGGGCGACCTCTAAGTCACGGCACGACGGCGAGGCGTAGCGGTGGCACTGTAGATTTTCGTGCGTGGTACCGTAGGCGCGTCAGGGCGGCGCCCGGCGCTCACCGAGCCACGCCGCCCGGCACCTGGACCACATCGAGCGAAAGAGAGCACGTTATGACCGCCACCTCCACGATCACGCGCAAGCAGGCAGAGGCGAAGCCGGAGTCCGTCGTGACGCCGGAGCGCTTCGCGCAGGGGATGGACTCCTTTGACGCCTGGATGGGCGCCATCGAGAAAAACAAGGAGACGTTCCAGCGCCACCACGACGAGTGGGCGCCGGAGCAGGCCGACATCGACGCCATCAAGGCGCTCGCCGGTCAGCACGGTGTGAAGGCGCTGGTGCTGGGCGAGGACTGGTGCCCCGACGTCTGGCGAGGACTGCCCGTGGCCGCCCGCCTCGGCGACCTGACCGGCATGGAGGTGCGCTTCTTCCTCCGTGACCAGAACAAGGACATCATGGCCGAGTTCCTCAAGGACGGGGAGTTCGAGTCCATCCCGACCATCGCGTTCTACGACCGCGACCACCGCTACCTGGGCCACTGGATCGAGCGCGCCGACCAGGCCAACGCCGAGATGCCCAAGTTGCGCGAGATCCTGGCCGGCAAGGAGCGCGACACCCCGGAGTTCGAGGAAGCCCGCAAGCAGTACACGGCCGCCACCTGGGACTACGCCGAAGGCTGGCGTGACGCCCAGGTCACCGAGATCCGCGCCCTCCTGGAGGAAGCGCTCGGCTAAGGCAGCGCCGGCGACGACCCCTCCCTCTGACCCCCTCCCCCTTGAGGGGGGAGGGTTGGGGTGGGGGTGATCCGCGG
>JBBDIC010000107.1:13892-17315 GCA_040880625.1 Dehalococcoidia bacterium | reverse complement strand
ACCACAATCCGCTCACCCTGAGCCCGTCGAAGGGCGAGCGCGCCTACCTCGATGTCGCTCGCCCTCCCCCTCCGCGGCCGGCTCTACCTCGCAGTCCGGGTCGTCGAGGGCGCACGTGACGCCGTCCGCGGCGGCGTCACCGAGGTCCAGCGGTTCGAGCCGTGGCGGTGGTGCTGGTGCCTGGTCCGAGGGGATCGCGTCGCGTTCGGTCATCGCTCTGAACGTACCACCAGGGACTCGCCGATCACGGTGGAGAGGCGCAGGCGCAGGCGGTGCGTCGCATGCTCGTAGTCCTCCGTGCGCACGTCGATGTCGCGGATGATGCCCTCCTCGCGGACGCCGAGGACGTCGACGGTGCCGATGAAGGTCTGCGCCTCCACATCGAGCGCGACGTGGGCCGGGACGCGCACCTGGATCGTGCCGAGCCAGCACAGCAGCGTCAGTTCCGTCTCGCCCTCGGGTAGTTCGGCGGAGCGGAGGTCCAGGTGGATGTCGCCGATGACGGTGCGCACCACGGCGTCGTCCACGCGCCACTCGCCGGCGGAGCGCACGTGGCCGAAGGCGCGCGACAGGCGGCGCGTGAACCGCCGCGCCCGCACGGCCGCGAGCCAGGACAGGACGCCGAGGGCGATGAGCGCCAGCCCCACGGCGCCCTCGACGAGCCCGGCCGCGCCAATGTCATGCAGGCCGGAGGAGTCGACCGCGAAGAGCGCGCCGAGGGCGATCAGGTAGAGGCCGATCGTGATCGAGAGGACGTCGCGCAGTCGGGAGGTCATGGCGCGCTCAGCGCCGCCGCCACGCGCGGCGCACGCGGTCGTAGATGATCGCCGCGCCCAGCGCGATCAGCAGGGCGGGCCAGAGTTCGCCGAACCCGACGCCCTCGATGAGGTCGAGCGAGTCGAGCAGGAACAGCAGGCCGATGACGACCAGGAGCACGCCAAGCGCCACGAGGGCCTCCCTACGACGCTCGGATTGTAGACGGATCGCCCGGTACGGCGGCGCACGAAGGAAGCCGGCAGTTCCTTATGTGACATGCAACGACCTGCTTGACCCATAGGGGCGCAGGCTTTCTCGTAGATCGGGTTCGCCGAGCGCCCGCGCCGGCCACCATCGCCGCCGCCGAGGCCTGCCAGATCGAAATGAGCACCGATGCCAGACGACATCATCCGCGTCCAGAACCTCGTGAAGACCTACAGCACCGGGGAGGTCGAGGTGCCCGCGCTCCGCGGCGTCGACCTCGATGTGCCGACGGGGCAGATGGTCGCCATCATGGGGCCGTCCGGCTGTGGCAAGACCACGCTCCTCAACTGCGTCTCGGGCATCGATGAGCCGACGGCGGGGACGATCACGATCGAGGGCACGGACCTCGGGACGATGAACGACGACCGCAAGACGGAGTACCGCGCGCGGCGCATGGGCTTCATCTTCCAGTTCTACAACCTGCTGCCCGTCCTCTCCGCCGCCGAGAACGTGGAACTCCCGCTGCTGGTCTCCGGCACCCGACCCGCCGAGGCGCGCGACCGCGCGATGGCGATGCTGGACCGCGTGGGTCTCACCGCCTGGGCGACGCACAAGCCGGCCCAGTTGTCCGGCGGCCAGCGACAGCGCGTCACCATCGCCCGGGCGCTCGTGAACAACCCCGCGATCGTGTGGGCGGACGAGCCCACCGGCGACCTGGACTCCCAGACCGCGGACGAGATCATGGCGCTCATGCAGGGCCTGAACCGCGAGCAGCAGCAGACCTTCGTCATCGTCACGCACGACCCGGGCATCGCCCAGCGCTGCCACCGCATCGTGCACATGCGAGACGGCCTGATCGAAAGCGAAGAGCGCGTGGACGCGCCGATCGTCGCGGGCCGCGCGAATGGATAGCCTCTTCGGCATCGAACTCACGTCGATCCTGATCGCGCTGCTCGTCATGGTGGGCGCGATCTTCGGCGTGCTCGCGTTCATCGCGTGGCGCAACCCGCTGCTCGTGCGGATGGGCGTGCGCAACATCACGCGCCGCAAGGCGCAGACCGTGCTCATCATCATCGGACTGATGCTGTCCACGCTGATCATCAGCGCCGCCTTCGCCACCGGCGACACCGTCGGCTACTCCGTCACCAACACCATCTACAACGACTTCGGCTCCGCCGATGTCGTCGCCGGATTCGACGAGGACCTCGACGCTGCCGAGGGCCGCGACGGCGTCCTGCAGTCCGACGTCGACGCGCTCCGCGCCGGCTTCGAGGGCGACCCGGACGTGGATGCAATCACGGGCATCGTCCAGACGCCCGTCCCGGCGCTGAACCCCGGCGAACGACTCTCTGAGCCGAACGCGCTTCTGGTGGGCGTAGACGCCGCGTCGACGGACGCCTTCGAGCAACTGCTGACGGCGGACGGCGACCTCGTGCTCGCCTCCGACCTCGCCCCGGGCGAGGTGTACGCCTCCCAGAAACTCGCAGACGACATCCGGCTGGAGGTGGGCAGCAGCCTGACCATCTACGTGGAGGCACAGCCCTACGAGTTCACCGTCCGCGACATCGTGCGCGACAACGCGCTCACCGCCTCCACCGCCCTCACCGGCGGCGGGCAGGCCGCCGGGGGCGTCGTCACGCACATCGAGCGCGTGCGCGAGATCCTCGGCGAACCGGAGCGCGTCGACCTGGTCGTGATCTCCGCCGCCGGCGGCGTCCGCGGCACGCTCGACCTCGTCGACGGCATCGACGAGCGCCTCGATGCGATCGCGCTGGCGCAGGGCCTCCCGGTCGGGTCGTTCGCGACGAAGGTCGAGGCGGTGGAACTGGCGGAGTTGGTCGGGTCGCTGTTCGTGACGTTCTTCCTCGTCTTCGGCCTGTTCTCCATGGCCGCGGGGATCATGCTGATCTTCCTGACCTTCGTGATGCTGGCCGCCGAGCGCCGCTCCGAGATGGGCATGGCGCGCGCCATCGGCATGAAGCGTCTCCACCTCACGGAGTCGTTCATCGCGGAGGGCATGTCGTACAACCTCGGGTCGGCGCTCGTCGGGGCGATCCTCGGGCTGGGCGTGGCGTGGGCGCTGATCGCCGCGATGGGCCAGGTGCTGGACGACTTCGGGCTGAACATCGCGTTCCACGTGAACGCCACCGGCTTCCTGATCGCCTACTGCCTGGGCGTGGTGATCACGTTCGTGACCGTCGCCTTCTCCTCCTGGCGCTCGGCCAACCTCAACATCGTGCGCGCGATCCGCGACATCCCGGAGCCGGAGCCCCTTCGAGGGCGTGACACCTCGCTGGGCGGCCTGGCGAAGGCCACCGTGGGCGCGGCCTGGTACGTGCAGTGGGTGGGCGTCGTGTCGCTGGGGGTGCTGCTGCTGGTGGCGGCGTTTATCTCCGGCCTGGCCTTCTACGGGATCCCAGTCGTCATCGCCGCGCTCGTGATCGCGTTCTACGTCTGGGGTGC
>JBBDIC010000107.1:12058-13792 GCA_040880625.1 Dehalococcoidia bacterium | reverse complement strand
AAGGGCTGGGCCGACCACCACCGCAACAGCGGCGGCTGGGCGATCCTCATGCTCATCGTGGGGCTGCTGGCCACGTGGTGGGGCGGCTGGATCGCGCAGCAGGCGTTCGCCTACACCGCCGGGACCACCCTCGTGATGTTCGCCATCGCGATGCTGGCGGTGTACTTCGGTGCCGCGGCGCGGCCGACGTTCGCCGCCATGTCCGCGCTCGTCATCTGGTACTGGCTGCTGCCGCTGCCGTTCTCCCTGTTCTTCGAGGGCGGCAAGGGCTGGACCGACCCGCTCGACGGGTTCTTCGGCCTCGTTGGTCTCGGCCACGCGCCGATCATCGGCAACATCGAGATGTTCTTCGTGTCGGGCGTGTGCATCACCGCGGCCAGCACGCTGTTCGTGATCTTCAACGCGGACCGGCTGCTGGGGGCGATGGGCCTCCTCCAGAGCGTGTTCGGCGGGATCACCCCGGCGATCCGGACGGCGGTGTCCTACCCGCTGGCCGCCAAGTTCCGCACGGGCATGACGCTGGCCATGTTCACGCTGGTGATGTTCAGCCTGGTGGTCATGTCCACCCTGAACTACAACTTCACGCAGCTGTTCCTGGGCGAGGCGGCGCAGGGCGGCTTCCAGGTGCAGGCCAACGCCAACCGCAACAACCCCATCCCGGACCTCCGCGCCGCCCTCGCAGACGCCGGCTACGACGTGGACGCCAACATCGAGGCCGTCGGCCGCCTCACCGGCGGCGGCGCCGAGGTGCGCCCGGCCAACGAGGCGCAGGACGAGTTGTACTTCTACCGCCTCGCCGGCCTGGACGCGGAGTTCCTGGACACGGCCGCGTTCCCGATGTCCACGACCGCCAGCGGCTACGCCGGCACGGAGGCGGTCCTCGAGGCGCTGGCGACCGACCCGACGGTCGCCGTGGCGAACGAGTCCGTCCTGTCGTTCACGCAGCGCGCGAACTTCATGAACCCCGACACGATGTTCAGCATCGAGGGCGCCATTGCCGACTTCCAGGACACGCCGTGGGAGCCGATCCCGGTCACGGTCGTCCACCCCGACACCGGCGAGGAGCGCACGGTCCGCATCATTGGCTTCGTCGACTCCGCGATCATGAGCGGCGTGGTGCCGCAGTGGATCGCGCTCTTCGTGAACGACGCCCTCGTCGCCGACCTGATCGAGGAGCCCGCGCAGTCGTTCTTCGTGAACACCGTGGATGGCAGCGACCAGGCCGCGCTCGACGTGGCGGCCGGCATCGAGTCCACGCTCCTGGAGCGCGGCATGCAGGCGGACTCGCTCCAGCAGCGCGTCCAGGACTCGGCGGCGCAGTCCAACGCGTTCTCGACGCTGTTCGAGGCGTTCATGAGCCTGGGCCTGATCGTGGGCATCGCCGCGCTCGGCGTCATCGCCTTCCGCACCGTCGCGGAGCGCCGGCAGCAGATCGGCATGCTGCGTGCGATCGGCTACTCGAGGCGGCTCGTGGCGATCTCGTTCTTCCTGGAGTCGTCGTTCATCGCGCTCACGGGGATCGGGATGGGGCTCGTGCTGGGGGCGGCGCTGTCGTACAACCTGATGACCTCGCCGGAGTTCACCAACGGCGCCGAGATCGACTTCGGCATCCCGTGGGTGCGCCTGCTGATCATCGTCGGCGTCGCCTACCTGGCCACGGCGCTGATGACGCTCATCCCCGCCCGCAGCGCCTCCCGCGTCTCCGTCGCCGAGGCCCTGCGCTACAGCGCCTGA
>JBBDIC010000107.1:5299-11958 GCA_040880625.1 Dehalococcoidia bacterium | reverse complement strand
AGGTGGCGGCGGACGACCGTCTGCGCGCCCTCCTCGGTGGGGCTCACCCTGGGGGCGACCTTCCAGAAGCGCGGCAGCGCCATGCGCCACTCGCGCAGGATCTCCTGTGCGCGGTGGGAGCCGGTCACCTCCACATGGCGGCGGATGAGCGCCTCCAGCAGTTCGATGTCCTCCGGCTCCGTCACCTGCGACAGGCCCACGAGTTCCTGGTTCACGCGCGACCGGAAGTCGCCCCGCTCGTCCAGGATGTAGGCCACGCCGTTGGACATGCCCGCGCCGAAGTTGCGGCCCGTGTCGCCCAGCACCACCACCACGCCGTCCGTCATGTACTCGCAGCCGTGGTCGCCGATGCCCTCGACGACGGCGCGCGCGCCCGAGTTGCGGACGGCGAAGCGCTCGCCGGCTGCGCCCGCGACGAAGAGGTTGCCGCCCGTGGCGCCGTAGAGCACGGTGTTGCCCACGAGGACGGCGGGGAGGCGCTGGAAGTCCGTCTCCGCGTGCGGGCGGATCATGATCTCGCCGCCGCCCATGCCCTTGCCCACGTAGTCGTTCGCCTCGCCCGTGAGTTGCAGCCGCACGCCCCTGGCGAGGAACGCGCCGAACGACTGCCCCGCCGAGCCCGTGAACGCGAGGTTGAGCGTGCCGTAGGGCAGGCCGGAGTCGCCGTAGCGGTCCGCGATCACGCCGGAGATGCGCGCACCCACGGCGCGGTCCGTGTTGCGGATCGGGTAGGAGAGCGACACCTGCTTCTGCGAGTCGATGTGGTCTTCCACCTCGCGTAGGATCACGTCGTCCAGGCGCTGCCAGTCCGGCCGGTCGTTGCGCGCCTGCGCCGACTTGTGCGGCTCGTGGCACTCCGGGTCCACCGGCGCGATCACGCGCGCCAGGTCGATGCGGTGCCAGCGGTGGGACGCGTCCGGCTCGATCTGCTCAAGCAGGTCGGAGCGCCCAATCACCTCGTCGATCGTGCGGTAGCCGAGGCTGGCGAGGATCTCGCGCGTCTGGCGCGCCACGTGGGTGAGGTAGGTCACCAGCATCTCTGGCGAGCCGAAGTACTTGGCCCGCAGGTCCTCGCGCTGGGTCGCCACGCCCACGGGGCACGTGTTCAGGTGGCACTGGCGCGCCATCTTGCAGCCCACGGCAATCATCGCGGTGGTGCCGAAGCCGAACTGCTCGCCGCCCAGCAGCGCCGCGATCAGCACGTCGCGTCCGGAGCGGAAGCCGCCGTCCACGCGCAACGTGACGCGGCCGCGCAGGCGGTTCAGCACCAGCGCCTGCTGCGTCTCCGCCAGGCCGATCTCCCACGGCGATCCGGCGTACTTCACGGACGACAGCGGCGAGGCGCCCGTCCCACCCTCCGCACCGGAGATCTGGATGATGTCCGCGTAGGCCTTCGCTACGCCCGCGGCCACCACGCCCACGCCCTCCGTGGAGACGAGTTTCACGCACACGCGCGCCTTCGCGTTGATCGTCTTCAGGTCGTAGATCAACTGCGCGATGTCTTCGATGGAGTAGATGTCGTGATGCGGCGGCGGCGAGATCAGCGGCGTGCCGGGCATCACGTGGCGCAGCCGGCCGATGTACGGGTTCACCTTCGCGCCGGGCAACTGGCCGCCCTCGCCGGGCTTGGAGCCCTGCGAGATCTTGATCTCCAGTTCCTCCGCCGCGGCCAGGTAGGCCGGCGTCACGCCGAAGCGGCCGGAGGCCACCTGCTTGATCTTGGAGTTCGCATCGCGCTTGTCGCCGTCCGGGTTGTACCGCCGCGGGTCCTCCCCGCCCTCCCCGGTGTTGGAGCGCCCTCCGAGGATGTTCATCGCCCGTGCGATGTCCTCGTGCGCCTCCGGTGAGAGCGCGCCCAGCGACATGGCGCCGGTCACGAACCGTCGCGTGATTGCCTCGACGGGCTCGACCTCCGCGAGGGGGATCGGCTCGCGGTCCGGGCGGAAGCGCAGCAGGTCGCGCAGCGCGCCGGCGGGCGCGTCGCCCAGCACGGCCAGGTACTCGCGGTAGGAGGCCTCGCCCTCGTCGTCCTCGACGTGTTCGAGGCCGGACTGGGCCACCTTCTGCAGCGCGCGCCACATGTTCGGGTTGTAGGCGTGGTAGTCGCCGTCGCGCCGGTACTTGTACCAGCCGCCGTGCGCGAGTTTCTCAGCCTCCGGGAACGAGCGCTCGTGGCGGTCGTAGATGTCGGCCGCGATCTCCTCGTAGCCGATGCCGCCGATGCGGGAGGTCGTGCCGGAGAAGGACTTGTCGACGACGTGCTCCGCGATGCCCAGCGCCTCGAAGATCTGAGCGCCGTGGTAGGAGGAGACGGCGGAGATGCCCATCTTGGACATGATCTTGAGGATGCCGGTGTCCACGGCCCTGGCGTAGGACTTCAGGACCTCCTCCGGCGACACGCCGTTGAACTCGCCCTGTGAGTGCAGGTGGCGCAGCGTGGCAAAGGCCAGGTACGGGTTGATCGCGCTGGCGCCGAACGCCACGAGCGCGGCGAAGTGGTGGACGTCGCGCGCATCGCCGGTCTCGGCGACCAGGCTGGTCCGCATCCGGCGGCCGGTGCGGATCAGGTGGTGGTGGACGGACGACACCGCGAGCAGCATCGGGATCGGCGCCCACTCGGCGTCCACGAGGCGGTCGCTGATGATGAGCACCGTGTGGCCCTCGTCGGCCGCCATCACGGCGGCGGCGCACAGGTCGTCCAGCGCGCCTTCGAGGGCCTGCGGGCCGGCGTCCACGCGGAAGCGGGCGTGCAGCGTGGCGGCGCGGATGTCCTCGTTCTGCATGTGGCGCAGGGCGGACAGTTCGGCGTCGTCCAGCAGCGGGCTCGTCAGGTGCAGGACGCGCGCCGCCTCCGGCACGGACTCCAGCAGCGATCGCCGCCGCCCGAGGTACGTGTCCAGCGACATCACGATCTCTTCGCGCACGGAGTCGATCGCCGGGTTGGTGACCTGCGCGAACTTCTGCTTGAAGTAGGAGTAGAGGATGCGCGGCTCGTCCTGCAGCACGGACAGCGGCGTGTCGTCGCCCATGGAGCCCACGGCTTCCTTGCCGTCCTCCGCCATGGGCTTCACCACGTACTCGAGTTCCTCGTGCGTGTAGCCGTGCAACTGCTGCAACGTCGTGACTGGGTGCTCCAGCGCACCCATGTGGTGGCCGTTGGAGGAATCCGTGCGCAACTGCATGATGTTGCGCCGCACCCAGTCGCCGTACGGGCGGCGGGAGGCGACCTCGCGCTTGATCTCCTCGTTGTGCAGGAACTGGCGGCGGGACGTGTCCACCGCGATCATTTCGCCCGGCCCCAGCCGCCCGGATTCGCAGACCTCGGCCGCGTCGAGCTCGACCAGGCCCACTTCCGAGCCCATGATCACGAGGCCGTCAGTGGTGACCTGGTAGCGCGCCGGGCGCAGGCCGTTGCGGTCCATGGTGGCCGCCACCTGCACACCGTTGGTCACGGTGATCGCGGCGGGGCCGTCCCACGGCTCGGTGAGGCAGGCGTGGTACTCGTAGAACGCTCGCAGGGAGGCGTCCAGGTTCGGCATGTTCTCCCACGCCTGCGGGATCAGCATCATCACGGAGTGCAGCAGGTCACGGCCGGAAAGCACCAGCAGTTCCAGCGCCTCGTCGAAGGAGGCCGTGTCTGAGCCGATCGGCTGGATGACCGGGGCCAGGTCGGCGATCGCCTCGTCCCAGACGGGGGAGTCCAGTTCCGGCTCGCGGGCGCGCATCCAGTTGCGATTGCCCAGCAGCGTGTTGAACTCGCCGTTGTGGGCCGTCATCCGGAACGGCTGCGCCAGTTCCCAGGACGGCAGCGTGTTCGTCGCGAACCGCTGGTGGTAGATCGCGATGGAGGACACGGCGCGCTCGTCCGAGAGGTCCGGGTAGAACGCCGCCAGCCGCGGCGCGATCATCATGCCCTTGTAGACCACGATCGTGGACGACATGGACACCACGTAGCAGTCCAGCCCCGCCTCCCGGTACGTCCGCTCCGCGCGCCGCCGCGCGAGGTAGAGCGAGCGGTCGAAGTGCGGGCCCTGCTGGTCCACCGGGCGGCGGATCATCAACTGCTCGAAGCCCGGCACGGACTCGAGCGCCTGCGGCCCGAGCAGCGTGAGGTCCGACGGCACCACCCGCCAGCCGATCACGCCCAGGCCCACGCGGCGGCACTCGTCCTCCAGGATCTCGCGCGCCTTCGGGCGCTCCTCCTCCAGGTGGGGCAGGAACACCATGGCGACGGCCAGGTCGTCCGCCGCCGGCACGTCCGGGTCGAGCGCGGCCAGGTCGTCGCGGATCACGTCGTAGGGAATCTGGATCGTGACGCCGGTGCCGTCGCCTGTGAGGGGGTCCGCGTTCACCGCGCCGCGGTGCGTGAGCGCGTCCACGGCGCGCACGGCCATCTCCACCACGCGCCGTGTGCGCTGACCGCTGGTCTCGGCCACGAACCCCGTACCGCAGGCATCGACGTGGTCCTCGCGCGTGACGAGGAGACGCGGCGCAGGCGCGGTTGGCGCGGCCGCCGGGGCGGGCGCGCGGGGGAGGCGGGTCTCAGGATCCGTCAGCGTCACGCTCGTCCTCGCCTGGTTCCCGTGGTTAAGGGGAACGATCATTCTACTGCCGCCGCATAGGGCCGCTGGTGGGCCGTCGGGGCCATCCCGATGCTTGCGCCTTTTGTCACAAGATGGCCCGCACTATACCGGATTCGTGACGCCTTGCACATATCCCCGCCCGCCCGGTGCACACCCATCGGGAGGTCGGCGCCCAGCGGTTGAAGTTGGGTTAAGGAGTGTCCCTGACAGCCCCTTGCGGGCCGCGGGTGTTAGGTTTCATACAGTGAACAGTCGGGCGGCTCAGACCCGGTGGCGTCTTGGCGCGCTGTTCGCAGCGGCCATCTTTGGGCTGGCCTTTGGCGGCGGCGGCAGCGCGCTCGCGCAGACCCCCACCGCCCCCGACGCGGCCCCCAACGACGCCCCTCGACGCGTCACCGCCCTTGAGGACCTTGGCTTCCGGAATGCCGTCGCCAACGGGGCATCCGCGCAACTGGACTTCTTCTTCTTCGGCCGCGGGGACTACGAGATCGGCGACGATTCCCGCGTCGTCGTGGACCTCACCCACTCGAACCTCCTCGACGGCGACCAGTCCGCGGTGGCGGTCGCCTTCAACGACCGTCCACTGCTGGCGGTGCCGCTGGACGAGTCGAACACGAACGGCGGGAGTTACGAGATCCCGATCCCGGCCGACCTGATCGAGCCGGACTTCAACCGCCTCACGTTCACCTTCAACATGACCACCGGCCTCTTCTGCGAGTCGCCGGCGAACTCCTCGCTCTTCGCGACGATCCTCGGCAGCACGTTCTTCGAGATCGACTTCCTGAGCGACCCGCCGATCCCGACGCTGGAGGCGCCGAACCTCGCCGACTACCCCTACCCCTTCTTTCGCTCCGGCTACCCGATCGTCGCACCGGTGGTGATCGCCATCCCGGACGAGCCGACGCCCGGCGAACTCACGTCCGCCTACCAACTCTCCACGGGCCTCGCCTCGCGCGTGGCGTTCGACCTGGACCTCGTGCGCGTGCGGCTCGTCTCCGACATCCCCAGCGCCGAACTCGCGCGCAGCCAGCTCATCCTCGTCGGCACCGCCGCCCGCAACCCGCTCGTGGAGCGCGCCCTGCGAGACGCCCCCATCACCCTCGGCGGTGACGGCTCGCTCACCCGAGGCGAGACGTTGCTGCCACCGGACGCGGGCTACCTGACGCTGGTGGAGTCGCCGTGGAACGCGCGCTATCGAGCGCTGGTCGTCACCGGTGGCACGAGTGACGGCGTCCGCCGCGGCGTGGATGCGCTCACGCTCGATGAGCCGTCGGCGCTGCTGGGCGGCGCGGACGCGGCGCTGCTGGAGCCGGTGATCCCACCGCTGGAGCCCGCCTTCCAGTCCGCGTTCACCTTCCTGGACGCCGGCACCGGCGAGAGCACCATCGAGGGCCAGTCCGGCATCGTGAGCGTCGCGTTCAGCGCTCCCGCCCCCGCGCCGGGGTCGAGCGGTGCGCTGGACCTGGTGCTGTCCATGCCGGAGGGGCTGGACAGCCGCCGCTCCAACATCCTGGTGGAACTCAACGGCAGCACGATCGCCACGGTGCAGATCGACCAGGAGGGCCTGCGCCGCAGTTCCTACCGTGTCGACCTGCCCTCCGACGTGCTGCGTATCGGGCCGAACACGCTGCGCCTGGCGGTGAACCTGTACGACACGCAGTCGCTGGTGCAGGCGCCGTGCGAGTCCTCCGCGCCGGAGCGCCTGTGGATCACCATCCACGGCGACTCCGCGATCCAACTGCCGCAGTCCGCCGGCGCCGCCACAGGCAGCAGCCTGGGCGCGCTCCCGTTCCCCTTCGCCGGCCTGCGAGGGCTGCGCGAGACCACGTTCCTGGTGGACTCGTCCAGCCCGGAGTCGCTCCGCGCGGGGATGCTGGCCGTGATCGCGCTCGGCCGCGCGTTCGGCGCGCAGAACGAGTTCGACGTGCAGCCGGCGCGGACGGCGACGCCGGAGTCGCTGGGCGACCGTCACATCGTCGCCATCGGCGTCCCGCCCTCCACGCCGGTGGGCCAGGAGTTGGAGCGCGTGCTGCCGCTGGTGATCCGGGAAGGCGGCTCGCGCGCGCTGGTGGAGGA
>JBBDIC010000107.1:3174-5199 GCA_040880625.1 Dehalococcoidia bacterium | reverse complement strand
CGGGCTGTTCGCCAGCCGGACGCGGCCGAACGTGCGGTGCTCCACCTCCGGCAGCATGTCGCGGGCGGCCACCTGCTCCATCGCCGCCGCCTCGGCGATCGAGTTGAGCGGGCCGCAGGGGATGCCGTACTGCTCCAGCGCCGCCACCCACTCGGTGGTGGTCTTGAGGCGGAAGGCGGCCTGCAGCAGCGGCTCCAGCGCCGCGTGGTTGCGCGCGCGTGCGGCGGAGGAGTGGAACCGCTCGTCATCGATCAGTTCGGGCGTGCCCAGTTCGGAGCACAGCAGCCCCCACTGGTTGGGCACGCTCCACGCCAGCGCCAGCACCATCCAGCCGTCCGCAGTGGGGAACGCCTGGAACGGCACCGCCGAGGGGTGCCGCGTCCCCAGCCGCTGCGGCTCGTCACCCGTGAGGTGGTAGCGCATGTACGCGTTCTCCTGGATCGCGATCTGGCAGTCGAGCATGGAGATGTCCACCATCTGCCCGCGTCCGGAGCGCTCCCGCTCCTGCAGCGCCGCCAGCACGCCGATCGCGCAGTAGAGGCCCGCCGCCACGTCCCCCAGCGACAGGCCGGGGCGCGCCGGGTCCCCGTCCGGGTAGCCCGTCACGGACATCACGCCGCCCGCCCCCTGCACGATCACGTCCAGCGCCGGCTTCGAGGACATGGGCCCCGTCTGGCCGTAGCCGGAGATCGCCGCGTAGATCAGCCGCGGGTTCTCCTGCGACAGCCGCTCATAGCCCAGCCCCAGCGCGTCCATCTTGCCGGGCGTGAAGTTCTCCACCACCACGTCCGCCTCGCGCACGAGCCGCACGAAGAGGTCGCGCCCGTCCTCGGTGGTCAGGTCCAGCGAGAGCGAGCGCTTGCCTCGGTTCACGGAGAAGAAGTAGCCGGACTCGCCGTCGATCACCGGGCCGGTCGTCCGGGAGACATCGCCGTACGGAGGGCGCTCCACCTTCACCACGTCCGCGCCCAGGTCGCAGAGCGTCAGCGTGCAGAACGGGCCGGAGAGCACCCAGGTGAGGTCCAGGACGCGGATCCCCGCCAGCGGTCCGGACGTGGGCAGTGGCGGCATCGACGGCTCCTCCATGCGGCGCGGGCGCGAGCCTCGCGGTCAGACCTCGATCGGCTCGACGAGCGCGGGCGTCGAGCGGCGCGCGCCCCGCAGCGCCACGAACACTCCGCCCAGCACCACCGCGCCGCCCGCCAGTTCGAGCAGTGTAGGCACCTCGTCGAGCACGATCGCGGCGAGGATGCCCGCCCCCACCGGCTCACCGAGGATGGCGACCGCAACCACCGCCGCCGGCACCGCGCCGAGTGTCCAGTTGATCGCGTTATGTCCAATGAGTTGCGCGACCACCGCCATCAGCGCGATCCACAGGTACGCCTCCGCGCTGAGCCCCGCGACCGCCGTCCCGCTCACCAGCGCCGCCCCCAGCAGCAGCACCGCCGTCAGCGAATACACGACCGCGGTGTACGAGGGCAGCGACAGCCGCTGACGCGCTCGGCGCCCCGCGATCACGTACGCGCTCACGGACACCGCGCCGCCGAGCGCCATCGCATTGCCGCCCTGCGTGCCCAGGTCGCCCCAGTCGTCGCTCACGAGGAGCACCGCGCCCGCCGCGGCGATCGCGATGCCCGCCGCCACGGCTCGGCTCGGCCGCTCGCGCAGGAAGAGCCACGCGCCCAGCGCGACGAACACCGGCTGCGTCGTCACCAGCACCACGCTCGTCGCCACGGAGGTGCGCTCCAGCGACGCCACCCACAACGCGAAGTGCAACGCGAGGCCCACGGACGCCACCGCCAGCAGCGCCAGGTCGCGCCGCGGGAGCCCTCGCAGGTCGCCCGTGCCGGACCACGCCGCCAGCGCCACCATCGGCGGGGCGGCGAAGCCGAGGCGCAGCGCCGCGATCGCCAGCGCGGGCGCGCCCGCCTCGGACGCGAGCCGGATGAACGGCGCCGCCCAGGACACCGCCACCACGCCGCCCGCCAGCACGAGCAGTTGCCGCCCGGTCATCGCGCGTCGCCC
>JBBDIC010000107.1:0-3074 GCA_040880625.1 Dehalococcoidia bacterium | reverse complement strand
CGCACACCGCATACACGACTGGAGCCCCCATGCGCATCGGCGTCGTCTTCCCTCACCGCGAACTCAGCGGCGACCCCACCGCGATCCGCGCGCACGCCCAGGCGGCCGAGGCCGCCGGCTACCAGCACTACCTCGCCTTCGACCACGTGCTGGGCGCGCAGCGCGACCGGCCGGGCGGCTTCCAGGGCCCCTACGACAGCGAGACGCCCTTCACGGAGCCGTTCGTCCTGTTCGCCCACCTCGCCGCCGTCACCCAGACGATCGAGTTCGCCAGCGGCATCGTCATCCTGCCGCAGCGGCAGACGGCGCTCGTCGCCAAGCAGGCGGCCGACCTCAGCATCCTCTCGGAGGGGCGCTTCCGCCTCGGCGTCGGGATCGGCTGGAACGCGGTGGAGTACGAGGCGCTGGGCCAGGACTTCCACACGCGCGGCCGGCGCATGGAGGAGCAGGTGCAACTCCTCCGCCGCCTGTTCACAGAGCCGGTCGTGGACTTCCAGGGGCGCTTCGACCGCATCCCGCTCGCCGGCATCGAGCCGCGGCCGCCGCAGCACATCCCGATCTGGATGGGCGGCACCGCGGACGCCGTGATCGACCGCGTCGGACGCCTCGCCGACGGATGGTTCCCATTGCGAGGCGGCCCGGAGAGCACGGCGCCCTCGATCGCCCGCATCCGCGAGGTGGCCACGGCCGCCGGCCGCGACCCGGACGCGATCGGCATCGACCCGCAGATCCGGCTGACGGGCGACGCCCCGGAAGATGTCGCGCGCGCGATCGCGTGGCGGGAGGTCGGCGCGACGCACCTGAGCGTGAATACCATGAACAGCGGCCTCGAGACGCCGGCTGACCACATCACCGCCATCGAGGCGTTCATGCGCGCCTGGCAGGACGCCAACTAGCCCTCGACGGTCTCCGCGCGCAGATCAGGCACGACGACACGACGAGGGCATCGAGAGGACGACGCGATGGGTGAGCCGGCAATCGATTGGGACGCGTGGACCGACCAGGCGACCCGCTGGCTCTCCGACTACATCGGCGTGGACACCGTCAACCCCCCCGGCAACGAGACGCGCGCCTGCGACTGGCTGGGCGCCATCCTGGACGCCGAGGGCATCCCGTACGACCTCTACACCCCCGGCGGCGACGAGTCCCGCAAGACGCTGGTGGCGCGTCTCCCCGGCGATGGATCGCGCGGCAAGCCGGTGATCCTCCTGAACCACACGGACGTGGTCCCCTTCGAGCGGTCGTACTGGACCGTGGAACCGCTGGGCGGCGAGGTGCATGACGGCTACATCTGGGGGCGCGGCGCGCAGGACATGAAGGGCATGGGCGTGATGGAACTCGTCACGTTCCTCCTCCACAAGCGCCACGGCCTGCCGCTCACCCGCGACCTCGTGTTCATGGCCGTCGCCGACGAGGAGGCCGGCTCCGAGGTGGGCATGGAGTTCCTGGACCGCGAGCACCCGGAACTGCTGGACTGCGAGTACGTCATCAACGAGGGCGGCGGCGGCTCCACGGAGGTGCTGGGCAAGGAACGCAACACGTTCAGCATCGGCGTGTCGGAGAAGGGGCCGCTGTGGCTCACGCTGCGCGCCCACGGCCGTCCCGGCCACGGCTCCGTGCCGCACGAGGACAACGCTGCGGACCGCCTCGTGCGGGCGCTCCAGCGCATCCAGGACTGGGAGCGCCCGCTGCGCCCCGCCCCGGAGGTGCGCGAGTACTTCCAGCAACTGTTCGAGGCCGGCGTGCTCGCGGAGGAGCCCACGGACGCGGTGCTGGCGGAGTTCGCCGCCGCCAACCCGCGCATGCGCTCCGTGCAGATGAACTCCATCTCGCTCACCACGCTGACCGCCGGCGTGAAGCACAACGTGATCCCCGCCACGGCGGAGGCCACCCTGGACGTGCGCCTGGTCCCCGGCTACGACCCGGACGAGTTCGTGCGCGAACTCACGCAGGTGATCGACGACGAGAAGGTCGAGGTCGAACGCGTCTTCGACTCCTCGGCGCCCCCGTCACGCCTCGACACGGAGTTGTACGAGGTGATGAAGCGCGAGGCGCGGCGGGCCGTGGAGGACGCGGTGGTGGTGCCGGGCGTGTCCACGGGGTTCACGGACTCGCGCGTGTTCCGCCGCCGCGGCATCACGGCCTACGGCTTCGTCCCCACCCTCACCGGCCCGCAGGACCAGGGCCGCGTCCACGGCAACGACGAGCGCCTGTCCATCGAGAACCTGCGCCTGGGGATGCAGATCCTGCATCACACCGTCCGAGGCATCTGCGGTTAGACTGCCGCGGCAGCAGCCATTCAGCCGCGAGAGCGGAGAGGACCCACCCGTGAAGTTCGAGGATGTGAAGAAGATCGGTGTGCTCGGCGGCGGCGTCATGGGCGGCGGCATCGCGCAGGTGCTCGCCGTCGCCGGATACGACGTCGTCGTGCGCGACCTGAGCGACGAGATCAACGAGGCCACCCGCGACGCCGTCATCGAGAGCAAATGGGGCATGAAGCGCGCCGTCGAGGTGGGCAAGTTGCCCTTCGACAGGGCCCACGAGGCCATGCAGCGCATCTCCTTCACCACGGAGGTCAAGGACCTGGCCGACTGCGACATGGTGGTGGAGGCCGTCCCGGAGAAACTGGACCTGAAGCAGAGGGTCTTCGCCGAACTGGACGAGGTGGTGAAGCCGGACGCGATCTTCGTCAGCAACACCTCCGGCTTCGTCATCGAGGAGATCGCCCAGGACGTGCTGGAGTCCCGCAAGCAGCAGTTCGCCGGCATGCACTTCTTTAACCCCGTCCCGGTGATGAAGTCGTGCGAGGTCATCTACACCCCGCAGACCTCCCAGGACACCGTGGACGCCGTGAAGGGCGTGGCGGAGAAGGCGGGCAAGGTCACCTCGCTGGTGAAGGACATGCCCGGCACCTACGGCTTCATCGTCAACCGCATCTTCGGCGCCGCGAAGCGCGAGGCGGACAAACTCGTCGAGGCCGGCATCGCCTCGAAGGAAGACATCGACAAGGCCATGGTCACCGGCCGCAACTGGCCGGTCGGCTTCTACGGTGGCCGCGGCGGCATCGGCAAGCA
>JBBDIC010000106.1:7952-17569 GCA_040880625.1 Dehalococcoidia bacterium | reverse complement strand
CAAGGCCCACGACGCCGGGCGCGGCGCTGGCCGGCCGCTCCGGCGTGCCCCTGATCTCGATGGCTGTGCTGTCCAACATGTCTCGATCCTTCCCCGCTGCCTCGTGATATTGGGACGATATCACTCTGACATCGCGCGTGGGGAAGGGCGCGCGGAGCATCGAGGTGTGATCGAGGGGATCGAGGTAGGCGCGGATCACCCCCATCCCAGCCTTCCCCCCTTCACGGGGGAAGGCGGGGATGGGGGTGCGCGGCGCGAAGCGCCGCCTGCTGCGCGGTCGCCTCGCCTACGGGCGGGCGGAGGGGGCGCCGGTAGGCTGGCGGCGGCGGACGACGCGGATGCGGAGCAACGAGCGCTGGAGCGACGCGTGAGCGCGGATCACGGACAGGTCGGCACGGGCGACCTCGGCGTCACGGCCCTCCAGGCGGCGCTGGGCGCGGTCGCGGGCGGCCTCTGCGCGCGCGAGGTCGATGTCCTCGATGCGCTCGGCGGCGTCGGCGAGGACGGAGACCTGGTCATCCAGGACCTGGATGAAGCCGCCGTGGATGGCGATCGGCTCGAGGCGGTCGCCGCTGTAGACGATCATCTCGCCGATGCCGAGCGCGGAGAGCAGCGCGGCGTGCTTCGGCAGGATCGTGATCTGCCCGTCGGCCGCAGGGACGACGAGTTTCGTCACGTCGTCCCGCTCCAGGACGGAGCGCTGCGCGGTCACGATGCTGAGGCTGAGGGGCATGTGCTTCTCCTGCTCGCGCTCCGGGGCGCCAACGCGGGTGGCCCGCCGCTAGGCGGCGGCCTCCTCGGCGGCCATGCGCTCGCCCTTTTCGACGGCCATCTCGATGGCGCCGACCATGTAGAACGCCTGCTCCGGCAACGAGTCGTGCTTGCCCTCCAGGATCTCCTTGAAGCCGCGCACGGTCTCCGCGACCGGGACGTACTGGCCGGGCGTGCCGGTGAACTGCTCCGCCACGAACATCGGCTGGCTCAGGAAGCGGTCGATGCGGCGGGCGCGGGCCACCGTGCGCTTGTCGTCGTCCGAGAGTTCCTCGATGCCGAGGATGGCGATGATGTCCTGGAGGTCCTTGTAGCGCTGGAGCGTCTGCACGACGCCGCGGGCGACGTCGTAGTGCTCCTGCCCCACGACCAGCGGGTCCAGGATGCGGGAGCTGGAGGTCAGCGGGCTGATCGCGGGGAACAGGCCCTGCTCCACACGGCCGCGGTCCAGGGTCACCGTGGAGTCCAGGTGGCCGAAGGTGGTGGCCACGCCGGGGTCGGTGTAGTCGTCCGCCGGCACGTAGATCGCCTGGAACGAGGTGATGGACCCCTTCTTGGTGGAGGTGATGCGCTCCTCCAGCGTGCCGACCTCGGAGGCCAGCGTGGGCTGGTAGCCCACGGCGGAGGGCATGCGGCCCAGGAGGGCGGAGACTTCCATGCCGGCCAGGGTGTAGCGGTAGATGTTGTCCACGAAGAAGAGGACGTCGCGTCCCTCCTCGTCGCGGAAGTACTCCGCCATGGTGAGGCCGGTGAGGGCGATGCGGAGGCGGACGCCGGGCGGCTCGTTCATCTGGCCGTAGACGAGCGCCGTCTTGTCCAGCACGCCGCTGTCTTCCATCTCGTGCCAGAGTTCGTTGCCCTCGCGCGAGCGTTCGCCCACGCCGGCGAAGACGGAGAGGCCGCCGTGCTCGGTGGCCAGGTTGCGGATCAGTTCCGTGTTGGTGACGGTCTTGCCGGTGCCGGCGCCGCCGAAGAGGCCCACCTTGCCGCCGCGGGCGAGCGGGGCCACCAGGTCAATGACCTTGACGCCCGTCTCCAGCATCTGCGCGGAGGTCTCCTGGTCGGTGTAGTCCGGCGCAGGGCGGTGGATGGCCCAGCGGGTGGTCTCCGCCGGGATCGGCTCGCCCGGGTCGATCGGCGTGCCGGTGACGTTGAAGATGCGACCGAGGGTCGCGGGGCCTACGGGCACCCGGATCGGGGCGCCGGTGTCCTCCACGGCGGACCCGCGGGCGAGGCCGTCCGTGGAGTCCAGCGTGAGCGCGCGCACCCAGTTGTTGCCCAGGTGCTGCTGCACCTCCGCCACCAGCGTCTCGCCCCGCAGGTCGATGTTGACCGCGTTGTAGATGCCCGGCAGGTCGCCGGAGGGGAACTCGATGTCGACGACGGTGCCGATCACCTGCCGCACGTATCCGGTCGCCATGTCAGCCTCCCACCGCGCGCCCTCAACCGTGGACGGCGCTGTCTAGTTCCAGTTCCCAGTCTGCCGTTACGCCGACTCGAGGGCGGCGACGCCGCCGACGAGGTCGAGCAGTTCGGCCGTGATGCTCTCCTGGCGCGCCTTGTTGTAGGCCAGGGTGAGGTCGTCCGCCATTTCCTTCGCGGCGTCCGTCGCCTGTCGCATGGCGACCATGCGCGCCGACTGCTCGGAGGCTCGCGCCTCCAGGACGGCCGCGAACACCTGCATTTCGACGAACCGCGGCAGGAGCGTGTCCAGCAGCGCCTCCGGCGACGGCTCGATGATGAAGTCCACCGCGCGCTGCCCCGCCATCGCCTCCTCCATGCCCGCAGGCGGCTCGATGGGGAGGATCTGCAGCGTGGTGGGCCGCTGGATGGCGGCGTTCACGAAGCGCTGGTAGCCCAGCACCACCTTGTCCACCTTCCCGGACAGGAAGTCGTCCATGATGATGCGGGCGATCGGCCGCACGTCCTCGAAGGCCGGGAAGTCGCCGAGTTCGGAGAAGTCTGCGACCAGGTCCATGCCGGCGCGCCGGAAGAAGTCGCGGCCCTTGCGGCCCACGGGCAGCACGGCGATGCGCTCCACGTCCGGCTGGTACTCCAGCACCAGGGACGCGCCGGCGCGGTTCATGTTGGAGTTGAGGCCGCCGGCCAGGCCGCGGTCCGCGGTGATGTGGACGTACAGGACGGACTTCACCTCGCGCGTCTCCAGCAGCGGGTGGGCGGCCTCCACGTCCACGTCGCCGGCGGCGCCGGCCAGTTGGGAGAGCACCTGGATCATCTGCTGGGCGTACGGACGCGCCCGCAGGGCGTTCTCCTGCGCGCGCCGCATCTTGGAGGCCGCCACGAGCTCCATGGCCCGTGTGACCTTCGCCGTGTTCCCGACCGACCGAATGCGGTCGCGGATGGCTCGTACCTGGCCGCCGCCCGCCATGTCGTGTCTCTTCCTCTACCGTCCCGACTCGATGCCCGCGCCGCCCTAGTAGGCGACCGAGCCCTTGAAGTCGGAGACCGCCTGTCGCAGGCTCGCCTCGGTGTCCTCGGTGAGGTCACCGCTGGTGGTGATGGTGTTCAGCAGGTCCTGGTTGCCGGCGGCCATGTACTCGTGGAAGGCCTTCTCGAAGTCCAGCACCTTCTCCACCGGGACATCGTCCAGCAGGCCGTTGACGCCGGCGAACAGGATGGACACCTGCTGGCCCAGGGTGAGCGGCTGGAACTGGGGCTGCTTCAGCAACTCCGTCAGGCGCGCGCCTCGCGTCAGCTGGCGGCGCGTGGACGGATCGAGGTCCTCCGTGCCGAACTGCGCGAACGCCTGCAACTCGCGGTACTGCGAGAGGTCGATGCGCAGCGTGCCGGCCACCTTCTTCATCGCCTTGGTCTGGGCCTTGCCGCCCACGCGCGAGACGGAGATGCCGGGGTTGGTGGCGGGGCGGATGCCCTGGTTGAACAGGTCCAGTTCCAGGAAGATCTGGCCGTCCGTGATGGAGATCACGTTCGTGGGGATGTAGGCGGAGACGTCGCCGGCCTGCGTCTCGATGATCGGGAGCGCGGTGACGGAGCCGCCGCCGAGTTCCGGGGTGACGCGCGCGGCGCGCTCCAGCAGGCGGGAGTGCAAGTAGAACACGTCGCCGGGATACGCCTCGCGGCCCGGGGGGCGGCGGAGGAGCAGCGACACCTCGCGGTAGGCCCAGGCGTGCTTCGTCAGGTCGTCGTAGATGATCAGCACGTCGCGGCCCTGCGCCATGAAGTACTCGGACATGGCGGCGCCGGCGTACGGCGCCAGGTACTGGAGCGCGGCCGACTCGGACGCCGCGGCCGACACCACGATGGTGTGCGCCATGGCGTCGAACTGCTCCAGCACGCCCACGGTCTGGGCGACCTTGGCTTCCTTCTGGCCGACGGCGACGTAGATGCAGATCACGCCGCTGTTGCGCTGGTTGATGATGGCGTCCACGGCGAGGGCGGACTTGCCGATCGAGCGGTCGCCGATGATCAACTCGCGCTGGCCGCGGCCGAGCGGGATCATCGCGTCGATCGCCTTGATGCCGGTCTGCAGCGGCTGGTTCACCTCGACGCGGTCGACCACGCCGGGGGCGATGCGCTCCATGGGGTAGGTGTCCGCCGCGGCGATCGGGCCCTTGCCGTCGATCGGGTCGCCGAGGCCGTTGACGACGCGTCCGAGGAGCGCGTCGCCGACCGGCACGGAGGCGACCTGGCCGGTGGTGCGGACCTCCGCGCCCTCCTTGATGGCCGTGGGGTCGCCCATGATGATCGCGCCGACGGTCTCTTCCTCCAGGTTGAGCGCCAGCGCGCGGATCGGACGGCCCTGGTCGTCGTTGACGTTGAACTCGATCAGTTCGGACGTCAGGCACTGGCCGAGGCCGTGGATGCGGGCGATGCCGTCCCCGGTCTCGATCACCGTGCCGACGTTGGCGGAGGTCGCCGCCGTGTCGAAGTTCTCGATCTGGTCTCGCAGGATCGAGGCGATCTCTTCTGCTCGTACAGCCATCGGTCACCCTCGTTCTCGTCGCCGCCGTGCGGCGTCGGTCTTGGTCAGATGCGACTCAGGCGGTCGCGCGCTCCAGGCTGGCCCGCAGGCTCTGCAGGCGGTTGCGGGTGGACCCGTCCACCAGTTGGTCGCCGATGCGGATCACCATGCCCCCGATGATGCCGGGGTCCACGCGGGTCTCCAGTTGCACCTGGCGGCCGCTGGCGGCGGTGATCCGCTCGCGCACGCGCGCCAGGCGCTCCTCGTCCAGGTCCACGGCGGTGGTGACCACCGCGCGCAGCACGCCGCGCTCCTCGTCGATCAACTCTCGCAGATACGAGGCGATCGAGGGGCCCAGCGACAGGCGGCCCTTGCGGCGCAGCAGGCGGAACAGGTTCACCTGCTTCTCCGTGGCGTCCGGCAGCACTCGACGGACCACGGCGACGAACTGCTCGTCCGTCATGCCGTCGCCCTGGAGCGACTGCACGAAGCGCGACTCCGAGGTGAGCGCGTCCAGCCCCTCGGCCGCCTCGAGCCAGGCGTCCAGGTCGCCGTCCGCGCGGGCGATCTCCATGATCGCCAGGGCGTAGCGGCGGCCGGCGACGTCGCGCGTGGCGGCCACCTAGTTGTTTCCGTCCCGCTGGACGGCGTTGAAGGATGAGTCCACCAGCACCTCATCGATCAGGCGCTGGTGCGCGGCGCGGTCCAGGGACTGGCCCACCACGCGCTCCGCGGCGCGGATGGCCAGGTCAGCGAACTCGCCGCGGAGGGCCTGGATGGCGCGCTGGCTCTCCAGTTCCATCTCCGCGCGGGTGCGGTTCACGATCTGCTCCGCGTCGCGGCGGGCCTGGGCTTCCAGTTCCCCTCGCAGACGGGCGGCGGTCTCCTGCGTGCGCGCGACCAGTTCGCGGCCCTCGGCGCGCGCCTCGTCCAGCACGCGGCGGGACTCCTCCTGGCTCTGCTCGGCGGCGTTGGCCGCCTGCTCCGAGGCGCGCAGGCCCTCCTCGATGCGGCGCTTGCGCTCGTCCACCATCCGCATGATGGGGCCGAAGAGGAAGAGCCGCAGCAGGACGAGCAGGATGGTGAAGTTCACCAACTGCGCGATCAGGCCGGGCAGGCTCACGCCCAGCGCGGCGATGCCGCCGCCCTCAGCCTCCTGCGCCGCCGCCAGCGCCGGGAGCGCCGCCACGGCGCCACCGAGCGCCAGCGCTGTGACGCGCGGGCTTCGGATGAGATTCGTCAGCCTCTTCACTGGCTCGCTCCTCGCCGGGATGGGTTCCGCCGACCGAGGCGCCCGGCCCTCCGGGCCGCCTCGACAGGTGGTGATGCATCCGCGATGTGCCTCGACCGGCCGTCTCCTAGAAGACGAAGCCGATGAGGATGGCGACGACCAGGGCGTAGATGCCGATGGCCTCCGCGAACGCGACGGTCAGGATCATGTTCGTCTGGATGGCGCCGGCGGCCTCCGGGTTGCGGCCCAGTGACTCCATGGCCTTGCCACCGATCCAGCCGATGCCGAGCGCGGGGCCAATGGACCCAATGCCCATGGCGAAGGCGGCGGCGGTGAACTTGGCCGCGTTCTCCGTGGACGTGTTGTCCACAAATTCCTGCGCCCCGGCAATGCCGGTCATGAGCAAGAACAGCGCTGAGCCAATGGCGCCAGCGACCAGCAGGCGGGCGATCTTCATCTACGTTTCCTCCCTGGGATGCATCCCCCGTTCCCGCGGGGAATGATCACGGATGACCAGTTGAACGACGAACTCCGGACGAGTTCAGACCGACGGGTTGATCAGCGGACATTCTCCGCAAACGTCCCTGCGGGGACGGGCGCGTGGTCCGCATCGTGGGCGCCATGCTCCTCGTGGGCCTCGTCGTGGTGCTCGTCCCCGTGGTGGGTGACGGCAGTCACGGCGAAGACCGTGGTGAGCATGGCGAAGACGAACGCCTGGATGAGGCCGACGAAGAGTTCCAGGCCGTAGAACGCGTCCGTCAGGACGAACGGCACCAGGAACGTCATCATCAGCAGCAGCACCTCGCCGGCGAAGATGTTGCCGAAGAGACGGAAGGTGAACGACACGATCCGGCTGAACTCCGACACCAACTCCAGGATGCCGACGAAGACATCGATGAGCCCCAGCGGCCCCTTCTTCAGGGCGCCGAAGGCGAAGAACTTGCCGAGGTAGCCCATCCCCAGGGACTGGATGCCCCAGAACTCCACGAACACGAACGCGAAGATGGCGATGGCCAGCGGCGCGTTGATGTCCGTCATCACAGAGCGGAAGTAGGGCGCCAGGATGCCGGAGAAGCGGCCGTCCGTGGTGCGCTCCGCGGCGTGCGTCTCCGCCTCGTGCGTCTCGCTCTGCTCAGCGTCCGCGGGGGCGTCGTGGTGGGCGCCCTCGTAGCCCTCGGGGAGCAGGGTGTGCTCGCCGGCGGCGGTGTCGCGGGTGTCGGTCTTGAGGGGGAGGTAGGCGAGTTCGACGCCGGCGATCTCGGTCTGGTGGAAGACGGCCTGCACCTCGCCGTGCTCGGGCTCCGTGACGCCGATGACGGCGTTCATGGGCAGCAGGCCGAAGTAGTTGGAGATGAGGATGAAGAAGAAGATGGTCCCGACCAGCGGGAAGAAGCGGCGCGCGTTCACCGGCCCCGCCACCTGCTCCACGATGCCGTAGAAGGCCATGACGGCGGCCTCCACGTAGGCGGAGAAGCCGCTGGGCACGAGGCGTACGCCGCGCCCGGCGAACCAGGCCATCGCCACCAGGAGCGCGACGACCACCCAGGACGTGAACATGGTGTTGGTGATGTCCAGGCCGGGCGCGTGGAACACGGTCTCCGGCGCCACGATGATCGCCGGCGGCGGGAGTTTGAGGAACACCATGCCCGCGCCCATGAGCGCGAGGACAGCCACGGCGATGAGCAGCGCCTTCATCGTGGTTTTTTCCGTCCGGTGATCTTCACGAGTTCACGCAGCCTGCGGTAGGCGTCGTAGAACCCAATCAACATTCCGAGTACCAGCAGGCCCAGGGTCAGGGCCGGTTCAGTGTCGAATCGCCCGTCCAGCCAGTGCCCCAGGATGGCGCCCCCCGCGATCCAGAACGCGAGCGAGAATCCGAGGCCAACCAATGCGAGTGCGGGCGAGTTCAGCAAGGCACGAACCTCAGAACATGCTGTCCGTCCGAGGCCGCGGGGAACGCTATCACCCCGGGATCAGTGGATCAACTCATTTGTGAGCAATTGCACGAATCTGACGTAACGAGGCGCGCACAGGCCGTCCGAGGCCCCTCGCGCCGCCGTTGGGACGCCCTCTAGGACTCGGTCTTGCCCAGGTCGTCCAGGTCGAGGCCCGACACGAAGTCACGGAAGACGGCCAACTTCTCCAGTTCCTCCTGGGTGGGCGGACGCGGGTCGTCCACGCCGGCATCCTCGTCCACGTCGTCGTCGTCCTCGAGCACGATGCCGGCGCGCTCCAGCACGTCGTCGCTGACGAAGATCGGCACCTCCGCGCGCACCGCCAGCGCGATCGCGTCCGACGGCCGCGAGTCGATCTCCAGTTCGCGGCCGTCCATGTCGATGTGCACCGTGGCGAAGAAGGTGTCCTCGCGCAGGTCCGTGACGCTGACGCGCTTCACCACGCCGCCGAGTTCCTGCACCATCGTGAGCATCAGGTCATGCGACTGGGGCCGCGGGACGGCCACGTCCTGTAGCCGCAGCGCGATGGCGTCCGCCACGTCCGCGCCGATCCAGATGGTGATGTAGCGGTCCGCGTCTTTCTCCTTGAGGACAACGACGCGCCTCAGATGGCGCAGCCCGACGCGGATCGAGTCGATGATCAGTTCGTGCAAGTGGTACCCCCGCGCCCCTGCCCGCCGAGCCTGCGGTGGGGTCGCCCATCGAGTGTAGGAACGGCGCTCGACGGCAGTCAACGAAACGGCCGGATCTGGCCCGTCTCAGCCGTCCGAGGGCGCTCCGTCGCCGGCCGCGCCACCGTACAGCGCACGCTCCACCGCCGGATCGAGCGGCGTCCCGCGCTCCACGACGGCCTTCGTGCGACGCCGAAGCGTGGGACGGTCCAGGATGATGCGGCGCTGGCAGCCGAGGCAGCGCAGGCCGATCTCCCCGCCCAGCCGCACGACCTCCCAGTCCGTCCCGCCGCAGGGGTGCGGCTTGCGCAGGCGCAGCACGTCGCCCATGCGCAGGTCCATGGGGTCCAGCGGGACTAGCGGGTCTGGGGCGCCGGAGTCCTCGGGCGGCACGGGGCGGGCCTAGCGGGCGCGCGCGGCGTTGATCTCGTCGCGCAGCGCCACGGCGGCCGCCCTTGAGGCGTCCAGCCAGCCGCCCGGCGAGCAGCCGGGGTCGCCGCCGGCCGCGGCGTACAGCACCCCTCGCGAGGCGTTGACGAGGATGCCGCCGCCGCGCGCATCGATGGAGGCGCGCACGGCGTCCTCTACCGCCCCGTCCTGGGCACCCACGCCGGGCATCAGGAAGAGCAGGTCCGGGCAGATCTCGCGGATGCGGGCCGCCTCCGCGGGGTAGGTGGCGCCCACCACCAGTCCCACGTTGCCAAGGCCGTTCCACTCGTTGGCCAGGTAGGCGACGCGCTCGTAGAGGGGGTTGCCCTCGACTTCCAGGTCCTGCAGGTCGCCCGCGCCGGCGTTGGACGTCCGGCAGAGGAGGAAGGCGTGGCAGCCCTCGCGCCGGAGGAACGGCTCCAGGCTGTCGCGCCCGAGGTACGGATTGAGCGTCACGGCGTCCGCGCCCAGCGAGTCGTACACCGCGCGTGCGTACGCCTCCGCCGTGTGGCCAATGTCGCCGCGCTTGGCGTCCAGCAGCACCGGGATGTCGTGCGGGACATGCGCGATCAGGTCACGGAGCAGCGTGATGCCCTCGCCCAGGTCGGGCTCGAAGA
>JBBDIC010000106.1:0-7852 GCA_040880625.1 Dehalococcoidia bacterium | reverse complement strand
CGGAGCAGCGTGATGCCCTCGCCCAGGTCGGGCTCGAAGAAGGCGATGTTGGGCTTGTAGCAGGCCACCACGTCCGCGGTGGCGTCCACGATGTTGAACAGGAACTCGCGCGTGGAGACGCCGGCGGGGATCTTCGCGGGGTCGGGATCGAGGCCCACGCACAGGAGCGACTGGTTGCGCTCCGCCGCCGCCTCGAACTTCGCGCGGAAGGTCACGGCTGTCGTGGTCATGCCCTCTCTCCGCCCGACTCCGTCACGGGCGCGACCGGCGCGCACACCCGCAGCACCGGCAGGTCCGCGCCCGCACGGCGCAGGCGCTCGATGGTCGCCTCCAGCGCGGCCGGATCGCCGGTAGCGTAGCAGAGCACCTCCCGCGCTTCGCCCGCGGCGTCGATGCCGGCGTCTACCTCGAACCCGCGTTCGCGGAGGACGTGCAGGGCGCGACGGGCAACCGGCTCCGCGGCGTCGATCACGCGCACCGTCGAGGGCAGCAGGCGGTCCAGCACCGGACGCAGGAAGCCGTAGTGCGTGCAGCCCAGGGCCACGGCGTCCGCGCCCTCGCGGACCGGTTCGTCCAGGGCGCTGCGCAGCATCTCCTCCACGCGCGCGCCGTCCACCTCGCCGGACTCCACGAGGTCGGCAAGGCCGGGCATGGGGACGGTGAAGACGCGCGCGCCGTCTGCGTAGCGCTCCTCCAGGCTGGCGAGGCGGCGTCCGCGCACGGTGCCGGGCGTCGCCAGCACGGCGACGGTGCGGGAGGCGCTGGCCTCCACTGCGGGCTTCAGCGGCGGCTCCATGCCGATGATCGGCAGGTCGTAGGCCTCGCGCAGGCGCTCCAGCGCCGCGGACGACGCGGTGTTGCAGGCGACCACGAGCGCGTCCGCGCCCTGCTCCACGAGCCACCCGCCGAGGGTGAGCGCGCGCTGCGTCACCTCCTCGTCCGTGCGGCCGCCGTACGGGAAGAAGGCCGTATCGGCCAGGTAGCGGATCGCGAGCGACGGTTGGTGGCGATGGAGGGCCGCGGCGACGGAGAGTCCCCCGACACCGGAGTCGAAGATGCCGACTCGGGCGACCATGCGTGCCTCCGCGGGGTACCCCGCCCCGAGTGGGTCACAGGACGCTTCGCCGCGCCCGGGACGGGCATCGGCGGCGCACGTTCAGGCTACGGCCGGGCCTGACTCGTCGCAAGGAGCCGCCCTGCTGGTGGCGCTACTGGCTGAGTTGGGCGTCCTCGTCGTTGCGGCGGAGGGTCGCCTGCTTCGCCATGGCGATGCGCATCGCGATCTCCTCGTCCTCCGCCAGCGGGCGTGCGCCGCGCACGCGGGCGCGCAGTTCCTCCGTGGCG
Source organism: Dehalococcoidia bacterium (assembly GCA_040880625.1). Taxonomy (GTDB): domain Bacteria; phylum Chloroflexota; class Dehalococcoidia; order UBA2979; family UBA2979; genus W-Chloroflexi-9. Next base: position 6,508 of record JBBDIC010000106.1, on the reverse strand, counting down.
GGGTGAGCCTCCTCCCACGCCTCCAGGTCCCGGGCCGCCTCGCGCAGCGTCTCGTCGGAGGGGTAGTGCCGGCCGTAGCGCGCCTGCTCGAAGATCTCGGCGACGCGCTCGAACGGGTGGGCCTCGAGGTGGTGGCGGGCGGCGGCGGCGAACTCCAGAGGCGTCTCCGCCTCCATGGCGCGCAGCCCGCGGTCGTCTGCGTCCGCCACGGCGCGGCCGTAGAGGCGGTACGCGTTGTGGCGCGACATCCACGCGTTGGGGTCACGCGGGCGGCGGAACGACACCAGGTCCGCGAGCAGCCGACCGAAGCCGGCGCCGCCCGTCCCCCGCGCGCGCGTCTCATCGATGGGCGCCGGCGGCCCCTCGCGGCGGCCGACCAGGAGCCGCCCGACGAGGTACATCACGTAGAGGATGCCGGCGACGGCGAAGAACTTCAGGCTGTTGACCAGGAAGTCCGGCGGCGAGAAGCCGCCCTCCTCCTGCTCCTCGGCAGGCGGGGGTTCACCCTCACCGAAGGCAAACTCCGGCAGCGGCGGCAGTTCCAACTCCACGCCGCCGAAGAACCACGAGAAGATGCCGTTCAGCACCCAGTAGATCGGCGTGATGATGATGATCAGCAGCACCTCGATGATGCTGAGCGCGACCGTCCCTACGCCCCCCAGCACCGCCCCCACGTCGAGGTAGGCCAGCATCCCGAGGATGACGGCGGACACCACCAGCAGGCCCAGCGTGCCCCCGACGGACGTCATCCACGGCGTGGCGCGCGCGGACGCCTCCTTCGATGGCAGCGCGCGCTCGTGGTTGCCGATCGCCAGGCCCAGCATGCCGAGCACGAACTGGGGGACGGCCCACCTCGCCGGCGCCGCCACGTCGCCGGCGGCGGCCGCGAACAGGACGAACAGCACCACGACGAAGGAGACCGTGAACGACCGCGCCATGCGGTCGATGCCGATGTCCTTACGCGCGGCGAGCATGAAGCGGAACCACACGAGCATCAGCCCGATGAACGTGCCGCCGAGCGCCGGCCCGTGCGGACCCTGGACGTCCGGGTCGCGGACGAACGCCTCCAGGTCGATGCCGCGGGCGAGTTGCTCGTTGGGGGAGTTGACCAGGCCGACGAGTTCGGAGGTGTCCCAGATCATCAGGTTGCCCATGGTCAGGTGGACCAGGATGTTCACGCCGATGATCGTGGAGGCGAGCAGGATCACCGAGCCGAGCGCAGCGCCGAAGTCCACCCGCTGCACCAGCCGCATCACGATGAACCCGCCGGCCGCCGCCGCCGCCACCAGCAGGAACGACGGCCCCGCGTCGCCGCCGCTCGCCCTCGCCAGTTCGTCCGCGACGATGCGCGCCTGCTCCGGCTCCGGGAGGCCGCGCGTGGCAATGGCGGAGCGGATGCGCTGCTCCACGTCCGTCAGGAAGGTGCGCTCCAGCACGGTGGCGACCACGGCGATCGCGGTGAACCACGCGATGGTCTCCGTCAGGACGAAGATCGCCTCCAGCACAGGGCGCCGCCAGCGCATCACGTTCACCGCTGCTGCTCCGTGGGGTCGGCCGTGAGGCCCGCCTCGACGGCGGCACGCTCCAGGACCTCCATGGCCTCCGCCATCTCACGCACGGGAATCGGGTCCAGGTTGCGGCTCCACTCGCCGTGGGAGGTCTTCAGGACGTGGACGGCGTGGCCGCGGCGCACCAGGCGGCGCAGCGTCGCCTCCGTGCTCTCCGTCATCAGCGCCGTGATCAGCAGGACGGTCGCGCCGCCGGGCAGCGGGTGCGACGGGTCCTCCAGTGCGCGCGCCATCTCGATGGTGGTGTAGGACGTGACGACGGCCAGCGCCTCCAGCAGGGCGTTGAGTTGCCCCGGGCTGTTGCCGGCGCCGATGCGGATCGTGCGCGGCGCCTCCGGGAACGAGCCGTTGGCGATCAGCCCCGTGGCGAAGCGGTGGTCGATCGCCCAGCGCGCCAGCGACGCGCCGAGCGACACCGCGCGCTCCAGGAGCACCGGGTTCGGGCTGCGCCACACTTCCTCGTCCGTGGGGATGTTGAGCGCGATCACCAGCGCCTGCGAGCGGCTGGGCTCGTACAGGCGCGACTGGAGGCGGTTGACGCGGGCGGTGGCGTACCAGTCGATGCGGCGCATGGCGTCGCCCGGCTGGTAGTCGCGCACGCCCACCACGCGGCTGGGGTCCTCGAAGATGCGGTTGCCGCCGCGCAGGTCGCCGAAGGGGCGCGTGCTGTCGAAGCCGAGTTCGTCCAGGGTGTAGGTGTGGGGGTAGACGACGATGCTGTCCAGCGGCCGCCCCACGTGCTCCTCGCGCTCGAAGAAGCCGAAGAGGTCGCCGGAGCGCAGGCGCGTGGGCCCCACGCGGAAGTAGCCGCGACGCACGGCGCGCAGCGTGACGGGCCATTCGAGGTGGTCGTTTCCGGCCATGGAGGTGGAGCGGCTGAGGTACTGCGTGCCGGCCGCGCCGCCGATGGTGGTGCCCACGTTGGCGGGCATGCCGCGCGGCAGCGTCTCGCGCACCTCCATCCACGGCACGGGCACGATCTTGCCGTTGTCGACGGCGAGTTCGATCTCCACCTCTTCGCCGACGAAGACGCGGCGCTCCGAGAGGCGGCGGCTGAACGTGACGCGGTCCAGCGAGAGGCGCGACCAGAGGCGGGAGACCGCGCCCGCGCCGAAGATCATGGCGCCGATCAGCACCAGCGCCGTGGACCCGGAGGCGAACCCGATCCAGCCGAGGAACAGCGCGGCCAGCAGCCACGTCTCCGCGATGATCGCGCGCATGCCGGGCTACCTCACCTCTCGCGAGGCCGGGTCAGGCCGGATCGGCAACCGGCACCGGGACCTGGCCGAGGATCTCCTCCAGCACCTCGTCCGCGTCGCGGCCGCGCAGGCGGGAGTTGCTGGACAACTGCAGGCGGTGGGCCAGCACCGCGCGCGCCAGGAACTTCACGTCGTCCGGACGCACGTGGTCGCGGCCCTCGATGGCGGCGCGGGCGCGGGCGGCGCGGAAGAGCGCCAGCGTGGCGCGCGGCGACGCGCCGAGTTCGAACGCGCCGTGGGTGCGGGTGGCCTGCACCAGCGCCACGATGTACTCGACGATGGCGTCCTCCACGTGGATCTCGTCCAGCCGCCCGGCCAGCGTCGCCAGGTCCTCCGCCTGCGTGACCGCCTCCAGCGAGTCGAGGGGGGACGCCGCCTCGAAGCGACGGACGATCTGCGCCTCGTTGGCCGCGGAGGGGTAGCCCACCTTGAGGCGCAGCAGGAAGCGGTCCAGTTGCGCCTCCGGCAGGGGGAACGTGCCCTCCAGTTCGATCGGGTTCTGCGTGGCCAGCACGATGAACGGGCGCGGCAGCGCGCGCGTCTCGCCGTCCACGGTGGTGGTGCGCTCCTCCATGGCCTCCAGCAGCGAGGACTGGGTGCGAGGGGTGGCGCGGTTGATCTCGTCCGCCAGCACCACGTTGGCCTGCACCGGCCCGGCGCGGTACTCAAACTCTCCGCTGCGCTGGGAGTAGAAGTTGAGGCCCAGCACGTCGGTGGGCATCAGGTCCGGCGTGAACTGGATGCGGCGGAACGTGCCGCCGATGGAACGCGCGAAGGCGCGGGCCAGGACGGTCTTGCCGGTGCCGGGGACGTCCTCCAGCAGCACGTGGCCGTTGGCCAGCAGGGCGACCAGCACCAGGCTGACCGTGTCCTCCGCCCCGACGATTACCTGCTCCACGTTCTCCCGGACGCGCGCAGCCGCCTCCTGGATGGCGCGCGCGGCGCCGGTGTCCGGTCGCTCCTGCAAACTGGCCTCCCCCATCGGGTGTCGTTGAGCAGTGGGTCGTCTCAAGCCGGCGCACGATAGCAGAACGCCGCGCCGGCCATGCTGACGGTGACGGCCACCAGCGCGTCCGGCAGCATCCGCACGATTGTTAGACACCTGCAACGCCCGCACGCTCCCACCCTGGCGCGCCATCCTGTTCCCTGTAAGGACGAGAGATCGAGGCACATCGAGTCCCATCGACTCACGGGGGGCGAAGAGGCAGGCATGACGCGACACCGTCTCCGGCGCGCCCTGGGAGCGCTGTTCGGCGGCGCCGTGCTCGCGGCGTGGGGCGCCGCCGCTGTCGCGCTCGCCGCGGCCATCGATGTGCCGGCGGAGGCGACGTTCGAGGCGGGCGCGGAGTCCGTCGCCGTCGCCTCGGTCACGCTCGACGCACCGGGCTACGTCGTGATCCACGAGGGCGCCTCCACCGCACCGGGGGCCGTGCTGGGCGCGTCGACGCTGATGACGCCCGGCGCCTACGGCGACGTGGAGGTAGCGCTGGACCGCGAGATCGAGGACGGCGAGGTCCTCTGGGCGGTGCTCTACACCGAGAACAACCTCAACAGCACGTTCGACGCCGGCATCGACATGTCCGTGACGGACACGGAGAGCGGCAACCCCGCCGTGGACGGGCTAGTCGCCTTCCCGATGCGGATGGCGCAGGCGCCGGCGGTCCGCATCGACGTGGCCGGCGCCGACGCCCGCGAGGGCGACCGCGGCGTGACGGTCCCGGCCGTGACGCTGGACGATCCGGGCTACGTCGTCCTGTACCAGGGCAGCGAGAGCGTCTTCTCCAGCGCGATCCTCGGCCGGTCGGCGTTCCTGGAGGCCGGCGCCCACGAGGACGTCAGGATCGCGGCGAGCCGGGCGCTGCGCGGCGGCGAGACGGTCTGGGCCGTCGTCCACGCCGAGGCCGGCGGCGACACCACCTTCCGAGGCGAGGTGGACCTGCCGGTGACGGACGACGGCAACGGCAACCCCGCGCTGCGCGGCCTGGTGGCGTTCCCCGTGCGCGTCGCCGCCGTCCCCACGCAGACGGACCTGCCGGTCGTTCCCGACGCACTGCTGGACGCCGTGCCGGACGACGCACCGGACGAGGCGGGAGCACCTGCGGCCGCCATGTCGCTCGACCCGGTGATCGTGGTGGCACTCAGCGGCGTCACCTCGATCACCGTGCCGGTGATGACGATCGAGGCGGACGGCTACCTGGTCGTCACGGCCGGCAGCGCGGACGGGCCGGCGGACGCGGTCATCGGCGTCTCGCACCTGCTCCGCGCGGGTGACCTCGCGGATGTCGCCGTCGAGGTCGACCGACGCCTGGAGGGCGGCGAGTTCGTCTGGCTCACGGTGGTGCGCGAGAGCACCGGCGACACGACGTTCGACGGCCTCGACGTGGAGGCGCAGGACGGCCCGGCGGTGCGAGTGCAGGTCAGCAGCCTCGCGCCCGGCCCCGCCGGCACCGGCGGCGCGGGCCCCCTCGACGCCCCGCCCCCGAGCACCGCGACCGGCCTGATGGCGCTCCTCGCGGCCGTCGGCGTGCTGCTGGGCGGACTGGCCGCCGGCCGGGCGCTGACGCGCTCCGGCTGACGCCCGCACTTCGAGATCCGCTCACCCTGCGCCCATCGAAGGGGGAGCGCGGTCAACCTCGATGGTCGCGGGGCATCGGAGCATGCCGGGCGGCGCTACGCGCACCCCCATCCCCGCCTTCCCCCCTCAAGGGGGAAGGGGCCGGATCAGATCCGCTCACCCTGAGCCCGTCGAAGGGCGGGCGCGGTCAACCTCGATGCTGCGCGCCACCTCGGAGGTGTCCCGTGTCCCCTGCGGGCGGGTCGATCACGGCGAGTTGCGGGATGTGGTCGGACAGCGCCCAGCGTCCGGACGGGCCCGCCGAGGCGTCCGGGACGAAGGGCGGCTCGTTGAGCGGGCGGCCTCGGACGACCCGCTCCGCCAGCGAGCGCTCCACCCAGACGTAGTCCAGGCGCGCCATGGGCAGGTCGGAGCGGTAGGTGTGGCCGTCGTCGCCGGTGTCGGGCTCGAAGGTGTCGAAGAGGCCGGCGTTCCACCACCACTGGTACTCCGGCATGTCCGGCCGGTGGTTGAAGTCGCCCTGCACCACCACCTGCGCGCCCTCGCGCTGGTCCTCGCGGACGCGCTCCAGCACCGCCAGCACCTCGCGCTCCCGCGCCGCCGCGTCCACGGGGTGCAGGTGCACCGAGTGGACGGCGAGCGCCGTGCCGCCCACGTCCAGGACGGCGCGGCCCCAGTGCCGCGTGAAGTCATCGGGCGGCCGCTCACCGGCGACGTGCGGGCAGTTGTCCGCGCTCACGACATCGAAGCGGGTGAGGAGCGCGCCGGGCCAGCGGCCGGGGCTGGGGAAGGCGACGCAGCGCATGCCCAGGCGCGCCGCGATCTCCTCCACGGCCGCCTCGTCCGGGCACTCCGCCAGCGTCACGATGTCCGGCGCGTACGCCGCCAGCGCCGCGGCGTACGCCTCGGGCGTTGCGAGGTGGGCGTCCGGGGCGTGGCCGTTGGCGTCGGGCGGGTAGCCCGTACACTTCATCACGTTGTAGGCGATGGTGCGGAACGCCATGAGACAGGGATCGTAGGGCGATGGGCGACACCGAGGCGGGCGCGCTGGCGCGCGAGTGGCGCGAGGCACGGCAGGCCGTGCTGGACCTGGCCGAGCGCCTGCC
>JBBDIC010000105.1:13520-17718 GCA_040880625.1 Dehalococcoidia bacterium | reverse complement strand
GCCACGTCGCCCGCGACTGCGCCGTCGCGCGGCCAGCCGCGAGGCGCGCCGGTGGAGATCACCACGCGCGTGCCGGCCTCCGCCATCGCCTCCACCCAGCGCGGGTCCAGCAGGTCCGCCCCCGCCGCCAGCGCGCCCGCGACGCCGCCGAGGTCCACGGCCACCGGGCCGCGCCCGCGTCGGAACCACGCCGCCGGCAGCGCCTCGCCGGCCCGCGCGATCTCCTCGCCCGTCGGGGCGAACAAGACGGCGGCGTTCTCCGGGGCATCGGGCCGTCCGAGGACCACGCCCGCCGCGAGGGTGATGTGATGCCGCCGCGCGCGCTCCGACAGCGTTGCCAGCACCTCGGCGTCCGTGCGCTCCGGTGGCGTCGCGGCCGCGTCCGGCAGGAACCACGCCGGGTACGCCGCCTCCGGCAGCACCACCAGGTCCGGCTCGTCGCGCGCCGCGTCGTCCACGCGCTCCAGGGTGGCGGCCCACGCCTCGTCCTGCGCGCCGTCCGGGACGAACACCTCCGGCGCCGGCAGTTGGAGGATGGCGACGCGCACGAGGGTCAACGGCTCAGCGGGCGCGGACCGGGTTGCGCAGCGTCATGTCCGCCACGCGCACCTCGCACACATCGCCGGCCTGGATGCGGCCCGTCGTCCCCGGCGTCCCCGTGAAGACCAGGTCGCCCGGCTCCAGCGTCATGTAGCGCGAGACGCGCGCGATGCACGTGCGCACCGAGTGGATCAGGAGGCTCGTGTCGGAGGACTGCTGCACGTGGCCGTTGATCAGACCGGCCACCTCGATCTGCTCGGGCGTCAGCGACGTGTCGATCCACGGGCCCACGGCGGTGAACGTGTCGGACGACTTCGCGCGCCACCACTGGAGGTCGGCCCGCTGCCAGTCGCGCTCGGACACGTCGTTGCCGGCCGTGTAGCCCAGCACGTGCGCGTCCACCGCGGACTCCTCCAGGTCGCGCGCGCGGCGGCTGATGACCGCCACCACCTCCGCCTCCAGGTGCGCGTTCTGCGCGTCCGCCGGCAGCAGGATCGCCTCCTCGGCGCCGATCAGCGAGGACGGGCTCTTGAGGAACGCCTGCGCCTCGCTGGGCGGCGTCCGCTCGCCGGCGTGGTCCTTGTAGTTCACGCCGATCGCCACCACTTTCGTCGGCTCGGACGGCGGGAGGAACTGCACCTCCGACAGCGCGAACGACTCGCCGGACTCGTCGCCCGGCTCGAAGATCGTGCCGCTCACCAGGTGGACCCGGTCGTCGCGGACCACCGCCGTCGAGGTGCGCTCCCCGATCCGCACGCGTGCAATGCGCATACCCGCCCCCTCGCGTTCCGTCGTGGTGTCCCGCCGCGCTCGATGCTATCGCGATCGCGATCCGCCCGCGATCACGACGCGTCGATCAGGTCGTGCGCGCGTGCGCCTTCGTGCATCGCGATCTCCACGATGTGCATGCGCCACGTGCCTGCGCCACCCCACGCCGTCGTCAGCGACTCATCGAGCGCGTCACCGATCGACGCGAGCGCATCGAAGAGCGCGACACGCACCTCGATGGCGACCTCCATCGTGGTGTCGTGCGTGACGCGGTCGCGCGGCGCGACGACGCCGTCGAAGTCGCGCTCGCCGCGCGCGTACGCGAGCGCCACGTCGCACAACGCGCGGTCGTGCGCAGCCACGATCCCCAGTGTTTCCGCCAGATCCGGGCGTTGCGCGCGCAAAGCGCCGTCCTCGATTTCCCGGATCGCATCGACGAGTTGGCGGCGGCTGTCGGCAAGGGCGACGAACGGATCGATGCGCGCGAACGGATCGTCGTCGCGATCGCCGGCGGTGGGCCTCGATGCGTCGGGCGGCGTCCGTGGTGTCATCGCGGCGGAGTGTACGCGCGCGCCGCGACGATCGGCCGGCGGTCGTCACGCGATGTTTGCGCCTTATCCACACATCCCCATGTTGTGAGTAACTGCAATCGTGTTAGCCTTTCGTCCAGCAACAGCCCGGGGTTTCAGAACCGCGAGGTACACGATGGCCACTGCGAGAAAACCCGCCGCTACGAAGTCCGCTTCCGCCGCCAAGAAGTCCACGGCGACGCCGAAGAAGACCGCAACGGCAAAGACCACAGCACGGAAGACGACCGCGGCCAAGCCCGCGGCGCGCAAGACCGCCGCCGCCAGGCCGGCCGCGCGCAAGACGGCGTCGGCGGCGACGAAGTCCACGGCGCGCAAGTCGACGACGAAGGCCGCTGCGAAGCCCGCCGCCCGGAAGTCGACGGCCGCGTCGAAGTCCCCGGCAAAGAAGGCGACCGCCGCGACGAAGTCGACAGCCAAGAAGGCCACGACCGCGGCGAAGTCCACGGCGAAGAAGGCCACCAGGGCGGTGAAGTCCACGGCCAAGAAGGCCACCGGCGCCAAGCCGGCGGCGCGCAAGACCGCTTCCACTCGGACGACCGCGGCGAAGAAGACGGCCGCGCGGCCGGCTGCTCGCAAGACGGCGGCCGCGCCGCGCAAGTCCACGGCGACGAAGTCCACCGCCCGCAAGACCGCGACCGCCCGCCCGGCGGCGCGCAAGACGGCGGCCGCTGCGAAGCCCGCCGCCCGCAAGGTGACGACCACCCGCACCACGGCCCGCAAGGCCACCACCTCTCGCACGGGCGCGACTGCCTCCCGCAGCCGCGCCACGGCGAAGAAGTAGCCCCGCTCCACCTTCTCCGGTTGTTGCACCACACGGCCCCCGGCATCGCCGGGGGCCGTGTTCGTCCTCTGTTACGATCCTGCCCGCCTCAAACGACCGCGTGATCCCCACGCGTGGAGCGGAGTGGACCCCCTGCTTCAGCCGCGCCCCTACGACAACCTGCACCTCTACAACTCGCTCACGCGCGAAGTGGAGCGCTTCGAGCCGTTCGAGGAACGGCTGGTGCGGATGTACGTCTGCGGCATCACCCCGTACGACGTCGGCCACCTCGGCCACGCCCTCGTCTACGTCGCCTTCGACACGCTGCGCCGCTGGCTGGAGCACAACGCCTACGAGGTGCGCCACGTCCAGAACATCACGGACATCGATGACGACATGGTGCGCAAGTCGCGTGAACTCGGCGTGTCGATCGCGGAACTCACCGCGCGCAACCAGGCGATCTACCTCGACGAGATGGACGCGCTGAACGTGCTGCGGCCGGACGCCTACCCGCTCGCGTCCGAGACCATCCCGCAGATCGTGGACATGGTGCGCGGCCTCGTGGACTCCGGCTTCGCCTACGAGGTGGACGGCTACGTCTTCTTCGACGTCTCGAAGACGCCGGACTTCGGCACGCTGCTGGGCCTCAGCGGCGACGACCTCCGCGGCTACCGCAACGACTCCATGCCCGCCGAGCCTGAGCACCTCAAGCGCAGCCCGCTGGACTTCCTCATCTGGCAGCCCTGCGACTCCGACGGCGCCGCGTTCGACTCCCCGTGGTGCGTCGGCCGTCCCGGGTGGCACATCGAGTGCTCCGCCATGGCGCAGGCGGCGCTCGGTCCGCGCGTGGACATCCACGGCGGCGGCAAGGACCTGCGCTACCCCCACCACGACTCGGAGATCGTGCAGTCGGAGGCGGCCACCGGCCTGCGCCCGTACGTGAAGGTGTGGATGCACAACGGCACCATGAACCTCGCCGGCCAGAAGATGTCGAAGTCCCTCGGGAACCTCGTGAAGGTGAGCGACCTCCTGCGCGAGGGCTTCACCGGCAACGGACTCCGCCTGCTGCTGCTGTCCGAACACTACCGCGAGGATCGCGACTTCGACCGTGACGCCCTCGCGGCCTGGGAGGAGCGCGCGCGCCTGCTGGAGTCGGCGGCGCGCGTCACCGGATCGCGGCCGGACCACCTGCGCGTCCAGCCCTACCGCAACGCCTTCCAGGACGCCATGGACGACGACCTGGACACGCCCACCGCCATCGAGGTGCTGACGCAGGTCGCGCAGGAACTCCAGGCGGGCCGCCTGGACGCCGCCACCGGTGCCGGTGCGCTGGTGGAACTGGGCGAGGCGCTGGGCCTGCGCCTGCGGCCGGACTAGCCGCCGAGGCCCGTCCGGCCGAGCCGTCGCGCGCGCCTGTCTACACTGATCGGATGGTGCGCGACACTCGTCTCATCCGTCTCTCACGCGAGCACCACCACGGGCTGGTGCTCGCCCTCCGCATCGAGCGCGAGTTGCCCGGCGCGGACATCGAGGCGATGCG
>JBBDIC010000105.1:7648-13420 GCA_040880625.1 Dehalococcoidia bacterium | reverse complement strand
CAGAGGAGATGGACGCCATCGGCGCCTACATCGAGTCCCACATCCCCGAAGAGCCGATCGCCTGCCCGATGCCGCACGACCCCTAATTCTCTCCGGCCCCTTCCCCCTTGAGGGGAAGGCGGGGATGGGTGTGCCGCGGCGCGCGGCGCCGCCTGATGGCCGAGGAGCGAGACCGAGGTCGCCCGCGCTCCTCCTTCGACAGGCACAGGATGAGCGGATTGATGCAGGCTCGGGATGAGCCGGCTCCGATCGGTCAGCCGACCAGCGGATTGAGGCAGGCTTGGGACGAGCGGAGGCGCATTCGCCCTCCGAACTCCGGCCCCTTCCCCCTTGAGGGGGGAAGGTGGGGATGGGGGTGCCGCGGCGCGCAGCGCCGCCCGAGCCACTCGATGCCCGTGGCGTGAGATCGAGGTGTGCCCCGGAGCGCGGCTCGAAGCACCAATCCGCTCACCCTGAGCCCGTCGAAGGGCGAGCGCGGCCTACCTCGAACGCCCCGCTCCGCCGCTCCGGCTCTGCCGCCGCGATCAGGCGGACGCGGCCGCACCCTCGCGGTTCACGCGCGCCACCAGGTCCATCGTGGCGCCGAGCGAGGCGAGTCGCTCGTCCAGCGTCTCGCCGCGCAGGCCCGCGCGGAACGTCGTCACGCCGGCATCGCGGTACTTCGCCAGGCGCTCCATCACGGCCTGCTCGTCGCCGATGAGGTGCGTCGCCAGCACCATCTCCGTCGGGACAGCGGCGCGGGCGGCGTCACGCTGACCGGAGAGCCACAGGCGCTGGACCTCCTTTGCCTCGTCGGCGAAGCCCTGGCGGCTGTACGCGTTGTTGTAGAAGTTGTGCTGCTTGGAGCCCATCGCGCCGAGGCTGAACGCCAGCCCGGGCTTCATCGCCACGGCCGCGCGCTCCGGGTCGTCCGTGATCCAGATCGCACCGCCCACCTGGAAGTCGAAGTGCGAGATGTCGCGGCCCACCCGCTCCGCGCCGGCCCTGATGTTGCCGATGAACTGCTCCGCGTGCTCCGGGATGAACGAGCCGCCCAGCCAGCCGTCCGCCAGTTCGCCAGTCATCTGCAGGTTCTTCGGCCCCAGCGACGCGATGTAGATCGGCAGGTCGGGCGTCGCCGGCGCGCCGGTGCGCAGCGCCTTGCCCTCTCCGCTGCCGCCGCGCTCCCGGTCCAGGGGCAGGCGCCAGAAGTCGCCCTCGTACTGCACGGTCTCGCCGTTGAAGACGCGGCGGCAGACCTCCACCACCTCGCGCGTGTGCTGGACCGGCTTCTTGAACGGCAGGCCGTGCCAGCCCTCGATCACCTGCGGGCCGCTGGTGCCGAGGCCCAGCCGGAAGCGCCCGCCGGACATCGAGTCGAGCGTCATCGCGGTCATCGCGACCAGCGCCGGGGTGCGTGTCCCCACCTGGAAGATGCCGCTGCCGAACTTCAGCGTCTGGGTCTTCGCCATCAGGTAGGCGATCGGCGTCGCCGCGTCGTGCGCCCACGCCTCCGCCGTCCACAGCGAGTCGACGCCGAGGCGTTCCGACTCCTGCGCGAACGCGGTGACCTCGTCCCACTCCGTGATCGCGTAGCGGTTCAACCCCACCGACACACGCATCGCGCGGCTCCCCTCCGGTCTCGCGCTGCACCGCTCGGGCGCGCGTTCCCTCGGCCCGTCCGAGGCCGGCCGCGACGATATCAGGTCAGGGTTGCGCCGGCGGCCCGTCTTCGTGCAGCCGCTCCGTGTCCGCATCGCCGGGGCCGTCGACCGAGCCATCGAGGTCGGGCGTGCGGTCGTCGCGCAGCGGCGGGCGGCGGCGCAGGTCGCCCTCCACCGCGTGGACGATCGGCTGCAACGGAAGCGGGATCGCGCGACGCACCGTGAACTCGGCTCCGGTGCGTGCCGCGCGGCGGATCTCGTCGTCGTGGTCGCGCGCGAACTGGAGTGCCCCGCGCCCGGCGCGCTCGAGGTGCGGACGGCCCGCCTCGACGGCCGCGCGCGCCACCTGCGCCAGGCGCTCCGCCTCCGGCCGAGCCTCCCGCGCCGCGTGCCCGCCGAGGTCGCGCGCCCGCTGCGCCAGGCGTTCTGCCTCCGGACGCGCGCGCTCAGCGAGGCGCTCCGCCTCCGGCCGCGCCCGCCGCGCGAGCCGCCCCAGCATCCCGCCGACGCGTCCGCCCGCCTCGGCGTTGCGTTCGCCCTCGGTGGCGTCGGTGCCGGTTTCGCCGTCGGGCTGTGGTTCGGAGGTCATGCGGCGCAGTCTACCGGACGGCGACGACCAGGGTGGCGGGTCGGGGCGTCGACCCGGCCTCAGGCCCCGCGATCTCTCCCGATTCCCTCCCCCTCCGATCCGGCCCCCTCCCCCTTGAGGGGGGAGGGTTGGGGTGGGGGTGATCCGCGCTTGCCTCGACCATGCGGTTGCACACCACTGCCGCGTCCGGCGTCTCCGTCTCCCCCGATGGCCGCCGACGTCGAGGTGCGTCCGGGCGGCGCTGCGCGCCGCGCACCCCCATCCCCGCCTTCCCCCCTCAAGGGGGAAGGGGCTGGAAGCGGACGGGGAAAGGCCGAGTGGGATGTGGAGCCGCGGCTAGGTGCCGGCTTCCATCTCCTTCGCCTTCTGGAGCGAGCGCACGATCATGCCCTTCTCGGGCACGGGCTTCCAGCCGGCGGGCGTGTTGTAGTAGCGCACCCCGGCGGAGCGCTCGTCCGGCTCGCGCTCCATGTACTCCACGTCGTAGCCGTTCACGCGGATCGTCGGCGAGCCGATGCAGCGCACGGCCATCGCCTCTTCGTCGTCGCGGATCATGGTCTCCTGGACCTCCACGTCGTCGATGCCGGCCTCCTCCATCGACTCCTTCAGCACGGCGCGGACCTTGTCCCAGTTGTCCTTGCCGCGCTCCGTGAGCACCATCGTGATTTCCATCGGTCGGTCCCTTCGTCTCGTGTGTGGATGGACGGCGCAGCGGCGGGCCGGAGGCGTCAGTCGCGCTCGGGTGTGCCGTGGTCAAGGTCGGCCGCCGGTGCATCCTCGCTCACGTCGCGCACCGGCGCCACCCGTCCGGAGGGTGCACCGCCGGCGAGACGGTAGCGGAAGTCGCAGAACGGCGCACCCTGCATGATCGTCTGGCGGCGCTCCAGGTGCAGGTCCTCCGAGTAGCCCTCCGAGAGCGAGAAGTCGCGCTGGCAGGAGAGCAGGAAGCCGAGGTCCTCGGCGCCCATCGCGCGGTACATCTCCGCGAACCGGCACCCGACGACGTTGAACTCCAGGCGCTCGCCGTCCTGCCGCAGCGTTTCGATCTCCAGGTCGCCGCCGGCCCCGCCCCACGAGTCCTTCACGTGCGTGAAGCCCTCCACGTCGTCACGTCCCAGCGCCTCCGCCACGCGCCGCCCCTGCTCGCGCGCAATCTCGCCGATGACCTCGCGGGCCACCTCGTGCGCCCGCTCGCGCCCGAGTTCGCGCTCCAGGCGACGGATGAACGGGATCAGCACCTCCGCCTCGATGCCGCGCTGCTGCAGCAGCGTGACGGGAGGACGGCGCGAGTCCATCTCGCGGGTCGCGTCGCCTGCCGCGTCGAGTGTCGGATCGTGGGAGTCGGTCACGGAGCGCCCCTCGCCGGTCGGCCGGCGAGGGGTGTCCCCGCGCCCGACCGCCATGCATCGATGATCGCATCATCGTGCTCGAACGCCAGTGGCGGCAGCGCGTCCGCCGCGAACCACGCGACCTCGGACGCCTCCGGGCCGGCGACGGCTTCCCCGCTCGCTGCCACTCCGGCGTAGGCGATGAACACCACGCCCTCGCCGCGCGCCGACCACGCCCCGAGCAGGCGCGCGAGACGCACCTCGACGCCGGTCTCCTCGCGCACCTCGCGTACGGCGGCCTCCTCCAGCACCTCGCCCGCGTCGACGAAGCCGGAGGGGAAGGCCCAGCGGCCCATCGCCGGCTCATGGTTGCGTCGCACGAGCAGGATGCGGCGGGCGTCGCCGGATGCGGTGCCGAGGCCCGCGCGCTCCTCGACGACCACGCCCACGGCGACCTTCGGGTCCGGGAACCAGCGGTAGCCGTCGCGCGGGCAGGACGGTGCCGCCGCATCGAGGGCGCCCGCGCCGGCGCTCATGTCGAGCGCCGCGCCGCAGCGCGGGCAGAAGCGGGCGGGTTCCGGCAGGCTCAATCGAACATCACGATCCGCCGGAAGTGCTCCAGCGAGCGGCCGTCCGGCTCCTTCCAGAACTCCCGCATCTGGTCCACGAAGCCGGGGTCCGGGAACTGGCTGCCGTGCGCCAGCAACGCCTCGATCTTGGTCTCCAGCACAGCGGTGATGTCCACTGAGAAGTTCGGCTCGTTCACCCCCCACAGGTACAGCTCGCGCACCTTGTGCGGTTGCACGGCGGCGTCGCCCTCGGGCGGCTGAAGGTGCTCCGGGAAGTTCAGGCGGTCGCGCGCCGTCGGGTAGACCGCGTCCACGGTGACAAGGCCCGTGGCGCGGTGGTCGCTGTGGTTCACGAAGGCGTTGCGGATGATCACCGGCTCCGGGTCGTGCGTGTACACCGCGAACGGCTGGTACTCCCGGATCTCGCGCGTGACGCGTCCCAGCAGTTCGCGCGAGTAGACGAGTTCGCCGTCCGTGTAGCCCAGGTACCGCACCTCGGACACGCCCAGGATGCGTGCCGCGTCGCGCTGCTCCACCTCGCGCGTCGCCACGAGGCGCGCCGCGTCGAAGGCGGGGTCGTCGCTGCCCTTCGATCCGTCGGTCACGACGAGGTAGCAGACCTCCCAGCCGGCCTGCGCCAGCAGCGCGGCGGTGCCGGCGGCGCCGAAGTCCGCGTCGTCCGGGTGCGCGGCCACGACCATCGCGCGCCGGCGCTCGCCCTTCGCCTCGTCCGGCTCGCCCGGCCGCTCCTGCCCGAACAGGTCCTCGAGTCCCGCTCCCACCGCCACGCCCTCTCCTGCTCGCCACGTCGGCGGCCCCGATCGTAGCCGCGGATCGGTGGCCGTTCCGCAACGGGTGTGTCGCGCGCCGCTTGACGCCAGCGCCGGTGTGAGGGTAGCGTTCGTTCCGAACAGAACATATGTGCCGCGGGATCGCGCGAAAGATCTCCACAGGTGTGTATGAATCTGTGGATAACGCGTCCCAGGCGAGGCCAGGCAGCCCGGGCGAGAGGGGACTACCGTGGCCGGAGACGTGTCGGACAAGCAGCAGAAGATCCTCCAGTTCCTGGAAGACTTCATCGCGGACCATGACTACCCGCCCTCGATCCGGGACATCCAGAACGGATGCGACATCTCCTCCACGTCTGTCGTGGACTACAACCTCAAGCGCCTGGAGGAGAAGGGCTTCATCCGGCGCGACCGGGAGGTCTCCCGCGCCATCGAGTTGCTCAACGGCCAGGGCGAGCGCCGCCGCCGGCACACCGTGCAGGTGCCCGTGCTCGGCCGGATCGCCGCCGGCATACCGCTGCCGGTCCACCCGGACCAGATGGCGCCGGAGGACGTGCTGGACCTGACGGAAGACCTCGTGCCGAACCGGCCCGGCCTCTACGCCCTGCGCGTGCAGGGCACCTCCATGATCGACGCCCTCATCAACGACGGGGACACCGTCATCCTGGAGCCCCGCAACAGCGCGGACCCGGGCGAGGTCGTGGCCGCCTGGATCATCGACCGCGAGGAGACCACCCTCAAGAAGTACTATCCGGAGGGCGCCCGCATCCGCCTCCAGCCCATGAACTCCACGATGGACCCGATCTACGAGGACGCCGCCAACGTCGAGGTGCAGGGCCGCCTGGTCGCGACCCT
>JBBDIC010000105.1:0-7548 GCA_040880625.1 Dehalococcoidia bacterium | reverse complement strand
CGATGCCACCCACCTGCCTTCCCTCACGCGCACGTGAGATACGCTACTCGCAGGGACGTCGCAGCGCAGGGCGTCCGATCAGGAGCCTCCATGCCCGACCCAGGGCAGTCCCAGTCGTCTTCGATCCCGGCCTCCGGCACATCCTCGATGGCCGCGCCCGAGACGCCGCAGGCCGTGGTCTCGGTGCGCGACCTGAGCGTCTCCTACCGCACCAACGAGGCGCCGATCCCCGCCGCTCGGCACGTGTCGCTCGACCTCTATGCGGGGGAGATCCTGGCGCTCGTCGGAGAGTCCGCGTCGGGCAAGTCCACCATCGGCCACTCGATCCTCGGGCTGCTGCCGGGCTCGGCGGACGTCGAGGGCAGCGTGCTCTTCCGCGGGCGCGCGATCGCGGACCTGCCGCTGGAGGATCTGCGCCGCGTGCGCGGCCGCGAGATATCGGTGATCTTCCAGGACGCCCTCTCCGCGCTCACCCCGACGATGACGATCGGCGAGCAGATGGCGGAGCCGTTCCGCGTACACCAGGGCATGGACCGCCGGCGGGCGAAGGACGCCGCGCGCGAGGCGCTGCGCACCGTGCTGCCCGAGGTGGACCGCGTCTTCGACTCCTATCCGTTCCAGTTGTCCGGCGGCATGGCGCAGCGCGTGATGATCGCGATGGCGACGGCGCTGGAGCCGAGCGTGATCATCGCCGACGAGCCCACCGCCAACCTCGATCCCGCGGTGCGGCAGGAGACGCTGGAGCGCCTGGAGGAACTGCGCGCCGGCGGCGCCGCGATCCTGGTGATCACGCACGACTTCGGCGTGGTCGCGCGTCTCGCGGACCGCGTGGCGGTGATGTATGCCGGCGCGATCGTGGAGGAGGCGGACGTGCGCACGGCCTTCCGCTGGCCGAAGCATCCCTACACCTTCGGGCTGCTGCGCAGCCTGCCGAGCCTCGCGGGGCAGGAGCGCCTTACGCCCATGCCCGGCAACCCGCCAGACCTCGCGACGCTGCCGCCCGAGTGTCCGTTCCTGCCGCGCTGCAACAAGGCCGTCGGACGTTGCCGCGTCGAGCCTGCCCCGGCGCTCCTCCCGCTCGACCTGACCGCGGAGGGCGCCGACCCGCGCGCCGAGGGCCAGCGTGTCGCCTGCTACAACCCGATCGCGGTGCCGCTCCGCGATTGACGCGTCGCGTCCCGCGGTCGCGCGTCGGCGGCCGCTCGAGTGCTAGCGACGACCTCGACGCGGCGCCAGCGCCGCCAGCCGCACGACGAGCAACTCCAGCGCGAGTGCGTCCGAGTCCCTGCCGCTGAGCGAGTACTTCCCGGTCTTGACCGCGTGGTCGGTCTCCTCCAGGACACGCAGCGCGGCCTCCGCGGCGCCGCGGTGCGTCGCGCGCGCCTGCTGCATCAACTTCGTGAGCGGATAGCCGCGCGTCTTCGTCGCTGCGGCGATCTCGTCCTGCGACGCGTGCGCCTCCACCAGATCGGTGGCGCGCACCAGCAGCCGCACCTGGCGGGCGACCATGAGTTGCACGAACGCGGCGGACTCGGTGCCTTCCGCGAGCATCCGCTGGAGCGTCTTGAGCGCGACCCCCGCCTGGCCGGCGACGATCGCATCCGTCACGTCGAAGATGCGTTCCTCGCGCGAGTGTGGGGTCAGGAGGTGGACGTCCTCCGCCGTGATCGTGCGGCCGGCCGCGTAGGCGGCGAGTTTGTCGAGTTCGGACGCCAGCGTGCGGAGGTGCGCGCCCGCCAGTTCCGCCAGCGCCTCGATCGCCGGCGGCGCGATCGAGATGCCCCGCCGCACGGCGCGGTCCTGCAGCCACTGCGCCACCTCCGAGGGGCCGCCGCGCGCGTACGTGCGCAGCAGGTCGAACTGCGTCGACGTCACGTTGGGGCGCTGCGTGAGTGCCTTCAGCAGCGAGGAGCGCGCGACCACGTCGCGCTGGCGGTCGTCCTTCGGAGGGCGCTCCAGGAGCACCACGTGGTTCGTCTCCGGCATCTGCGGCAGGAAGTCCAGGAACGGCTGCCACTCGTCCACGAGGCCGCGCCGGCTCCCGAGCGTCGACAGCAGCCCCTCCACGATCACGAGGCGCGCCGGCGCGAGGAACGGCAGCGCCGAGGCGTGCGCGATCAGTTGCTGCGGCGTCACGCCGCGTCCCGGGACGGTGGTGGTGTTCGTCGCGAGCGAGCCGTCCTCGTCGAGCGAGTCGCGCAGCGCTCGCAGCGCCTCGGAAGCGCGGAACTCGTCGGATCCGTACAGAACGTGCAGCACGATGGTCGCGGGGCCTCTCGAGGGAGCGGTCAGCGTAGCGGTGACGCTAGTCGATCTCCAACTGCCAGCCGAGCCACGTCGCCACGGTCGTGATGGCGAAGATCGCCCCGGTCACGCCGGCCGTCGGCAGCAGCCCCGCGTCGCCCGCCGCCGCCTGGTACGCCGCCCACGCGGCGCCGAGGACGATGCCGGGCAGCGGGAGCCAGCGCGGGAAGCGCGGGTCCTGGTCGTCCACCAGCGCCTGGCGGAGCAGTTCGCCTGCCGTCACCGGAGGCGAAGTCACCGGGGCGTCGGCCGCGTCGTGCGCGCCCGCATCGGCGTGGTCCTGGTCTGTGGGTCGCGTGGACATCGGTGCCGTCAGGATAGGACGGCCGGCGGCGGGGCGTCGATGCGCGGCTGGCCCACGTCGCCCTCGCGCAGCCACGCGAGGTACAGGAGCGCGCCGAGCAGCGCGAGGCCGGCCGCGGCCGCCGTCAGCGCCGGGACAAGGCCGAGGCGGTCCACGCCCAGGCCCACCAGCGGCACGAGGGCGATGTTGAACACCGCCGAGATGACGTTCGCCACCGACATGGCCGTGGCGCGCAGCGAGTCCGTCACGCGTCGCGAGAGGTAGTCCGTGAAGTGCGGGAACATCACGTTCCAGGCGAGCGCCGGGAAGATGAAGACCGGGTACAGCCATGCGCTGTGGGACGTGACGGCCAGCAGCGCCAGTGCGCTCAGCACCGGCATCAGCCAGAACGTGTGGCGCAGCGTGAGCCGGCGCCCCAGCGGGTCCGCGATCCACGACCCCAGCGCCGCGAGCGCCATCTGGCCCGCGATGAAGATGCCGATGCTCCACACCGGCATGCCGGCGTCCACGAGGAACTGCTGCTGGAGGATCGCCATCAGCGCGATCGCCGATGTCGTCACGGTCATCAGGCCGGTCACCGTGAGCAGGGCGCGCGTCCGCAACATGAGGCGCACCGCCTCGACGCCCGTGCGCAGGTAGGTGTGCCGCTCGTCCGAGCGGGGCGGTTCCGTGAAGCCGAGCGCGAGGACGACCGCCGGCAGCGTCACGGCGGCGCTGAGCACCAGCGGCACCCACAGCGGCAGCCACAGCGTCATCACCGAACCCACGACCGTGAAGCCCGCGATCGCGAGCGCGATCACGGCGTTCAGGCGCCCGTGCCAGCGCGTGAACTTCCGGTCCTGCCCGGTCGCCTTCAGCGAGTCGTACAGCATGGCCGTGTCGGCGCCGGAGAACCCCGTCTCCGCGAGTCCGAGGAACGCGTACGCCGCGAGCAGGATCACCATCGATGTGCCCGCGCCGAAGGCGAGGAACCCGATCACGGCCGCGACCGAGCCGAGCAGCAGGCTGATGCGGCGCCCGAAGCGGTCCGCGATCATGCCGGTGGGTAGTTCGGTCGCGATCACCGTGGCCGAGAAGACCGCCTCGAACAGCAGCACCTGGCCCAGCGTCAGGCCTCGCTCCTCCAGGAGGTAGATGACCCAGATGCCCTCGCCCAGCCAGCCCCAGCGCAGCACCCACCACCACGGCAGGATGCGCAGGTTGCGCTGCATCGCCGGATGTTCGGCGGGGTCGATGGGGCGCTCGATGTGCGGCTCGTCTGTCACGAGGTGCTAACGCCCTCCACGGGCGGGAGTTGCTGCCCGCCCTCGGGACGGACGCCCCTCGACGTCAGTGCGCTAGGGGAAGAGGTCCATCGCCTGCTCGCGGACGATCTCGATCGCGGCGCCGTCGCCACGGTCGTAGTCGTAGCCGCGCACGATCGCGGCGGGGATGGCGTCCAGCTTGCCCATGACCATCTCCGCCGCGCCCGCGATCTCGTCGGCGACGCAGATCGTGGTCACGCGCAGCACGCGCCCGTCCGTGTCCGTCTTGCCGACGTAGTCGCGGAACGGCAGCATCCCGGCCACGCCGATGGCGACGTTGGTCTGGCCGTGCCGCCACGGGCGGCCGAACGTGTCCGTCATCACCACCGCTACCTCCACGCCCGCCTGCGCGCGCAGACCCTCGCGGATCGTGCGGCACGAGGCGTCCGGGTCCACCGGCAGCAGCGACACGAGGTCCATGCCGCCCACGTTCGAGCCGTCGACGCCTGCGTTGGCGCACTTGAAGCCGTGGTGCGTCTCCGTCAGCAGCACCCCGCCCACCTGGCGGATCACCCGCTTCGACTCGCGCAGCACCGCCTCCACGATGCGCGGATCCTTCTCCGTGCGCGTCGCGTAGGCGAGCGCGAACGGGCTTGGCTCGAACGTGTCGAGGGGCACCACGCGGCCCTCCACCTTGGAGACCACGCGCTGCGTCACCGCCACCACGTCGCCGTCCTGCAGCGGCGTCCCCTGCGCCTGCGCCGCATCGAGGATGAGCGCGGCAAGGTCGTCGTCGCGCTCCACCATGGGGATGCCCTGGATGCCGATGACGCGGAACTCCGGTGCGGTCACATCTCGCTCCTGTGGCTGCGGGATCGTTGGGTCTGGGCGGGTGGTTGGTGTCGAAGGCGCCCGTTCAGTCCGGCAGGTCGGTGATCTTCACGCCGCCGTGCACCTTGTAGCGCCCGTTGATGCCGATGAGGAGCACCGTGATGCCCTCCACGAATCGCGAGAACCGCAGCGGGCCGGCATCGACGGCGCGGCAGCCCTCGATCTCGGCGGCGAGCGCCATCACCGCCTGCTTCGCATCACCGTTCGCGCCGGTCACGAGCACGTCCGCGCCCACGGACGCCTGTGGGTCCAGCAGCACCTCCGCCGCCAGGTTGTGGAACGCGCCGATCACCGTCGAGTCCGGCAGGATCTCCGCCGCCTCCTCGGTCGCGGAGCCCGCGGCCACGTCGACCGGCCGTGGGCCCTTGTCGAATGTCACCGGCACCACCGCGTCGACGACCACCTTGCCCGCGAGGGCGTCCCGCAGGCCCTCCAGCGTCGCTCGGTGCGCCGAGTACGGCACGACGATCACGGCGAGGTCCGCGCCGGCGACCGCTTCCTCGTTGTCGCCGCCGCTGACGTGGCCCCCGTCGCGGTCGAGGGCGCTCGCGAGGTCCGCGGCGACGGCGCGGCCGCGCTCGGCGTCACGCGAGCCGATCACGACGCGGTGGCCGGCGAGGGCGAAGCGCGTGGCCAGGCCGCGGCCCTCCGGGCCGGTGCCGCCGACGAGGGCGATGGTGTGGGGCATGGTGCGTCTTTCCGTTGCGTCCGCCGGGCCGCCGCTATCCTCGCAGTCATGCGCGCACTTCGGTAGTCCCGTGACCTGCCGAGGGCCGCCTGAGGACTGGGCGCAGTAGCGGGGGGATGCTCGTGACGGCAGACGTGCAGCGGCAGGCGCCACGCACGGCGGACGCTCCCGCCGTGCGCCTGCGTGATGTCTCGCATGCCTATCGAGGCGCGGACGGCGCGCTCGTCGTGCTCGATCGGGTCGACCTCGACGTGGCGGAGGGCGAGTTCGTCTCGGTCGTCGGGCCGTCCGGGTGCGGCAAGACCACGCTCCTGCGCGCCGTCGCGGGCCTGCTCGAGCCGTCCGCCGGCGACGCGGAGGTGCTGGGCGGCACACCCCGGCAGGCGCAGCGCGCGCACGCCTTCGGCCTCGTCGCGCAGGAGCCGGGCCTCCTCCCGTGGCGCAGCGTCGAGGCGAATGTGCGGCTGCCGCTGGAGATCGCCGGTGCGCGGGCCGACGTCCCGGCGCTCCTCGGACGCGTCGGCATCGCGGGGTTCGAGCGCTACCGGCCGGGCGAGTTGTCCGGCGGGATGCGGCAGCGCGTCGCCCTCGCGCGCGCGCTGGCGCACGGGCCGCGGCTGCTGCTGATGGACGAGCCCTTCGGCGCGCTGGACGAACTCTCGCGCGAGGCGATGCGCGTGGAACTCCTGCGCCTCTGGGAGGCGGAGCGCATCACGGTCATCTTCGTCACGCACGCCGTCCGCGAGGCCGCGTTGCTGTCCGACCGCGTCGTCGTCATGAGCCCGCGACCGGGCCGCATCGTCGCGGACATCCGCGTGGACCTCCCCCGCCCGCGCCCCGAGGCAGCCGAGGACAGCCCCGCCTTCCTAGACGTGGTCGCGCGCGTCCGCGCCGCGCTGCGGAGCGCAACCCCGTGACCCTCCGCGAAGCGCCGCCCGAGGCGACGGACGCCATCGACGGCCTCGAGGCCCGGCGCCCCGTCGTCGACATCGAGGCGCCGCGCGGGCGCCCGGCGCGCGCGGTGGCGGCGGTGGTGCTGCCGCCGGTGATCGTGGGGGCGGTGCTGCTGGTGGCGTGGGAGGCGTGGGTGCGTGTGCGCGACATACCGGCGTACCTGCTGCCGCCGCCCGGCGCCGTGCTGGACGCGCTCCGCGACGAACCGGGCCGCTACGCGGGCGCCCTCGGCGAGTCGCTGGTGGCGGCGCTGGGCGGGCTGGTGCTGGCCAGCGGCCTCGCGTTCGCGCTGGCGGTGGTGATGGCGCACTCGCGGCTGCTGGAGCGCGCGCTCTACCCGCCAGCGCTGTGGATCAAGGTCACGCCGATCGTGGCCGTCTACCCGCTGCTGGTGATCTGGTTCGGCTTCGGCTTAGGCCCGCGCGTCGTCGTCGCCGCGCTCATCACGTTCTTCCCCATGCTCGTCAACGCCGTCGTCGGCCTGCGCGCGGTGGACCCGAGGGCGCTCGACGTGATGCGCGTCCTCGATGCGTCGCGGGCGCAGGTGTTCTGGCGGCTGCGGCTGCCGTCGTCGTTGCCGTACGTGTTCGCGGCGCTGCGGATCAGCGTGCCGCTGTCCCTGATCGGGGCCGTGGTGGCGGAGTTCCTGTCCGGATCTGCCGGTATGGGCCAGTTGATCCTCATCGCCAACGGTGACTTCGACACGGCGGCGCTGTTCGGCGCCGTGTTCGTCCTGGCCGCCGCGGGTATTGGCCTCACGGCCGCGGTCTCGTATGTTGAGGCGCGCGTGCTGACCTGGCACGTGACTGCTACGGGCGTGTAGCGCCCGCGCGACATGGCGCGGATACCCCCGTCCGAACCACTCACCTCGCGTGTAGCGCCCGCACGACGTGCGGATGCACGCACCGGAAGGCCGGAGTGCATCCCATGTCTGCTGCAACGCGCATGCGAGGGCTCGCCCTCGGACTGCTCGTGCTTGTGCTCGCCTCGATCGGGGTCGCCGCCTGTGGCGACTCCGACAACGCGTCGGGGACGCAGCCCATCACGTTCATGGCGGGCTTCCGCCCGCAGGCGAACCTGCCGTTCGTCGCCGTCTACGTCGCCCAGGAACGCGGCCTCTTCGCCGATGAGGGCCTCGAGGTCGACATCCAGCACGCCTCCGG
>JBBDIC010000104.1:0-2866 GCA_040880625.1 Dehalococcoidia bacterium | reverse complement strand
GCGACCGAGACCACGCCGTAGCCGCCGAGCGCCATGATCGTCAGCGTGTCGCTGTCGTTGCCCGACCAGACGCGGAAGTCCGGCGGCGCGACATCGATGATCGCGCCGATCTGGTTCAGTTCGCCGCTCGCCTCCTTGATGCCGACGATGTTCGGCACTTCCGAGAGGCGGAGCGTGGTGGAGACGGTCATGTTGAGGGCCGAGCGCGACGGCACGTTGTAGAGCAGGCACGGCAGCGACGTGACGCCGGCAATGGCCGTGAAGTGCTGGACCAGGCCCTCCTGCGGCGGGCGGTTGTAGGCCGGCACGGTCAGCAGCACGCCGTCCAGGCCGGCGCCCTCGGCGGCCTCGGTCATGCGGATCGAGCGGCGCGTGTCGGCGTTGGTCGCCCCGGCGATGACGGCCACCGAGGGCCCCACCGCCTCCTTCGTCGCGCGCCAGACGGCGAGGGTCTCCTCGTCCGAGAGGACGGGCGCCTCGCCGGTGGAGCCGGTAGCGACGATGGACTCCGTCCCGGACGCGACGAGCGCGCGGGCCAGGACCTTCGTCTGTTCGAGGTCGACCTCTCCGAGCGGGGTCATGGGCGTGACCATGGCGGTCATCAGGCGGCCGAATTCGGCGGGCATGAGGGGTTCCTCCGGGTGGCGCAGGCGTACGAGGCCCGCACCCGTCGTGCGAGCGGACAGTGTAGCGAGGGGAACGTTTCGGGAATGCTACGCAGCGAGATTCCCGGCGACGCTCCCTAGCGCTTCGCGCCGGCCTTCTTGAACACCAGGTCGCGCTTCAGCAGTTCCTCCGCGATCTGGATCGCGTTGGTCGCGGCGCCCTTGCGCAGGTTGTCCGTCAGGCACCAGAACGTCACGCCGTGCTCCACGGTGCGGTCCGGCCGCAGGCGGCACACGAACGCGCGGTCGTCGCCGGCGATCTCCAGCGGCGTCACGTACTTCGTCGGGTCGGCCACCAGTTCCAGGCCGGCCTGCGCCTGCAGCGCTCGATGCAGGTCGGGCATCGAGTAGGGCGCGTCGAACTCCACGTGGACCACCTCGGCGTGGCCGACGGCCACGGGGACGCGCACGCACGTCGCCGCGAACGGGAGGTCCGGCGCGTGCAGGATCTTGCGCGTCTCGTTGCGCATCTTCAGTTCTTCCTTGGTGTAGTCGTCCTCGTCCGCGACGAAGTCGTCCACGTGCGGCAGCACGTTCCCCGCGATCTGCACGGGGTACACCTGCGGCACCGGCATCGCCTCGCCGCGGCCGATGGCGCCCATCTGGTCGCCCAGTTCCTGAACCGCCGCCGCGCCCGTGCCGGACACGGCCTGGTACGTCGAGGCGATCACGCGGCGCAGCGGCGCGGCCTGGCGCAGGCCGTTCAGCGCCATCGCCAGCGGCGTGGTGGTGCAGTTCGGGATCGACACGATGCCCTCGTGCCAGTCCAGGTCGTCGCCATTCACCTCGGGGATGACGAGCGGCACCGACGCGTCCATGCGGAACGCGGAGCCGTCGTCGATCATCACCTTGCCGCGCTCGCGGAGCCACGGGCCCCACTGCTTCGACACCTCGCTGGAGGCGGAGCAGAACACGATGTCGGCGTCGGCCAGGGACTCCTCGGTCGTCTCGTCGACGACGATGTCCTGTCCCTGGTACTGGAGCACCTTGCCCTTCGA
Organism: Dehalococcoidia bacterium; assembly: GCA_040880625.1. GTDB lineage: Bacteria > Chloroflexota > Dehalococcoidia > UBA2979 > UBA2979 > W-Chloroflexi-9. The sequence goes on along the minus strand of JBBDIC010000104.1, from coordinate 1,203 downwards.
GCGGGCTGAGGCGAGCAACTTCAGGCGCTTCATCGGCAGGTTCCGCTCGGCCGCGACGCGGAGGAAGACGTCCCCCACGGCCCCGGTAGCCCCGATGACAGCGACAATCGGCTCCACGCTGAAACTCCTCGAACTGCCGGACGCCCTCGATCTCCCGGGCGCCCCGATGGCGAAGCCGCCCCACGGGCGGCGACAGATCGAGTGTACGTGAGGGCTGGGATGGGGGCGAGGGAGGAACGAACAGGTTGTAGGAGTAGATGTGAGGGCGCCCCTTACCCCTCCCGCTCCGCCACCCACCGCGTCCACCTCGCGCGCGTGCCGGCGCGGGCGCGCTCGAAGCCCACGCGGTCGCCGACGTAGCCGCCGAGGACGCCCGCGAGCGCCCGGCCGCCGATGAGCAGGATCGAGGCGTACACGATCGTCGCGTAGAGCAGGCGTTCCTTCAGGAACGGCACGGTCAGCACGAAGAGGATGCCGCCCACCACCGCGATCAGCAGTCCGATGTACGCGAGGCCGTTCACCCACCGCGCCTCCACCGCGCGCTGGCGGCGCAGCGCCTCCAGGATCGCGTCCGGCACCGTCGTCACCGGGCGGCGGCCGCCCGCCGTGTCCTCGCCGCAGTGGGGGCATCGAGGCGTGGCGGGGCCGAGCGGCGTGTAGCAGTTGCCGCAGAAGCGGCCGCGGTTCGGGGACTCGCCGCGCGAGACAGCGACCAGGTGCGCCTCCAGCGCCTCGCTGAAGATCGGACAGTCGTCGTCGGGGCGGTAGCGGATGTCGCCGGGGTCGTCGAAGGTCACGCCGCGCCTCGATGCTCGGCGTGCCGCGGCTGCTGCGCGCGGCCGTCCCGGCCGAGGCTCGTCGCGAGGTCGGCGAGCACGCGGTCGATCGCGTGGTGATAGCCCGCCGCGCGACCGGACGGCGAGGGCATCACCCACACCTCGGCGCCGGCGAGCGGGGCGACGTCCTGCCGGCCCCAGGCGCGCGGACGCCATGCCCGCGGGTACACCGCCTCGAACGGGCGCGTCGCCGTAAAACAGACGGCGCGCGGGGAGGCGAGCGCGATGCGGTCGAGGAACGCCGGCAGGGCCGCCTCGAACTCGGCGCGCGTCACCTGGGCGCTGTCCGTGACAACGCGCTTCACCACGTCCGTGAAGCCGATGCCCTCCGAGAGCATCGAGGCGTCGTCGAGCGCGCTGACCTCGC
>JBBDIC010000103.1:13695-18421 GCA_040880625.1 Dehalococcoidia bacterium | reverse complement strand
ACGCCCTCGCGCGAGCGGTGGCGCTCGCCTACGCTCGGCGCCCCGAGGTGTAACGAACGCACGATGCCAGCCCCCCGCCTGATGCTGCACTACGTCTTCGGCCTGCTGATGGGCACCGCCGACGTGATCCCCGGCGTGAGCGGCGGGACGATGGCGCTGATCGTCGGCATCTACGCGCGCCTGATCGCCTCCGTCGGGCACGGCGCGGGGGCGCTCGGACGGGCGCTGCGTCTGGACGTGGCGGCCGTGCGAGGGCACCTGCGCGAGATCGAGTGGGGGCTGGTGCTGCCGCTGGGGGCCGGCATCGTGTCCGCGCTGGCGGTGGGGTCGGCGGTGATCCCGGGGCTGCTGGACGACCACCCGGAGCGGATGCGCGCGCTGTTTTTCGGGCTGATCGCCGGCTCGATCGTCATCCCGTGGCGGCGGATGCGGGCGCGGGGCGCGCTCACAATGGCGGTACTCCTCGTGGCCGCGGGCGTGGCGTTCGTGTTCGCGGGGCTGCCGGACCGCGAGGTGGCGTCGCCGGGGCTGTGGCAGGTGTTCGCGGCGGCGAGCCTGGCGATCTGCGCGATGATCCTGCCGGGGGTGAGCGGCGCGTTCCTGCTGCTGATCCTCGGCATGTACGAGCCGACGCTGGACGCGCTCCACGAGCGCGATCTGCCCTACATGGCCGTGTTCGCCGCGGGCGCCGTGGCCGGCATCTCCGTGTTCTCGTCGGTGCTGCGCTACCTGCTGGAGCGCGCGCACGACCTGACGATGGCGGCGCTGGTGGGCCTGATGGCCGGCTCGCTGCGAGCGCTGTGGCCCTACCTGGAGGACGACCGCGCCCTGCGCGGCCCCGCCGAGGGCGACCCGATGCTGTCGGTGTTGCTGCTCGTGGCTGGCGGGGCGGTGGCCGTGCTGGCGCTGGCGATCGTGGGCGACCGCGTGGATCGCGCTGACCGCGCGGAGCGGACGACCTCGTAGGTCGCGTCGCCTCGATGTCAGGGAGCGGAACGTGGTACCGGGGGTGGGACTCGAACCCACACGAGCTTGCGCTCGGCGCATTTTGAGTGCGCTGCGTCTGCCATTTCGCCACCCCGGCCCGGTCTCCCCATCCTAGCAGCGCCCCGCATGAGGCGAACCGCCGAGGCGCGTCGACGCGAGGCGCATCCGGGCCTTTCTCCGCGCTAGACTCGCGCGACCTGAAGCCCCCGGAGGTGTCGCGTGCCGAGTCCGCTCGTCTTCTTCCAGATCACCACGCCGGACCTGGCCGCGGCGAAGGCGTTTTACGGCGCGCTCTTCGACTGGCGCGTCTCCGACACCGGGGGCATCGACCCGCAAGGCCCAGCGGACTTCGACCCGAAGGGCGTCTTCCGGGAGATCGAGGACGGCCCCGCGGCCGCCACACCGTGGTTCCGCGTGTCCGACGTGGCCGCGACGCTGGAGCGCGTACCGGGCGCCGGCGGCGAGGTGATGACGCCGGTGCGCCGCACGCCCGCGGGCACAGACGTGGCGCTGGTGCGCGCGCCGGACGGCCTCGTCTTGGGCGTCGTCCAGGCCTGAGCGTGGCGCAACTCCCGCTCTTCCTCCGCCGACGCCCGCCGCCCGAGGCGATCCGCTGGGTGGAGGGCGCGCTGGGAGCGCGTGTGACCTCGGTTCGCCGGCTCCGAGGTGGGACATCGGCCGCGATGCACCTCCTCAGCGTGGACGGCGCGGGCGAGCGGGCGGTGGTGCTGCGTCGCTTCGTCCGCCGCGACCTCTTCGAGCGCGAACCGCACCTCGCCGCCCAGGAGGCGCAGACGCTCGGCATCCTGGCTGAGTTTGACCTGCCCGTCCCCCGCCTGCTGGCGGTCGATCCCCTCGGCACGGAATGCGATGTCTCGGCGGTGCTGATGACCCGCGTCCCCGGCCGCATCGATTTCGCCCCGCGGGACCTCCACGCGTTCCTTCGAGCGCTGGCGGCGCCGCTGCCGGCGCTCCACGCCCTGGGCCCGCGCGATGGCATGCCGCTGTACTACCCGTACTTCACCGAGCGTGGCAGGTTCGACGAGCCTCCGGCGTGGGTGCGCACGCCCGACCTCTGGCGCAAGGCGTACCGCCTCGTTGAGGAGCCCTGGCCGGACGCGGCGCCCACGCTCATCCATCGCGACTACCACCCTGGAAACGTCCTCTGGCAGCGCGGGCGGCTGAGCGGCATCACGGACTGGGTGAACGCCTCGGTCGGTCCGGCCGGCATCGACGCCGCCCACTGCCGCGTGAACCTCGCCGCGCTCTTCGGCGTCGACGCTGCCGAGGAGTTCCGTCGCGCCTACGAGGCCGAGGCGGGCGCGGAGCAGCACCCGTTCTGGGATCTCCTGGATGCCCTCGACACCAGCGGCGAACCGGACGTCTCACAGTGGCACGACGCCGGCCGCCACGACCTCACGAACGACCTGCTGGTCGCGCGGGCCGAGGAGTACCTCAAGTCCGTCGTACGGAGGCTCTGCTAGGGGATAGCCCGCGACGCGCACGAAACGGCCCGCCGATGGCGGGCCGTTGTTGCGATTCGATGGAGCGGAAGACGAGGGTCGAACTCGCGACCTCCTCCTTGGCAAGGAGGCGCTCTACCACTGAGCTACTTCCGCACGGCCTCCATGGTAGCCGACGCGCCCGGCCACGGTCGAGGGCGCGCCCTCGACGGCGCACGGTCGAGGGTGGGCGGCGACTCAGCCCTTCGCCTGCGCGGCGCGTGCCTCACGAGCGGCGCGCATCTTCTCGCGCTCTTCCTTCGTGGACTCCCACCACGCGTGCCAGCGCGACTTCGGCAGCGTGCCGGCCGCGTGCAGCGCCAGCGTCTCCTCCACCGTCCGGTCGATCGCCCGCTCGAGCGCCTCGATGGTGGTGTTGTTCATGAACACGCGGTCCGATGCCGGGGCGCGGTCCTGCCATTTGCGGGCGGAGGCAAGGCGCTGGTTTGCCTCCTCCTGCGTGAAGTTGTTGCGCGCCATGAGCCGGGGGCGGGCGACATCGTCGTCCGCGGCCACGAGCCAGGTGGCGTCACACCAGGCGGAGTAGCCCGCCTCGATGAGGTTCACCGCCTCGAGGATCGCGATGCGGTCTTCGGGGAGCGTCGCACGCCACTCATCGATGACGCGCTTCATCTCGCCGCCGATGTCGCCGATGGCGGTGGTGAGGGCGCCCATGCGCTCCTGGTTGCCGAAGACCTTGCTGCCCAGCACCTTGCGGTCGATGTAGCCGTCCGCGCCGACGACCTCGTCGCCGAACTCGGCCACGATGCGGTCGAACCCCGGCTTGCCGGGGTCGTACATGCGGTGCACGACCTTGTCGGCGTCCGCGTGGACCGCGTCGTACTTCTCCACGATGTACTGGCAGAGGTGGGACTTGCCGGTCGCGATCGACCCGCTGATCCCCAGGACGAGCGGCATAGCGTCTCCCATCACGCGCCCGCGTGGATGCGCGGGCAGACTACAAGAGCCACGCGCCGACCGTCGAGGGCCGCGCGATCGAGGAGCCGGCGCTACCAGGTGTGCTCCGCCTCGTGCGGCGGGTGCGCCGTGCGCAGCGCCGCATCCCAGCGCGCGAGCACGCCGTCGTCGCGGACGTCCTCCAGCAGGCCGGCGCGGTGCGCCTCGGTGGCGGAGTAGTGGCCGAAGGTAAGCGATGCGAGCGTGTCCGCCGTCAGGCGCAGGTCCACCGAGCCGCCCTCGCTGCGCTGCGCCTGCGCGCCGTCCGGGTCGGTCGTGAGCGTCCACGCGCCGTGGTTCCACTCGCAGAACGTGTCCACGAGGTCGAACCGCAACTCCGAGGCGACGGCGTACGGCCGCTGCGCCAGGGCATCCTCGACCGTCACGAGGCGCGCCATGATGCCGTCGCGGCGCGCGACGTTCAGCATGCGCGGCTCTACCAGCATGAGAGCCAGCGGGTCGTCCGGCGGGGCGTTCTGCCAGCGGATCTCGGAGACGTTGTCGTACCCGCCGATGACGCGCCAGAGCGCCTGCAGCGCCGCCGGCGTGAGCGCGAAGAGGTCCGTGACGTACAGGACGAGTCCTGCGCCGATGGTGCTGCGCTCGGGCCCCTCGGCGGTGTAGTAGACGACATAACCCAGCGGTTCGCCGTCCTCCTCGTAGGCGAGGATCGACTGGCGGTGGGGCTTGGGCGTGCTGAGCGGGCCGGCGTCCCACATCGCGCGGCCGCGGTGGATCAGGCCGTTGCGGCCGTCGCGGTAGCGCCGGTACACGTCCACCAGCAGGCCGAACTCCGTCTCCAGGTCCACCTCGCGGACGCTGCCGCGCGCCTCGAGCGGGTGGTGGAACGCCACGCTGCGCGGCTCGATGCGGTAGGAGGTGCGCGAGGTGATGGTGCCGTAGCCGTAGCGCTGGTAGATCGCCATCCACGCCGGGTGCAGCCCGGCGATGGCGACCTCTCGACGCTCGTGCATCTGCTCGAAGTGGGCGCGTGCAGCGGCGCGCAGGTACCCGCGGCGGCGGTGGGCGGGGTGCGTCGACACCCAGGTGACGCCCTCCATGGGCGCGGCGGGGCCGTTGAAGCGCACCTGTAGCGGCCACCAGCCGTACGTGGTCGCCACCTCGCCGTCGACGAAGGCGCACATGGTCCACTCCGCGGCCAGGCCGGTGAACATCGAGGGGTCGTTGCCGAGTTGGCGGGACGCCTGGCGGGCGACGGCGGGCATCTCCTCCGGCGTCGCGGGGCGGATCTCGACGTTCGGCACGGGCGCGTCCTCTCG
>JBBDIC010000103.1:6321-13595 GCA_040880625.1 Dehalococcoidia bacterium | reverse complement strand
TCTCCTCCGGCGTCGCGGGGCGGATCTCGACGTTCGGCACGGGCGCGTCCTCTCGCTGGCGGCCCGCAAGCGCGGGCGCGAGCAGGCGCGATGATAGCGCGCGCCGCGCGGCGGGCTCGCTGACGGCCGGCGGAGGGGCCGGGAGGACGTTTGCCCGAGAGCGTGCGGAACCCGCATACTCGCGCCCAGATTCGCAAGCATGCACAAACGTGGTGCCAGCAGCGTCACCGAGCGCCCCTCACTCCCCGGAGGAAGCCCGTGCGAACGATTGCCGAAGTAGCGGGCGCCCTGGGCCTGTCCATGGACGACCTGGAGCCCTACGGGCGGACGATGGCCAAGGTGCCACTCGACCGCATCCCGGCCGCCGCCAACCCCGCCCGGCTGATCGTGGTCACGGCGATCACGCCCACCCCGGCCGGCGAGGGCAAGACCACCACCACGCTGGGCCTGACGGACGGCCTGAACGCCATGGGCAAGCGCGCCGTGGCCGCGATCCGGCAGCCCTCGCTGGGACCGCTCTTCGGGCGCAAGGGCGGCGGCAGCGGGGGCGGGCGGGCCACGGCCGAGCCGGCGGTGGACATCAACCTGCACTTCACCGGCGACTTCCACGCCATCGAGTCGGCGCACAACTTCCTGGCGGCGATGACGGACAACGCCGTCCGCGAGGGCATGGTGCGCGGCTTCACTCCGGAGAACGTCACCTGGCGCCGCGTCACGGACGCCGAGGACCGCGCGCTACGTCGAGTGGTGGCCGGCGTCGGCGGACGCACGGACGGGCCGCTGCGCGAGACGGGCTTCGACATCTCCGCCGCGTCCGAGATCATGGCGATCGTGGCGCTCGCGCGCGACCATGACGACCTGCGGGAGCGCCTCGGCAACGTGGTGGTGGGCTGGACGGAGCGGCAGGAGCCCGTGCACGCCGCGGAGGTGCAGGCCGTGGGCTCCATGATGGTGCTGCTGAAGGACGCGCTGAAGCCCAACCTGGTGCAGACGCAGGAGGGCAACCCGGTGGTCGTCCACGCCGGCCCGTTCGGCAACATCGCCCACGGCTGCTCCTCGATCGTCGCGGACCGCCTCGCCACGGCGTGCGCGGAGTACGTGGTGACGGAGGCCGGGTTCGGGGCGGACCTCGGGTTCCAGAAGTTCATGGACATCAAGGTGCGGCAGGGCGGCGTGACGCCCTCGGCAGCGGTGATCGTCGCGACCGTCCGAGGCCTGAAGTGGCACGGCGGCGTGGAGATGAAGGACATGGCGACGCCGAACGTCCCGGCGGTCCACGCCGGGACGGCCAACCTGCGCCACGCGATCAACATCACGCGTCGCTACGGGTTGCCCTCCGTGGTGGCGATCAACCGCTTCCCGGACGACCACCCGGACGAGATCGCGGAACTGACGCGCGCGGCCCTCGAGGCGGGCGCCCTCGCGTGCGTGGAGGCGAAGGGCTTCGCCGACGGCGGCGCGGGCATGGTGGCCCTCGCGGAGGCGGTGGTGCAGGCGGCCGCGCCCGGCGAGGCGCCGGCGACGCTGCTCTACAACGACGAGGACCGCATCACGAAGAAGGTGGAGACCATCGCGTCCAACCTCTTCATGGCGGGCGACGTGTCGTGGGGCCCCATGACTCGCACCACGGCGAAGCGCTTCGAGGACAACGGCTGGGACTTCCCGATCTGCATCGCCAAGACGCACCTGTCGATCTCCGCGAACCCGCGCCTGCGAGGCGCGCCCGAGGGCCACACGTTCCCGGTGACGGAGTTCCGCATCGCCGCCGGGGCGAAGCAGATCATTTGCCTGGCCGGCGACATCATGACGCTGCCCGGCCTCCCCTCGGACCCCAACGCCTTCGAGATCGACCTGACACGCGACGGCGAGGTCGTCGGCCTGCTGTAGGCGCGCCGTCCTGGAGCGTTCCGCCCCTTCGATGGGCTCACGGTGAGCGGATTCCCCTCCGGCCCCTTCCCCCTTGAGGGGGGAAGGCGGGGATGGGGGTGATCTGCGGGGGCGCGCGCTCCCGATAGCACACGACCGTCCGAGGGCGTCCCGCGCTCGCCCCTTCGACAGGCTCTGGGCGAGCGGGTTGGTGCGGGCTCTGCCTCTCCGGAAGGACCCGTTCCCTCGTAGGGGCGCGGCGTGCTGCACCCTCCGCCGGTGCTGCGCCCTCCGCCGGTACGCCGCGCCTCAGTACGGCCGAGCCGCCGTCACGCCGTCCGCGCGCAGCGCTGCGATCTCGTCCTCCGGCAGGCCGAGGATGCCCGCGAGCACCTCGTCCGTGTGTTCGCCGAGGAGGGGGGAGCGGTCCTGCTCCACGACGCCCTCCATGCGCAGCGGGTGGCGCATCAGTTGCACCTTGCCGTTGACCGGGTGGTCCACCTCGCGGATGAAGTCACGGGAGGTGAGGTGTTCATCCGTGAAGAGGTCGTAGGTGTCGAAGACGTAGGAGCAGGGGACGCCCGCGGACGCCAGGCACTTCATCACGTCGCGCTTGTCGTGCTGCTCGGTGTAGGCGCGCAGGATCTCGCGGAGTTCTTCGCCGTGCTCCACGCGCGCCTTCGGCGTCTCGAAGCGGGGGTCGGAGAGCAGGTCCGTGCGGCCGATGGCGGCACAGAGCGAGTCGAACATGCGGGTGGTGGCCGGGAAGATGAAGACCCAGTCGTTCGGCCCACCGCCCTTGCAGGGGTAGAGGCCGCCGCCGGTGCGCCCTCGGACGTTGCCGTGGCGAGGGGCGGGGCGCTTGCCCCACTCGGCGAGGTCGAGCGTGCGCATGAACATGGTGACGGCCTCCTGCATGGAGAGTTCGATCACCTGGCCCAGGCCGGTGCGCTGCTGCTGGACGTACGCGGCCACCACGCCCAGCGCCGCCTGCATGCCCGTGCCGCTGTCGCCCATGGTGGGGCCGACGATCTGCGGAGGGCCCTCCGGCGATCCGGTGGTGGAGAAGGTGCCGGCGGCGGCCTGCGCCACCCAGTCGTAGACCTTGAAGTCCTTGTACGGCCCGGAGAGGCCGAAGCCCTTGATGCGCGTGTAGATCAGGCGCGGGTTGATCTCCCGCAGCACCTCCGGCCCGATCTTCAGAGCCTCGATGACGCCCGGGCCGTAGTTCTCCACGAAGACATCGAAGTGGGGGACCAGGTCCTTGAAGACCTGGCAGCCGCGCTCCGTCTTCAGGTCCAGCACCACGGAGCGCTTGTTGCCGCTGTAGTTCATGAAGTACTGCGGATCGCCCGGGTGCCCGTCCAGGCCCTTGCCGGTGTAGCGCCCCGGATCCCCGGTCGGCCCCTCGATCTTCACCACGTCGGCGCCGAGCCACGCGAGGTACTGCGTGCAGGACGTACCCGCCTCGTACTGCGTCATGTCGAGGACGCGCATGCCATCGAGTGCGGCCATGAGGAACCTCCCGCCGGCGCCATCTGCCTTGGAGGACGCCCGACGGCGGCAGTCTACTCCCGCGCGCCATGCCTGCGCGTCCTTCGACGGGCTCAGGATGAGCGGGGGGCGGTGCGGGGCGTCTCGACGGCCGCTACCGTACACGGGCCGAACGGCGACCGATGGGATCGAGGGGGACACGTGAGCGACGTGCTGGACGTCACGGACCGCGGCCACGTCCGCGTGATCCGGCTGAACCGGCCGGAGAAGAAGAACGCGCTGTCGCTGGAACTGGCGTGGGGCATCGTCCACGCGGTGCAGGACGCGGCGCACAAGGAGGACGTGTGGGTGATCGGCATCACCGGCACGGACGACGCCTTCTGCTCCGGCCTGGACCTGAGCCCGGAGCCCGCGGGCCAGTCCTGGACAGGGATGAACGCGCAGGACGAGTACCTGGACGAACTCGGCTGGGTGAGCCGGTTCCCCATGGTGCTGCGGCAGGAGTGCGACAAGCCGATCGTTGCGGGAATCAACGGCGTGGCCGTGGGCGCGGGGCTGGGCCTGGCCATGGCGTGCGACATGAAGATCATGGCGCAGGGCGCGCGCCTCATCGCCGGCTATCCGCGCATCGGCGGGTCGCCGGACGGCGGGCTTTCGTGGACGCTCTTGCAGGCGATGGGCTACGAGCAGGCGCTGCGCTTCCTGCTGGAGAACCGCACCGTTGAGGCGGACGAGGCGCATCGCCTGGGCCTCGTGGGCGAGGTCGTCGAGGCGGACCGCTTCGCCGAGCGCTTCGACGAGTACTGCGACTCCCTGACGCACCTGTCGCCGATCACGGCGCGGCTGTCGAAGCGCGTGGTGCGGCGGGCGGCGCAGTTGCCGGACATGGAAGGCCACATGCGCTACGAACTGTTGAGCATCGGCCGCGCCTTCGGCAGCGAGGACGGCAAGGAGGCACGCCGCGCCTTCCTGGAGCGTCGCGCGCCAGAGTTCAAAGGGATGTAGATGAAGATCGGCGTCGTCACGCAGGGGTCGGGCGGGCTCCACGGGATCGCGGAGGAGGCGAAGCGCGCGGAGGACGCGGGCTTCGACCTGTTCGTGACGCCCAGCATCTACAGCCACGACCCGGTGAGCCTGATGACCGTCGCCGGCCTCGGCACGTCGCGCATCCGGCTGATGACCGGCGTGGCGCCCACGTTCCCGCGCCACCCGGCCGCCATGGCGTCCGCCGCGCTCTCCGCCGGCGTGGCCGCGGGCGGTCGGTTCACGCTCGGCATCGGCCTGTCGCACAAGGTGGTCGTCGAGGGCTCGTACGGCATGTCGTTCGACCGGCCGGCGGCGCACATGCGCGAGTACCTCGATGTCTTGCAGCCGCTGCTCGCGGGCGAGCCGGTGCAGCACGAAGGCGAGCAGTACACCTACCGAGGGGCGCTGCGGGCTCGAGACGCCGTGCCGGTGCCGGTGATGATCGCGGCGATGGCGCCGGTGATGCTGCGGCTGGCCGGGGAGCGCACGGCCGGCACGATCCTCTGGATGACCGGCGCGAAGGCGATCCGCGAGTACGTGGCGCCTCGCATCAACCGCGCCGCCGAGCAGGCGCAGCGCACCGCCCCCGAGGTGATCACGATGCTGCCGGTGGCGCTCACGGCCGACGCGCAGGGCGCGCGAGAGCGGGCGCAGTCGCAGTTCGAGAACTACGGGCGGCTGCCCTCCTACCGCGCGATGCTGGACAAGTCCGGCGCGGCGGGGCCGGGCGACGCCGCGCTCGTGGGCGACGAGGCTGCGTTGCGCGCGGCGATCGCCGAACTGAAGGACGCCGGCACGACTTCCTTCGCCGCGTGGGCCTTCGAGGACGGGACGGACTCCATGGGCCGCACGTGGGACTTCCTCGCCTCGCTCGCGCCCGCGGTGTAGGGTGTGGCGGGTCATAGCCAGCCGTCCTCTACTGCTGCGCCCACCGCCTCGCCGAGGCGCGCCAGGCCCACCTCGTGCGTGACGCGCGCGTCCTCTGACGGCTGTTCGCCCGCCGCGCCGATCGCGAAGACGGCGGTGGCGAGGACGAGCGAGACGGCGTAGTCGCGACGGCACATCGCCTCCGTGTAGCCCTCGGTGCCGCGCGCGCGGAGCGCCTCCAGGTAGCCCGCGAGCAGCGCGTCCCGCTCGGCCGCGAGCACGGCCGGCTCGAGGTCCAGCGCGAGGAAGTACGCCACGTCGTACGTGCCGCGGGCGCGGCAGACGAACTGCCAGTCGAAGGCGATCACGTTCCCGGCAGCGTCGTCGAAGAACAGGTTGTCCAGGCGGTAGTCGCCGTGGCAGACGGTGACGGGGCCGCGCGAGACCTCCGCCAGCAGGTCGCGGTACGCCTCGACGCCGCGGTCGAGGGCGTCCCGGGCGGGCTGGGGGACGCCGTCGCGCACGAGCGACCACGCGCGGGCGAAGGAGCCCTGGACGGGGCCGGCGCGGTCCAGCCCGACGGTGGTGAACGGCAGCCAGGCGTGCGGACGAGGTCCGGGCTCGGCCTCCCACCAGCGCGCGTGGAGCGCCGCCGCGCCCTCGATGGCGCGGGCCGCCTCGGCGGGGGTGCAGGCGGCGACCTGGTCGCCCTGGCGCAGGTGGCCGAGGTCTTCCATGAGCACGACGTAGTCGTCGTTCGGTGCGATCTCGGCCGCGTAGCAGCGTGGGGAGCGGAGCGGCGTCTCTTCCGCGAGTTCGCGATAGAAGCGCACCTCGCGCTCGTGCCAGCGCTGGTAGGACGCGACGCCGCGTGCGCGGTCCGCGGGGAACTTCGCCATGACCGTCGCCGGAAGCCCCGGACCCTCAAGGTGCAGGCGAAACATCTCGCCGTTGAGGCCGGTGCGCGCCGTCACCGGCTCGACCCGCATCGATGTCACGCGCGCGCCGAGGCGGGCGGCGAGCCAGTCCGTCGTGATGTCCTCGACCGTCGCGGGTACCGCCTCGACCATGCCGGCGATCATACGAGCGCCCCCGACGCTACGAGCGCGAGCGCCGCGTCGATGCGCGCGCGCGCCGCCTCCAGTTCCGCACGGAGGGCGGCCGGTGACCCCGCTCCGGGAGGGGCTGACGCCTCGATCTCGCGGAGGCGAGCGAGGAGCCGGTCGCCGGGGCACGCCGTCGCCTGGGCGAACGGGACGCCGACGGCATCCACGGTCGGGGTATCGCCGTGCGGATGCACCGGCAGCGGCGCGCCCGCGAGGCGGCGGGCCTCCTCGACGGCCTCGCGTAGTGCCCCGACGAGCGCGTCCGAGGGCGCCGCGGCGCTGTAGTCGCCGAAGGCGCAGACGCCGACGGCGTCCACGTTCCAGCGCTCGCGCGTCGCCGGGTTGCGGCCGGCCGTGTGCGCTCGATGCGTGCCCCACTTGCCGACGGCGTACAGCCGCCCCGAGGGAAACGCCGCGTAGTGGTAGCCGGGTCCTGCGCCGAATCGCGCCCGGTGTTCGACGGCCAGGGCGTCGAGTTGGACGACCTCCAGTGCCTCGCTCGTCGTAGGTGTGAGTGCGGCGCCGTACCAGCCGCCGCTGTGGTGTAGGACGACCGCGCGCACGGGCGCCGTCGATCGGTCGAGCGTCCATGCGGCACGGCCGCCGCGGAGGTACTCCGGTGTGTCGTAGCGGCCGGTGAGGTCGATGGTCATCGTGGCGTCCTCCGTTGCATGGAGGATGCACGGGGGCGCCTGGAGAGCGGAGGGGTGGTTGGCACAGCCGTTGTTGGGGCGGACGGGCGGCGTGCGACTCCGCAGATCACCCCCACCCCCACCCTCCCCCCTCAAGGGGGAGGGGGTCGGACGGCGGAAGGGAGGGGTGGCGGATCCCGCTAGGTCAGAGGGTGCAGGCGCGACGCTGCGGCGAGGAGGCGTTCGTCTTCGCCGAAGCGGCCGACGAGTTGCAGGCCGAGCG
>JBBDIC010000103.1:4942-6221 GCA_040880625.1 Dehalococcoidia bacterium | reverse complement strand
GTGATCGCGGGGACGCCGGCGTGCGTCCAGGGCGCGTTCATCACGGGGTTGCCGGTGCTCCGCAGCGTGCGCGGCGCTGGGCCGGGCGCCGCCGGGCACACGAACGCGTCGAGGCCCTCGCCGTCCAGAGTGGCGGCGACCCGGGCGCGGAGTTCCTCGCGGCCGGCGCGGCCCGCCTCGACCTCCGCGGGCGGGATGGCGGCGCCCTCGTCGAAGGCGGTGGCGGCGCTGCCGCTGTAGAGGGCGCCCCAGCGGCTGAAGCGTGCGGCGTGGACCTGCGCGAACTCGGCCAGCATGAGTCGCGAGTGGCGGCGCTGGACCTCCTCCGCGTCCTCCAGGAACGGGACGCGGCGCACCTCGATGCCCGCATCCGCGAGGCGGGTCAACGTGGCCTCGAACGTGGCGAGGGCATCCGGGTCCGCGCACGCGAGGTAGGGGCCGTCCGGCACGCCCAGCACGAGGCGCGCCGGTGGCGGCGGCGGCCCGAGCCAGCCATCGACGACCACCGAGGCGGCGAGGGCGACGCCCTCGATGTCCTGCGCGAACAGGCCGAGCGTGTCGACCGAGGGCGCGTGGTACACGACGCCATCGATGGGGATGCGGCCGTAGGAGGGCTTGAAGCCGACGATTCCGCAGTACGCCGCGGGGCGGATCACGGAGCCGCCGGTCTGCGAGCCGAGCGCGAGGAGCGCGATGCCGGCCGCGACCGCCGCCACCGATCCGCTGCTCGACCCCCCGGGCGTCCTCGATGGGTCGTGGGGGTTCGTCGTCGCGCCCGGGGCCGCCGAGGCGAACTCGGCGGTCACGGTCTTGCCGAGGACGATCGCGCCGGCCTCGCGGAGGCGCGTGACGACAGTGGCCTCGGGCGACTCGAAGGCCTCGGGCGGGAGCGCGGAGCCGGCGCGCGTGGGCAGGCCGTCCACGGCGATGATGTCCTTCACGCCGACGAGGACGCCGTAGAGGAGCGGACGCGCGGCCGGGTCGGGGCAGCGCTCCGCGAGCGCCGCCGCCGCCGCGCGCACGCGTTCCTCGCGGCCGGGTTCGGGCAGGAAGGCGCGGAGCGCCGGTTCGAGGCGCTCCATGCGATCCAGCACGTCCGTGACGTAGCGCTCCAGCGAGAGCGATCCGCTCCGCAGCGCCTCGGCGAGCGGCATCAGAGGCGCGTGGGCGAGCGGGGAGTGGGCGCGGCGTGGCATGGCGGCATGATACGGGCGCGCGGTGGGCTCGGGTGTGGGTGTGGGGGATCGAGGTAGGACGGGCGGCGCTTCGCGCCGCGCAC
>JBBDIC010000103.1:0-4932 GCA_040880625.1 Dehalococcoidia bacterium | reverse complement strand
CCCCCCCCGCCCACCCCCCCCCCCCCCCCCCCCCCCTCACGGGGGAGGGGGCCGGAAGGCAGAAGGGAGAGGAGGGGATCGGAGGCGAAACTGCGGCGTCAGACGGCGACGGCGATGGGACGCGTGAAGCCGTCGCGCAGGAGGGCCTCGATGGCGTCGGGGGCGACGGCGGGGGAGTAGTAGAAGCCCTGGACGAGGTCGCAGCCGATGGCGCGCACGACGTCCAGTTGCTCGCGCGTCTCGACGCCTTCCGCGACGACGTCCATGCCGAGGGCGTGGCCGAGCGCGACGACGGCCTCCACGATGGCGAAGTCGTTGCCGGAGGCCATGATGCGCTGGATGAAGGTGCGGTCCACCTTCAGCGTGCCGATGTGGAACTGCTGGAGGCGGCTGAGCCACGACTGGCCGATGCCGAAGTCGTCGATGGCGGTGGTGACGCCGATCTCCGCGAGGCTGTCCAGCACGCCGGCGACGGCGTCGAAGTCCAGGAGGCCGGCGGACTCGGTGAGTTCCACCTCCAGCGCCCACGGGGGCAGGCCGGAGTCCGCGAGGGCGGCGCGGATGCGCTCGTCCAGGTCGGAGACGAGGAACTGGCGCGGGGCGAGGTTCACGGCGACGCGGAGCCGGTCGTGGCCGGCGTCGTGCCAGCGCTTCGCCTCGATGCATGCTTCGCGGAGGACGAAGTCGCCGACCTCCACGATCAGGCCGGTGTCCTCCAGCAGGGGCACGAACTCGTCCGGGCCTACGTTGCCGCGGACGCAGTGGTCCCAGCGCAGCAGCGCCTCGAAGCCGCGGACCTCGCCTGACGTGGGGTCTACCTGCGGCTGGTAGTGGACGCGGAGTTCGCGCTGGTCCACGGCGCGGCGGAGGTCGGACTCCAGTTCCAGGCGGCGGCGGGCCGGGTCGTTCGCGTCGTTGGAGCCCATGCGGTAGGTGTTGCCTCCGCCCGCCTTCGCCTCGTGCAGCGCGGCGTCCGCGATGCGTACGAGCGTGGCCGGATCCTCGGCGTGCGTGGGGAAGACGGCCACGCCGCCGGTCGCGGAGACCTGCAACTGGTGGCCATCGAGTTCGAACGGCTCGTCGAAGGAGGCGATGACGCGGCGCGCCGCGCCCTCCGCCGCCGCGATCCCGGAGAGGTCCGGGCACAGGACGAGGTACTCGTCGCCGGAGAAGCGCGCCAGCAGATGCTGCGGCGGCAGTTTGCTCTGCAGGCGCTGCGCCACCGCGAACAGCAGGCGGTCGCCGGAGGGGTGGCCGAGCGTGTCGTTGATCAACTTGAAGCGGTCCAGGTCGATCAGGACGACGGCCACGTGGCGTTGCGCCGCCTTCGCATCGATCAGGGCGCGTTGCAGATGGCGGTCGAAGAGGTCGCGGTTGGGGAGGCCGGTGAGGCGGTCGTAGTCTGACATGCGGCGGATGGCCTCGGAGGCGCGGCGTGCCTCGGTGAGGTCGCGCACCTCGATGAGGACGCCGGTGTTGCGCTCGCGCTCCTTGAACGTGGCGAGCGAGACCTCCACCTCGATCAGCGCGCCGCCGCGGCCGAGCAGTTGCACCTCGTAGTGGCTGGGGGCGGCGTCCGACCAGGCGCGGGACGCCATGAGCGCCATCAACTGGTCGATGTAGGCGGGATGCACGATGCTCGCGAGGTCGCGTCCGGCGAGGTCGTTGCCGCTGGCGTCCGGCGCGCCCTCGCCCAGCAGGTTCCGCAGGGCGTCGTTGGTGAGCAGGATCTTGCCCTCGTGGCCGACGAGCATGATGCCGTTCTGTGCGGCGTCCAGCACGCGCCGGAAGCGGGCCTCGCTCTCGCGCAGGGCGCTCTCGGCGGCCACGCGCTCCGCCTGGTCGCGGACGACGCCGCGGATGGCGCGCAGGCGGCCTTCGCGCCAGATCGGCTCGACGATGGACGTGAAGGTGCGCGTGGAGCCGTCCGCGCGCTTCCACTCGGTGGTCCACGTGCGGCTGGCCGGCCCGTCCGCGCGGAACGAGGGCAGGGGGTCCGCCGTGAACTCCGACACGTGGCGGCCGCGCATCTCCTCCGGCGTGTAGCCGAGCAGGCGGATGCTGGCGTGGGTGATGCTGCGGATGGCGCCGTCCGGCGTCGCCTCGAAGAGGATGTCCGGCAGGCCATGGTCGATGTGGACGAGGCGGTCCTCCACGGTGGCGAGGCGCTGGCGGCTGCGGAGCGTCTCCTCCAGGCCGACGAACGCGCCGCCGAGCGAGACGAGGGCGGCGCCCTCCAACGCCCACCAGTGGAAGTCGGCGGCGAGCGCGAGCAGGGCGCAGGCGAGCGCCCCGAAGATCGCGGCGCTCCACCCCAGCATGTCCATGCGATACGTCAGGCGGCGGATGAGACCTCCCGTGTGGAGCCACGGCCACGCCTGCGGACGCGGCCACCGGATGCGGCCGCGCTGCCGCCGCCTGAGGGGATCATCGGCCGGTCGCGCGAGATCCTGAGCGCCCCCACGGATCCGCGGCCGTATCATGCCGCGAATGTCAGACGGCGCTCCCGAGACCGACCCTCCCACCGGCGGCACGCCCGCCGGCGCGCCGTTCCGCCTGCGATCGCTCGGCCTGCCGGTGTACCTGCCGACGCTGCTGTTCGGCATCGGCCAGGGGGCGGTGATCCCGGCGATCCCGCAGTTCGCCACGGACCTGGGCGCCTCGGTGGCCCTCGCGGCGCTGGTGGTGGGGCTGCGGGGCATCGGCACGATGGTGTTCGACGTGCCGGCGGGCGTGCTGGTGGGGCGCTTCGGCGAGCGCTACGCGATGGTGATCGGGACGCTGGCGCTCGCGCTGGTGGCGGTGGGGGCCTCGTTCAGCCGCTCGCCCGCGGTGTTCGCGGCGTTCGTGTTCGTCATGGGCTGCGCGTGGTCCATCTGGCTGCTGGCGCGCCTCTCCTACGTCAGCGAGCAGGCGCCCATCGAGGTGCGCGGCCGCGCGCTGTCGCTCCTGGGCGGCACGAACCGCGTGGGAAACTTCATCGGACCGGTGGTGGGCGGCGTGGTGGCCGTGTCCGCGGGCACGGAATACGTGTTCTGGCTGCACGCGCTGTTCGCGGTCATGGCCAGCGCGCTGATGTTCACGCTGCTGAAGGACAGCGACAGCGCCCAGGTGCACGACGGCTCGATCTACCAGCGGCTCACCGGCGTGGTCGTCGACCATCGACGGGTGTTCCTGACCGCGGGCGTGGCGACGATCTGCCTGCAGGTGCTCCGCAACTCGAGGCAGGCCGTGATCCCGCTGTGGGGCGAGCAGATCGGCCTCGACCCGGTGGAGATCGGGCTGGTGTTCGCCGTGTCGTCCTCGATCGACATGCTGCTGTTCTACCCGGTGGGGATGGTGATGGACCGCTTCGGCCGGAAGTGGGCGGGCGTGCCGTCTCTGACGATCATGGCCGTGTCCATGATGCTGATCCCGGCGACCGACTCGTTCACCGCGCTGATGGTGGTGGGGCTGATCAACGGCTTCGGCAACGGGATGGGCTCCGGCATTGTGATGACGCTGGGCGCGGACTTCTCACCCGCCAGCAGTCGAGGCGAGTTCCTGGGGGTCTGGCGACTCGTGGGCGACGTGGGCACGGCCGGCGGACCGATGGTGGTGGGCGCGCTGGCGGCCGTGACGACGCTGGGCGCCGCCTCGGTGGCGACGGGCGGCATCGGGCTGGCGGGCGCGGCGATCCTGCTGTTGCTGGTGCCGGAGCCGCTGCGGCGGGCGCGTTCGAGGGGTGGCGGCGCGTAGCGGCTTGCGTCAGCCGTCCGTCGGGCCGAACTCGGCGAGTTGGGGCTCGACGGTGGCGCGGTCGCCGACGACCACGATCGGCATCGCCTCCGGGCGGAGGTACGTCGAGGCGAGGCGCTGGACCTCGGCGGGGGTGACGTCACGGACGCGCGCGACGTAGGAGGCGGAATAGCCCGCATCCAGGCCGTGCAGGTCCAGGAACTCGAGGTGGTTGAGGATGCCGCCGGGGGTCGCCTGGCGGATCACGAACGTGCCGGCGACATAGTTGAGGATGCCCGCGAGTTCCTCGTCGGACGGCGGCTCGGCGCGGAGGCGGTCCACCTCGCCCAGGATCTCGCGGAGCGAGGCGCCGGTGACGGCGGTGGTGACGTCCGCAGCCTCGACCCAGTAGGCGTCGCCGGGACGCGAGGAGATCGCGGAGCGCGGCGAGTACGTGTAGCCCTTGTCCTCCCGGATGTTCATGGTGATCCGCGAGTGGAACGACCCGCCGAGGAGCGCGTTCACGACCTCCAGCGGCACGTAGTCGTCGTGGCCCGGGGACGGGACGTGGAGGCCGACCTGGAGCGTTGACTGCTCCGCGCCGGGGCGGTCGATGAGGTGGACGGCTCGCTGGGTGGTGGCCTCCGGCGGCGCGACGGCCGCGTCCGCACCGGCCTGCCAGCCCTCGAACCCCGCGCGCGCGGCTTCCAGGACCGCGTCCTCGTCGAAGAGGCCGGCGACCATCAGGTGTGCGCTCAGCGCGCCGGCGCGGGCGTCCCAGAAGTCGCGCGCCGACTTCGCCGTGAACGCGCCCAGCGCCTCCTGCGACGGCAGGACGCGGCCGTACGGGTGCTCGCCGTAGAGCGCCCCGCGGAAGGCGGCGTGGGCCAGCCACTGCGGCTGCGAGCGTGCGATGTCCAGCGACCGTTCGAGGTCCTCGACCAGGCGCTTCGCGGAGCCCTTCGGGAAGCGGGCCGTACGCGCCAGTTCGGCGAGCAGCGTGACGGCCGCGCCGGCGTGCTCGGACGGCACCTCCGTGTCCAGGGTGGTGGTGTGCTCGTCGCCGTCGACTTCCAGGCGGCCACCGAGCGCGGCGAGGGCTGAGGCGAAGGACTCCGCGTCGTGCTGCTGCGTGCCCTCGCGGAGGTAGTCGTGGACGAAGCGGTCGAGCCACGTCTGGCCCTCTGGCGCGTCGGCGGAGCCGGCGCGCACCAC
>JBBDIC010000102.1:0-2969 GCA_040880625.1 Dehalococcoidia bacterium | reverse complement strand
GTCGTACCCACTCCCGATCGCGTCATGATCGTCCGAGGGCGTTCCGCGACGCCCCTCGGAAGGCAGAGGCAGAGGGAACCCCACCCCAACCCCCCTGGAAGGGGGAGGGGGCCGGACAGGCGGCCGCTAGTCGACGCGGGCGGTGGCGTGGCCGGTGGCTACGGCCTTGCCCTCCTGGTTCACGGTCTCCACCTCCAGGTCCACGAGGGACTGGCCGTCCTCCTCGCGGAGTTCCTTCACCGTGGCCTTCGCGGTCAGGGTGTCGCCCGGCCAGACCTGGGAGACGAAGCGGACGCCGAAACTGGTGAGGCGGCCGTCGCCCACCCAGTTGGTCAGCATCTTGCCGGTCAGGCCCATCGTGAGCATGCCGTGCGCGAAGACGCCCGGGTAGCCCATCGCCTTCGCGGCCGGGTCGTCCGAGTGGAGCGGGTTGTAGTCGCCGGAGGCGCCGGCGTACTGGACGATCTGCGTGCGGGAGAGGTCGTAGCAGACCTCCTCCTCGTGCGTGTCGCCCGCCTTCAGGTCGCTCGCCTTGAGTGCCATGGTGTCCCCCTAGCCCTGCGTCGCCGGACGCTCGGTGCGGACGCCGACCGAGCGCGCGGTGATGACGAGGTTGTCGTCCTGGTCGTAGTACTCCGTGATCGACTCCGAGAAGTTGAGTTTGCCGGCGCGCCGGCCCTCCGCCTCCCACGTCTTCCCCGGCTTCGAGACCGACCGCAGCACCATGCCCGGCACGAGCGGGCGGTGGTACTCGTAGTGCTGCTCCGCGTGCAGGCCGCCGCCGCCACCACCCCCACCGCGGGGACCGCCGCCCGCCCCGTCGCCCGAGGCGGGCGCCTCCGGGGCGTTCGAGCCCATAGGCTCCTTGCCGGAGCCGAACCAGCGCTTGCCGATCTGCGGCCGCAGCCCGTAGTTCTCCGTGAACTGCACGGACGACTGCACGAAGGTGGGCGGGGCGATGATCTGCCCGGGCTCAGTGCCCTTCGCGTAGTCCTCGTCGTAGTAGATCTGGTTCGCGTCGCCCACGGCGCGGGCGAACATCATGATGTGCCCTGCCTCGATGGGGAATCGCTCGGTCATCGGTCCTCCTCCGCTGCTCGCGGTACGCGGCCGCCCTCGGTCCGGCTCGGCCACCTCGCGTCCGCGCGCGCAGAGTAGCGAATCGAGGGCGAGCGGTGCGACCACCGGCACGCGGCGGGGACACGCGACGAGGGCGCCCCTGCGGACGCCCTCGGATGCTTCGTGCTCGCGCGGTGCGGACGGGCGCTACTCCAGCGCGCCCACCTCGCGCAGCAGGGCCAGCGTGCCCTCCAGGTCCGCGAAGTCGTCCAGGTCCATGTCCGGCGGCTGGATCGAGTCCAGCGCCGGCAGGTCCGCGTTCGCCGGGACGCTGGTGACCACGGGGTACTCGTAGGTCTCGTCCGCGAAGTACTGCTGCGACTCGTCCGACAGCATGAAGTCGATCAGGCGCTGGGCCGCGTCCATCGAGTCCGAGGACGCGAGGATCCCGGCGCCGGCCACGCCCACGACAGAGCCGATGTCGCCCGGGGCCGTGTAGTAGTTGCGGGCGGGGTAGGACTCGCCCTGCTCCGCCAGGTAGCGGTGCAGGTAGTAGTGGTTGACCAGGCCCACCTCGATCTCGCCCGCCGCCGCGGCCTCCACGATCTGGCTGTTGCCGGGGTACGTCATGATGTCGTTCGCCATCATGCCCTCGAGCCACTCGCGCGCGGCGTCGTCGCCGTGGACCACGCGCAGGGCGGTCACGAACGCCTGGAACGAGGCGTTCGTCGGCGCCCAGCCGAGGCGGCCGCTCCACTCGGGATCCGTCAGGTCCAGGATGGAGTCCGGCAGGTCCGCCGGGTCGATCGTCTCGTTGTTGTAGACCAGCACGCGCGCGCGGCCGGAGAGGCCCACCCAGCCGTTGTCGTCGGAGCGCCACTGCTGCGCGACCTTCGCGAGCGTGTCCTCCGGCAGCGGCTCGAAGAGCCCCGCCTGCTGCACCGCGCCCAGGCCGCCGGTGTCCTGCGCGATGAAGACATCCGCCGGGCTGTTGGCGCCCTCCTCGAGGATCGTCGTGGCCATCTCCGTGGTGGAGCCGTAGCGCACCTCCACGGTGATGTCGGTCTCCTCCTCGAAGCGCTCCAGCAGCGGGCCGATCAGGCTCTCGCTGCGGCCGGAGTAGACCGTGAGGCTCTCCGCGTCGCTGTCGTCGCCGCAGGCGGCCACGACGCCGGTCAACATCAACGCGGCCGTGAGGCCGGCGAGGGGCATCAGCCCCCTTCGCATTCGCATCATCATCCCTCTTCCATTCCGCGCGGGCGCGCGGCTGTGTTCAGGCGGTGATGCTGAGTTAGTGCAGGCTAAGCGTCAAATGAAGTGTCGACTGACGCGAGATGCGCGACAACTTTGCGGAGGTTTCGGGAGTGGCGAAGCGGGAGCGAGGGGTAAAGGAAGTGCGCTAGAAGAGCCCGCCGGTGCGGATCGTGCGCTCAATGGCATAGACCACCAGCAGCACCGCGATCACCGCGAGCCACTTCCAGTAGTACTTGCCGGGATCCTCCAGGAGGTTCACCGCGTCAGCGTAGCCGCTCCTCCACCTCGCGGGCGAGCGCGAGGCTCGCCGTGAGCCCGGGCGACTCGATGCCGCCGAGGTGGATGTAGCCGCGGTCATGCCAGATGAGGAAGTCCGCCTGCTCCGCGCCGGGCTGCTGCAACTTCGGCCGGTAGCCCACCTGCCCGGCCGCCACCTGCTCATCGCGCAGGCCCGGCAGGAAGCGCCGCCCCGCCTCGATGAAGCGCGCGCGCACGGTGGCGGTGTCCGGGTTGCGGTAGTCCAGCGGCGTCGCGTCGTCCAGCCACTCCGTGGACGGGCCCAGGTGCAGGCCGCCTTCGACGTCGACCGTGAGGTGCAGGCCCAGCCCGCCGGCGGCGTGTTCCGGCAGCGGGTACACGGGCCGCGAGACGAGCCG
>JBBDIC010000101.1:0-2994 GCA_040880625.1 Dehalococcoidia bacterium | reverse complement strand
CGCTCGTGGACGAAGCGGCCGTCGATCATGGTCATGTCCACGGGGAGGTGGCGCAGTTCGGTGACGGGGACGCGCGTGATGTCGTCCGAGAGCACCACGAGGTCCGCGAGTTTGCCGGGCTCCAGGCTGCCCTTCTTCGCCTCGTCGAAGGAGGCGTGGGCGGCGTTCATGGTCTGCATGCGGATCGCTGTCGTCAGGTCCACGCGCTCCTCGGGGCCGCAGACGTCGCCGGCGCGGGTCGCGCGCGTCATCGCCTGCTCGATCTGGAAGAGCGGCCGGTAGTCCGTGACCGGGGAGTCCGAGGAGGCCGCGACCACCACGCCGCGGTCCATGAGGGACTTCGCCGGGAACATGACGTCCGCGCGCTCGCGGCCGTAGTTCTTGATGTAGCCGTCTCCGAACTCCCAGAAGAACGCGGGTTGCATGGCGGGGACGATGCCGAAGTCCACGATGCGGTCCTGCAGGTCGGGCGGCGTGATGCCGCAGTGCTCGATGCGGTGGCGCAGCCCCTCCCGAGGGAACTCGCGCTGGGCGCGCTCCATGGCGTCCAGCGTCTGCTCGATGGCGCGGTCGCCCACGGCGTGGACGGTGCACTGCCAGCCGGCGCGGTGCGCCCGTCCGATGAGGCCATCGAGGTCGTCCTGCCGCCAGTAGGCGATGCCGGAGTCCTCCGGGTCCACGGCGTACGGGTCGCGCGTGGCGGCGGTGGGGCCGGAGGACGAGCCGTCCGTGATCACCTTGAACGCGCCGATGCGCAGGTGGTCGTCGCCGAAGCCGGTGCGAAAGCCGGTGTCGAGGATCGGCACGTGCGGGTGGTCCAGCATCCCCACCGTCACGAAGGCGTAGATGCGCACCTGTAGTTCGTCGTGCGCCAGCAGGTCCGTGGCGATGTTCATCGGCTGGCCGGCCATGCCGCCGGCGTCCTGCACGCTGGTGATGCCGGCCGCGAGGTTGACGCGGTTGGAGGCGACCAGGTGGCGGCGCATCTCCTCCACGGTGGGCTCCGCCACGCCGCGGATGGCGCCCGCCGCCCGCTCGTAGGCCACGCCGATGATGTCGCCGTCCATGTCGCGGTCGAAGCGGCCGCCGTCCACGTCCGGCGCCTTCGGGTCCAGGCGGGCGACCTCCATGGCCTTCGTGTTGAAGGAGATGATGTGGCCGCAGGTGCGCGTGAAGATGACGGGGTGCTCCGGCGCCACGGAGTCCCAGTCCATCTTGTTCGGGTGGCGCGCCTCCGCGAGGTACTCGTGGTTGTAGCCGCGCCCGCGGATCCACGTGCCGGCGGGGCTTGCCGCCGCGCGGCGGCGCACCTCCTCCTGCAGCGCGCGGATGCTGTCCATGCCCGGCGCCTTGCAGTCGATCGACTCGTGCGTGCTGCCCAGGCCGCTGAAGTGCTGGTGCGCATCGATGAGGCCCGGCAGGACGGTGCGCCCGCGCAGGTCCACGCGCTGCGTGGCGGGGCCGGCAGTGGCGTTCACCTCGGCGGCGGCGCCTGCGGCCAGGATGCGGCCGTCCGCGACGGCGACGGCTTCCACGATGGAGTTGGAGGCGTCCACGGTGTGGACGGGGCCGCCGCTCAGGATGATGTCGGCGCGGTCTGCGGGCATGCGAGGCTCTTTCCGGTCGGCGCTTGATCGGCCCGGCGATACTACCGCTGCCGGCAGCCACCGCGGCCCGCCGGCGCACGAGGGGAGACCGCATGCGGGGAGCCATCGACTGGCCGGGCGTGCATCGCGAGGCGCTCGCCGTGCTCAAGGCGTACCTGAGCGTGGACTCCTCCAACCCGCCCGGCCGCGAGGCCCCCGCCGCGCACTACCTCGGCGACCTCATCGCGGCCGAGGGCATCGAGGTGCGCTACTACGAGACGGCGCCGGAACGGGAGATCCTGTACGCGCGCATCCCCGGCGACGGCTCGAAGCGCCCGTTCATGCTCTGCAACCACACGGACGTGGTCCCCGTGGAGCCGGAGTACTGGACCAAGCCGGCCTTCGAGGGCTACGAGGAGGGCAACCGTGTCTACGGCCGCGGCGCCGTGGACATGAAGGGCTTCGCGGTCATGCAGTTGATCGCGTTCCTGCTGGTGAAGCGCCTGCGCCTCCCGCTGAAGCGCGACCTGGTCTTCTGCGCCGTCCCGGACGAGGAGGCGCTCGGCATCCACGGCATGAAGTGGCTCTGCGACCACCACCCGCACCTCGTGGCCGAGATCGAGTACGAGATGAACGAGGGCGGCTCCGGGTCGTCCGAGTTCCAGGGACGCACGCGGCAGGTGTTCTCCGTGGCCACCAACGAGAAGCAGGTGTGCTGGCTGCGCCTCACGGCCGTCGGGCGTCCGGGCCACGGCAGCGTGCCGCATCCGATCGAGGAGAACTCGGCGGTCATCCTCGCGCGGGCGGTGTCGCGCCTGGCGGAGTGGGAGCGCCCGCTCACGTTCGTCCCGGAGACAGAGGCGTGGGTCGGCCGCCTCGCCGAGGCGGGCCTGCTGCCGCCGATGCGGGACCGCGCGCGCCTGGAGGAGACGATCCAGTCGTCGCCGCCGCTGATGGCGATGTTCACGAACACGCTAAACGTCACCATGATCGAGAGTGGCATCAAGGCGAACGTCATCCCCGCCCGCAGCACCGCCACGGTGGACTGCCGCCTGCTCCCAGGCCAGTCGCGCGAGGCCTGGCGCCAGGCCATCGTGGACCGCATCGAGGACCCTCGGATCACCGTCGCGTTCCACGAGCAGGTCGTGGACGACGTAGAGCCGGCGCCCGTGCCGTGGGACACGGAGTTCTACCGCGTGATCGAGGCGGTGGTGACCGAGGTGATCGAGGACGCGATCGTGGTGCCCTCGATGACCGTGGGGGGCACGGACAACCGCTTCCTGCGCGCGCGCGGGATCGCGGCCTACGGCTTCGCGCCGTGCGTCCTGAGCACGGAGGAGCGCGCCGGCTTCCACGGCAACGACGAGTACCTGACGGTGGAGAACCTGAACATGGGCTGCGAACTCAC
>JBBDIC010000100.1:0-3003 GCA_040880625.1 Dehalococcoidia bacterium | reverse complement strand
GTCACTCGGGGAGGAAGGGCGGGGAGTCCTTGTCCGGGGCCATGACGCAGCCGATGCCGAGGCCGCCGGGGCCGGTGTGGACGCCGACGGTGGGGGTGAGGCGGTTGAGCAGGACGGGGGTGTCCTCCGAGAAGCCGCGGAAGCGGTCGCTCACGTAGTCCGCCTCCTCCGGCGTGGTGGCGTAGGTGGCGATGGCATACTGCCACGGCCGGAGCGCGGCAACGCGGCCGAGGATGTCCTCGATGGCCTTTTGCTTCGTGCGGATGCGGCCGACGCCGGCGACCTCGCCGTCCTTGATCTCCAGGATGGGCTTCACCTTCAGCAGCGAGCCGAAGAGTTCCTGGCCGCGTGACATGCGGCCCCCGCGCCGCAGGTACTCGAGTGTCTCGAGCGTGAAGAAAAAGTGCGTGCGGCGGAACACGTCCTCCGCCACGGCCTGCACCTGCTCCGCCGTGGCGCCGTCGCGCGCGGCCTTCGCCGCCTCGATGACGCCCACGCCGAGGCCGAGCGAGACCTGGCGCGAGTCCACGATGAGGATCGGGACGCCCAGGCCATCCGCGCCCTGGCGCGCGGACTCCAGCGTGCCGCTGAGCGGCCGCGAGACGTGGCAGGAGACGATGGCCGTGGCGCCCTCTGCGATCAGGCTCTCGTAGGCCGCGCGGAAGGCGCCGGGCGCAGCCTGCGTGGTGGTGGGCATCACGTCTTCGCGCTGGAGGCGGCGGAAGAACTCCTCCGACGTGATATCCACGCCGTCCCGCAGTTCCTCGTCGCCGAACATCAGACCCTGCGGGACCACGGTGATCCCGAGGTCTGCGACGGCCTGCGCCGGAATGTCCGCCGTGGAGTCGGTCACGATGCGTACGGTCATGGTGGGGTCACGCTGCCTTCCAGTTGCGCCCGACGATATCGCATGTAGGCGGCCGGATGGGACGCCGGCGGCGTCACTCGACCGAGACGAGGTAGGGGTAGTGCGGCTGCCCGCCGGGCAGCACGTCCACCTCCAGGCCGGGGTGCGCCTTCGCGATCAGCGCCGTCACGCGCTCCTCCGCGTCCGCCGGCGCCCCATCGCCGAGGTAGACCGTGACGATCTCGGACGCCTCGTCCACCGCCTCCGCGAGGCCGGCCATGAGCGCCACCTCCACGTCCGCGTCGGAGGCGACGAGCCGGCCATCGACGAAGGCGATCGCCTCGCCTCGAAGGACGGCGACGCCGTCCACGGTGGCGTCGCGGACGGAGACGGAGACCTCCACGCAGCGGACGCCCTCCAGCACGGCGGTCATCTCCTCCGCGATCGCGGCGTGGTCGCCACTGGCGCGGTAGGAGACGGCGGCGGCGAGCCCGGCGGCGGCGTTGCGCGTGGGGATGATGGAGACGAAGCCGCCGGCCTCGCTCGCGCAGGTCTCCGCCGCCATCAGCACGTCCTTGTCGTTGGGCAGGATGATCACGTGGTCGCGCCCGGCGCGCCGCGCCGCCTCCAGCAGTTCGCCCGCGCTCGCCTTCGTCCCCTCGCCGGCGTCCACGATGCCCGTGGCGCCGAGGTCACGGAACGCACTCGCGATCCCCGCGCCGCGCGCGACCGCCACGAGGCCGATCGCGGGGAGATCGGCCGGCGGGGCTGCGGCCCGGGCGGAGGGCGCGCGTGTGCCCTCGGCGCCGTCGTCCGCGTCGTGGCCGGCCATCCAGTCCTCGTGCTGGGCCTGCATGTTCTCGACCTTGACGCTGAGCAGCGCGCCGGCGGCGGCGCCCAGCGAGATCGCCGGCCCCGGGTCCTCCATGTGGACGTGGACGTGCACCGTCCGCGCGTCGCCCACCACAAGCGTGGAGTCGCCCCCGAGGTCGAGCAGCGAGCGCTCCATCGATGCGCGGTCGATGTCCTCGCCGGCGACGACGAACTCCGTGCAGTAGCCGTGGCCCTCGTGCTCCACGGCGTCCAGCGTCACGGCGTCCGCGCCGCTGTAGCGCGGCGCGTCCGGCAGCACCGCATGTCCGAGGCCGTGCGCGATGCCCTCGATCAGCACGGCGACGCCGGCCCCACCGGAGTCCACCACGCCGGCCTCGCGCAGGCGCGGGAGCAGGTCCGGCGTGCGGCGCACGCTGGCGTAGCCCTCCTCGATGACCGCGCGCAGCAGGTCGGCGTCCGGCAGTCCGGCGGCGACGGCGATGGCGCCCGCAGCGGCCGCCTCGCGCAGGACGGTGAGCATGGTGCCCTCGACGGGCTGCGACACCGAGGCGTACGCAGTCTTCGATGCGCCCTCGAGCGCGGCGACCAGGCTGCGGCAGTCGGTGGCCTCCGCGCCGTCGAGCGCCTCGGCGAACCCTCGGAGCATCTGGGAGGCGATGACGCCGCTGTTGCCGCGCGCGCCCAGCAGCGCCGCCCGCGCGATGGCGGCGGCGAGGTCGCCGGCGTGGGTGGGATCCTCCGGGAGGTCGCGGATGGCGGAGCGCAGCGTGAGCAACATGTTCGTGCCGGTGTCGCCGTCCGGCACGGGGTAGACGTTGATGGCGTTGATGCCGTCGCGGTTGGCGAGCAGCCACTGCTCGGCCGCACGGAATGCGCCCAGCAGGTCGCGCGCGGTCACGCTTCCGGTGCTGCCGCTGGTGGCGCTGCTACTGGGGGCGGTTTCCGGCACGTGGCTGCCTCTCGCGTAGGGGCTTCTCGGCGGAAGCCATGTGCTGCGTAGACGTAACGACGGGCGTCGACCTATCCTGATCGACACGCGTGCCGCACCGCCGACCTCGGCAGGCGCGCAACCACTCCCAGACCCCGAGCAGTGTAACGAGTAGTGCCATGGCCGCAGGCAAGTGTGATGTGTGCGACAAGCGGACGGTGTTCGGGCGGAACATCCGTCACAAGCACTCCGGCAACTGGGAGCGCAAGGCGCCCCGCACGAACCGGTCGTTCATGCCGAACGTCCAGTCGAAGCGCATGTTCCTGGACGGCAAGTGGCAGCGCGTGAACATCTGCACCCGCTGCATGCGCACCCAGGCGAAGCACTTCGAGGC
>JBBDIC010000099.1:15722-18938 GCA_040880625.1 Dehalococcoidia bacterium | reverse complement strand
TCGAGGGCTCACGCGAGACCGCACGACCACGCATGTGCTAGCGTCCGCGCGCGATGCGCGGGGTACGGACGTGGCGATTGGCGGCGCTGGGGGCGGCCGCGCTCCTGCTGGGCGCGTCCCTGCCCGCCGCTACCGCGGCGAGCCTCGTCCCCAACGGTGACTTCGAGGCCGGCCTCGCCGGCTGGGTCGTCTCGTCGAACGGCGCCGTCGAGGTCGGCGAAACGGCCGGCGCGCCCGCCGGACCGCATGCGGCACACGTGAGTGCGCTCCTGGATGGCCCCTCGCTCGTGGTGCTCCACAGCACGTCCACGAGCGTCCCGGTGGGCGGTGGCGCCACCTACCGGCTGGACGCCTCGGTCCGCAACGACGACGAGGGCGTGCTGAGCGTCGGCCTGCTGCTCGCGTTCCTCGACGCTGGTGGCGACGTACTGGACGAGGCGTCGGGCGCCCACCTCCACGGCCGCGATCCCGCGTTCCGGCCGCTCGCCATCGAGGCGCAGGCGCCGCCGGGCGCGGCATACGCGCGCATCAGCGTGACCGGCCAGGCGACGGCTGCTGGCGCGACGTTCACCGTCGATGGCGTCTCGCTCATCGAGACGGCGCCGGCACCGCCGAGCACGCCGACGCCTGAGGCGACCGCGACGCCCGCGACGACGCCTGCGCCGCAGGCGACGCCCGTCGCGACACCGGCTGCGACGCCCGCGGCATCGACGGTGGTGCTGCCGGTGCTGCGCAACGCCTCGTTCGAGGCCGGCGTCGACGAGTGGGACATCCAGCGCAGGCACGCGAACGTGGCGGCGGCGATCGGCGACGGCTTCGGCCAGTCGCTCGTCCTCGCGCCGACCGGTATGGGGACCGCGTGGGTGCAGCAACTGGTGCAGGTCTGGCCGGGGCGCTGGTACGAGGCGGGCGCGGTGCTGGCGCCGCTTCGAGGCGTGGCCGCCGGTTGGGTGCGCATCGCGTGGTACGCCAGCGCCGACGGGAGCGGCCCGCAGATCGCCACGCGCGACTCGCCGACGATCTCCAGCGCCGGGACGAACGCGATCGCCCGGGCGTACGAGGCGCTGGCGACCGGCGCGGTGCAGGCGCCGCCGAATGCGCTGACGGCGCGCGTCCGCATCCTCCTCCAGCCGGCCACGCCCGACGCGGCACTGGCCATCGACGACGTCACGTTCGTCGAGGCGGCGCCACCACCGGCAGCCACACCGACGCCGACGGCCACCTCGACCGCCACGCCGAGCGCCACCGCCGCGCCGAGTGCAACGCCCGCCGCGCCGGCTGCGCCCTCCTCGACGCCCGCGGCTGCGGCATCGGGCGCGCCGCCGGTCGCGCCGGTGTCGGGAGTGGCTGTCACCGCCTCGGTCTCACCGGAGGGCGTCGATGTGCCGCCGGGGCAGGAGTGGCTGCGGATCACGGAGGTCATGCCCGACCCGCCGCAGCCGGGACGCGACGCCGACTATGAGTGGGTGGAGATCACGAACCTCGGCTCTGCCGAAGTCACTCTGGAGGGGATGACGCTGCGCGATCCGCAGGCGACCACGCTGCTCCCCACAGTGCTACTGCGCTCCGGCGAGGCGCTGGTGGTCGCCGGCTCGCTCGCTGAGGTGGGCACGGGCGTCCGTCTCGGCGGCCCCATCGGCAACGGCCTCGGAAACACCGGCGACACGCTGTACCTCGTCGACGCCGCCGGGACGGTCATCGATGCGCTCGCGTACGGCGACGCAGGCGGGGCGGACGCGCCGGGGCCGGGCGAGTCGCTCCACCGCTGGTTCGATGCCGCGGGTCACGAGCGCGGCAGCGCCGCCGGCCCGCCCACGCCCGGCGCGTACACGGAGCATGGCGACGCGCCGGGCGCCCTCGACGCCACGGACGCCGCCGACGCGGAACCGGAGGCCACGTGGGTCGTCGTCTCCGCCGTCGACGCAGACGCGGGCTCCGCCGACCTCGGCGACCGCGCGACGTGGCTGCTCCTGCTGGGCGCGGGCGTCGGCGCCGGCTCCGCCGCCGCGATCCGGCGGCTGGCGTCGCTCGCGCGCTGAGCGGCGGGCGCGCCTCGATGCCCCGATCCGTGCTAGAACGCGCCTGCGACGGCAGCGCGCGGCGCCTCGACCGTCGTACCGAAGTTCGAGGAGGCTCGCCATGCCGATGGCCGACCTGGGCGATGTGTCGATCCACTACGAGATGCGCGGCGACGGGCCGCTGACGTACGTCTACTGTCACGGCCTCGGCGGGTCGGGCGCGGGGTTCGAGCGCGAGGACATGGACTGGTACGCCGAGCGCTTCCGGACGATCTCGTGGGACAACCGCGGGCTGGGGCGGTCGGGGCAGGCCGGCAAGTACGCGCTGCACCTCTACGCCGGCGACCTCGCGAGGCTGCTCGACCACCTGGAGGTGGAGCGCGCGGTGATCTTCGGCGTGTCGTGGGGCGGGGTAACGGCGATCAAGTTCGCGCTGGACCACCCGCAGAAGGTGGCGGCGCTCGTCCTGGACAGCACGTCCAGCGAGAGCAACGTGCGCGCCAGCGAGAACTGGTACATGCGCGGCGAACTCGCGCGGCTCGGCGAGGCCGCGCTGGCGGGCCGCCAGATGCAGCCCGCGTTCGAGGGCCATCGGACGGTCTCGGCGGCGCCGCAGGCGCCGCAGGTGGCGCCGGAGCACATCGATTCGTACGTGGCGGAGTGCCGCACGGTCGCGGGGCTGCGCGAGCACCCGCTGACGCCGGAGTTGCACCGCATCACGGCGCCCACGCTGGTCGTGGGCGGCGGCAAGGACGAGGTGGCCGGGGCCGCGGGGTCGGTCATCATCTCGCGCCAGATCCCCGGCTCGCGGCTGGAGATCCTGCAGGACGCCGGCCACGGCACCTACCGCCAGGCGCGCGACGAGTACCGAGCCCTGCTGCTGGACTTCCTGGCCGAGCAAGGGCTGTCGAACGCGGGCTGATGTGAGAGGCACACGATGAAGGCTGCGGTCTACCACCACACCGGGGCGCCGGACGTCCTGCGCACGGAGGACGTGCCCGACCCCACGTGCCACCCGCGCGGCATCCTGGTGCGCGTTGAGGCGATCAGCATCGAGGGCGGCGACGTGCTGTCGCGCGCGGGCGGCGTCATGGCCTCCACGCCCCACATCGTCGGCTACCAGGCCGCAGGCACGATCATCGAGGTCGGCGAGAGCGTGACGGAGCGCGCCGTCGGACAGCGTGTCGTGACGGTGTCG
>JBBDIC010000099.1:12531-15622 GCA_040880625.1 Dehalococcoidia bacterium | reverse complement strand
GCCTCGCAGGACGCCAAACTCGAGCGCCTGCGCGACTACGGACTCGACCACGGCGTGAACTACCGCACGGCCGACGCGGTTGCCGAGGTGATGCGCATCACGGAGGGCCGCGGCGTGGACCTGGCCGTGGACCCCGTCGGCGGCAGCGTCCTGCAGGGCAGCCTCGCCGCGCTCGCCTATCGAGGGCGCGCGATCACCGTCGGGAACGCCGGCCGCGAGGCGCGCACGGTGGACATCGGCGGGCTGTCGCAGGGCAACCAGTCGCTGACCGGCGTGTACCTCGGTGGCGAGTTGGGCCGCGGCGACCGCGCCTACCGGATGATCGAGGGCCACCTGCGCGATGTCGCAGCAAGGGAGTTACGCGTCGTCATCGACCGGCGGTTCGCGCTGGACGAGGCCGCCGAGGCGCACGCGTACATCGAGAGCCGCCAGGCCGTCGGCCGCGTGCTGCTGATCCCGTAGCGCCGTCCCCAGCCATCGACGCGCGGCCTGCCCTCGATGAGGGCGCGGCCTACGTCGCTGCGGGCAGCAGGCGGGCGATGCGCGCGAGCACCTCGTCGATGTCGAAGGGCTTTTCGGCGCAGTCCTCCACGGTGCCGCGCAGTTGCGCGCACCCGCCGTGGCGGGCCGTGAGCACCAGCACCGGGAAGCGCTCGCGGAGGCCGCGCTCCGTGAGGGCGCCGATGACGCCCATGCCGTCCAGGCGGGGCATCATCAGGTCCAGGATCATCAGGTCGGGCGTCTGCGCCTCACAGCGTTCGAGGGCCTCGATGCCGTCGGAGGCGGTACGGACGGTGTAGCCCTCCAGTTCGAGCATGTCCGCCAGGACCATCCGGATGCCGGGGTCGTCGTCCACGACGAGCACATCGGCGGTCATCGGTACGCCACCGTCAGGCGTTGTTCCCAGCGGCGCGAGTGAGGATTGGGAGGCAGGCCGATCCCACGGGGGCGGCCCGCCCCCGCGCCGGAGCGCGGAGGTGAGGTGGTCATGTAAATCCTCTGACTGCCCTCGCCTGCCGCCAGTCTAGGCATGCAGGCCAGAGGAGGTACGGGCGTGTTGCCGAGGTCTCACCAAATCTGTGAGCCGCGGTCGCGCAGACGATAACACGCCCGCGTACATCGGAAAGCGTCATAGTCCTGCGAGGGAACCGGCATAGGGCCTCTGGCGGCGTTAGCGAGTGGCAATGCCTCCGCGGCTTTCGTGGTGAGTACGGTCCTGAGCGGCCGGCCCACCAGAGGAGCCCCGTGAAGCCCGAACGCACCCGGCAGGACAGCGAGCGCATGCACGAAGGCCTGCGCGTGCAGCAGCGTGCCATCGCCGGCCTCGGCCTGTTCGCCCTGGACGAGCACTCCCGCGAGCGCGTGTCCGAGGAGGTCGTGCGCGTGGTGCGCGACGCCATCGGCAGCGACTACAGCAAGATCCTGGAGAAGCAGCCGGACGGCGCGCTGCTGGTCACGTCCGGCGCAGGCTGGCCCCCCGGCATCGTCGGCGCACTGGAGGTCGCCGGAGGCGGGCACTCGCAGGCGTCGCACGCGCTGGAGACCGGCGACCCCGTGCTCGTGGAGGACCTGGCCGCCGAGACGCGCTTCGAGCCGTCGCCGACGCTCCTCGACCTGGGCGTGCGCAGCGGCATCAACGTCATCATCCCCGGCGTGGAGGGGGCCTACGGCGTGCTGGAGGTGGACGCGCGGGAACCTCGACGGTTCAACCCGGACGAGATCCACTTCCTGCAGTCCGCCGCGAACGTCCTGGGCGGCGCGCTGGACCGCGAGGCGCGTGCCCACGACCGTGAGCAATTCTTCGATGCGGTGGCGCACGAACTGCGTACGCCGCTGGCCGCCGTCCTCGGGTTCTCCGGGCGGCTCGTCCGCAACCTGGAGCCGGGGGCGACCGTCACGGACCAGGCCGCCGAGGAACTCACGGCGATCCTCGATGGCGCACGCCGCATGCAGCGTTCGATCAACATGCTGCTCCAGATGACGCAACTGGAGCGCGGCAGCGCCCTGCCGCCCGAGCCGATCGAGTTGCGCCGCCTGGTCCATGACCTGGTCCAGGACACGCAGGACGCCTTCCCCGCCGTCGCGTTCGACGAGCACTATCCCGAGGACGAGGTGGTGATCCAGGGTGACGCGGAGGCGGTCCGCGCCGCCATCGGCAACATCATCGAGAACGCGGCGAAGTACTCCACGCGCGACCCTCGCGTCCACGTCGCGCTCGCGCCGGCCGAGGACGGCGTGGCGATCCTCATCCGCGACTTCTGCGGCGGCCTGACCGCAGAGGAGATGGAGCGCATGTTCGACCAGTACTACCGGGGCGACCCGGCGCGCGGCCCGCGTGGACTCGGCCTCGGCCTGTACGTCGCCGCGCGCATCATCGACGAGTTCGACTGGGACATCAGCGTGGAGAACCGCAACGGCGCCGGCTGCGAGTTCCGCGTCGCGATCCCCGGCACCGTGCAACGCGAGCGGTAGCCCTCGACACGGACTGCTACCGTCGCCGCGAAGCGTCCACAGATCGGGGGTTCCGATGGCACACGATCCGCCTGAGGCTGACCCTGCTTCGAAGCGCGACGGCTGGGGCTTCCGTCGCGCGTTCTCGGTCACGGTCTGGGTGTATGTGCTCGTCATGGCCGCCATCATTGGGATCCGGGCACTCTTCGGATAGCGAAGACGGCGACACCCCGGCGAGCGCCTCGCCGGGGTGTCGTGAGCCGGGCCGCATGCACGCGGCCCCGCTCCGTTGCTCGCGCGCGGTCTAGGAGCCGCGACCGAGGCGTTCGAGGGCGGGGCGTCCGAGCGCCGGCCGCTCGAACCGCTCGAACCGCTCGAACCGCTCGGGGCGCTCGCCGCGCGGGCGCACGCGCTCCCGGGCGTCGTCACCGGCCGCTTCGAGGAGGGCGCGGCAGCGCTCGACCAGGCCGGCGTCCACGTCGGTCGCGTTGGCGATGCGTCGGCAGACCTCGAGCGCCGGCTTCGACATCTCCTCCTGGCCGGCGAGCCACTCGCGGCAGCGTTCGACCAGGTCCGCGGGCGCCTCGGCGCCGAGGGCGGCGACGCGACGGCACGCCTGCGCGCCCGGCGTCGACGCCTC
>JBBDIC010000099.1:0-12431 GCA_040880625.1 Dehalococcoidia bacterium | reverse complement strand
GCCTGGGGCGGGAGGACGCCGATCTCGATCAGCCGCGCGAGGGCGGGATGGTTGATGCTGGCCTTCGGTCCCGCCTCCAGCGTGAGGGGGACAGCCGAGGGGGTGGGTTCACTTGCGGCCGAGACGCCGGAGACGAGGCCGAAGGCGAGCACCAGCGCGCCGGCCAGCGTGACGAGCCTGAGTCGTAGGATGCGGGTCATCTTGTCTGTTCCTTTCTATCGATCGGGCCGGCACTCGAAGTTGTCGCGACAGAGAGCACCTTACGAGGCATACAACGTGCGCTGTTGCCGTTCCGTTCGTCGGGCGGTTTAGAGCGTGGCGCTTCCGCCGGAATTCGACCAACCAGCCGGACGCGCGTTCCGTCGCCTGGACGACGCCGTCAGCCGCGGCCAGGACCGCCTCTTTCGCATCCTGTGGTTCGCCGTCCCACCCGGATCGGTGGCGCGGAATCCGGACTTCCAGGCGCTGCTGGCCTCGCGGTTCTTCGCTGACCTGGCGCTGCAGGCCCTCTACTACGCCGCCCTGATCGCCAGCGCGAGGGCGAGCGACAGCGCGCTGGAGGCCGCCGCGATCGGCGTGGCGTTCCTGCTGCCGGGCGTGATCCTGGGGCCGTGGGGCGGCGCGGTGGCGGACGCCATCCCGAAGCGCGTGGCGCTGGTGGGCGCCTACCTGACGATGGGCTTCCTGGCGCTGATCGTGCCGACGACGACCGGGACGGGCTTCATCGCGATGCTGGCGGTGCTATTCCTGGTGCGCATCCTCCACCAGGTGTCACAACCCGCCGAGGCGGCCGCGGCGCCGCTGGTGGCGAGCCACGCGGAACTCGCCTCCGCCAACTCGTTCCTGTCGCTGGCGTCCTCGGCAGGCGAGGTGTCCGGGAAGGCGCTGATCGCCCCGGCGATCGTGCGCTTCTGGGGGCTGGGGACGGTCACCGTGGTGGCCGGCCTGATGTTCATGTTCTCCGCGCTGCGCGTGGTGAAGTTCCGACCCACCTCGGAGGCCGAGCGGCCGTTCGACCGGCGCGCGCTGACGCAGGGCCGCGTCCACCGCCTGGGGATCATGGAGGCGATCCGCTGGCTGCTGGACGAGCCGGGGGCGTTCTGGATGCTGCTGCTGGCGGCCATGGCGAGCACGATCAACGTGGTGCTGGGCACGCTGGGGCCGCAGTACGTGAAGCAGGTGCTGGACGTGGACCCGACCTACACGTTCTACGTGTTCGCGCCGGCCTCGCTGGGCGTGGTGGGCGGCCTGCTGCTGGCGCCGCTTTCGATCCGCGTGGCAGGCGAGCGGACGGTGGCGGTCGCAGGCTTCACGGTGGTCGCCGTGGCGATGTCCGCGCTGGGCCAGGTGGACCTGGTGGCGCAATGGTTCGGCTGGGTGCTCGTCCTCGACATCCCGCGCGTGCCGCACGACGTGGAGATGGCGGCGGCGATCTCGCTGCTGGTCGGCGCCGGGATCACGCTGGCGGCGGCGGCCACGCAGACGTACATCGGCAAGTTCGTGCCGGTGGCGATCCACGGGAGGGTGTTCGCCCTCCTCGGGACACTGAAGGACGGCCTGGCCATCCCGCAGTTGCTGCTGCTGGGCGCGTTCGCCTCGGCGGTGGGCGTGGCCGCCGTGG
Source organism: Dehalococcoidia bacterium (assembly GCA_040880625.1). Taxonomy (GTDB): domain Bacteria; phylum Chloroflexota; class Dehalococcoidia; order UBA2979; family UBA2979; genus W-Chloroflexi-9. The sequence continues at coordinate 10,810 of JBBDIC010000099.1, read as the reverse complement.
TCACGCTCGCGCCGCTGGCGCTGCTGCTCGTCGCCTACGGCGTCGCCCGCGCCTCGACGGCCTGGCACGGCCGCCGGCCGCGCTCCCGCCTGCTGCCGTAGCGGTCGAGGTGGGCCGGCCTCTCCAGCCAGGAGTCGCGTTCCCCTCCCCCTCCGGCTCCGGCCCCTTCCCCCTTGAGGGGGGAAGGCGGGGATGGGGGTGCGCGGCGCGCAGCGCCGCCTCGGGCAACCTCGACGCCCTGCGCCCTAGAAGCGGCGGCGGCCGGAGCCGCCGCGCTGGGCGCCGCCACCGCTGCCACCGCCGCGGGCGTTGCCGGCGGGCCGTCGACGGCGTTCGCCGCCGAAGGAAGGCGCTTCGCCTCGGTTGGCGCTGCGCTGGCCACCGCCACGGTTGCCGGCGCCTCGGCCCTGGGCGCCGCTGCGGCCGTTGGCGCGGGGCGAGCCGCCTCGAGCGCCGCCGTACGGCAGGGCCTCCGGGAGGCCGCGCGGGGGCGTCCAGGCGAGCAGGTCGTTCAGGCGCGGGTCGTCCGCGTCCATCGGCACGATGCGCAGGTCGATGCCGGCGGCGCGCTCGATGATGGTGACGTCGCGCTCCTCCTCCGGGAGGACGAGCGTGACCACCATGCCCTCCTCGCCCGCGCGGGCCGTGCGGCCGGAGCGGTGGAGGTAGACCTTCTCGTCCTCGGGCGGGTCGAAGTGGACCACCAGGTCCACGCCGTCCACGTGCAGGCCGCGGGCGGCCACGTTGGTGGCCACCAGCACCGGCGCGAGGCCGCGGGCGAAGTCCGCCAGCGTGCGCTCGCGCTTGTTCTGGGACAGACGGCCGTGGATCGGGGCGGCGTGGAGGCCGGCCCGGCCCAACTGCGTGGCCAGGCGGTCCGCGCCGTGCTTCGTGCGCACGAAGACGATCACGCGGGCGGCGCCGGCGCAGATGCGCGCGGTCACCTCCACCTTGTTCTCGCGCGTCACGCCGATGAAGCGCTGGGAGAGCGTGTCCACCGTGGCCGTCTCGGACACCACCTCGTGGCGCACCGGGTCGTCCTGGTACTTGCGGACCAGCGTGCCCACCGCGCCGTCCAGCGTGGCGGAGAACAGCAGCGTCTGCGGCTTGCTGTCGATCTGGCCCAGGATGCGCTCCACCTGCGGCATGAAGCCCATGTCCGCCATCTGGTCGGCTTCGTCCAGCACGACGGTCTGGATGTCGCTGAGGACGAGTTCGCCGCGCTCCAGCAGGTCGTTCAGGCGTCCGGGGGTGGCGATGACGATCTCCACGCCATCACGCAGCGCGCGGATCTGGCGCACCATGGAGACGCCGCCGTAGATCGCCGTCAGCCAGAGGCCGCGCGCGCCGGCCAGCGGCGCGATCTCCTCTGCTACCTGGTTGGCGAGTTCGCGCGTGGGCACGAGCACGATCGCGCGAGGGCGGCGCGAGCGGGCGCGCTCCGTGCGCATCACCATCGGCAGGCCGAAGGCGAGCGTCTTGCCGGAGCCGGTCTTCGCCTTGCCGCAGACGTCGCGCCCATCCAGCGCGTCCGGGATGGTCATGACCTGCACCGGGAACGGGCTGGTGATGCCGTCGCGCTCCAGCACGGCGATCAGGTCGTCCGAGATACCGAGGTCGGCGAAGGACGGGACGTCCTCGGCCGGGTAGTCCGGCACGCCGCCCTCGAAGGCGTCGCCATCGCGCTCCGTGTCGATCAGCAGGTCGTGGTTGGTGTCGGCCTCGTCGAGGGTGGACACGGGCGTCGAGGACGCCCTACGGGTAAACAGTGCCAAGTAACGTGACTCCGAGTCAGATCAGGCTGCTGTGCCATGTGGCAACGGACGCGCGCGGGCGGAGCCCACGGCGTACGCCGAACACCCGCAGCCGGCAGGCATTCGAGGTGGTCATTGCTCAGAGACGGGGACACCCGAGAACCAGCGTTCTGATGCTGGCGAGCAGGGCGCTCTTCCGGGCTCACAGGTGTGCGAGAGAAAGAGGTTCGCGTCTGAGACGGCGCCGGCGGGCCGTCTGCCCGTTCCGATCGCCTGTATCCACCATAACGCCCGTGCGCTTACGCGCACGTAGGGGATGTCACCGACACGCGCCCGCCGGCGCGCGCGGGCAACGTGCAGCCGCGCTACGCTCCCCCACCCATGAGTGCACCACGTGACGACCTCTTCGCCGGCGCGGCCGCGTACTACGCGCGCTACCGCCAGGACTACCCGCCGCAGGCATACGCCGCCATCGAGGAGGCGTTCCGCCTCGACGGGCGGGGGACGCTGCTGGACCTGGGGACGGGCACCGGCCAGATCGCGCTGCGTCTGGCGCCGCGCTTCCAGCGCGTCGTCGCCCTGGACGTGAGCGCCGAGATGGTCGAGCACGCCCGGCAGGCGGCCGCCGAACGAGGCGTCACCAACGTCGAGTGGCACGTGCTGCCGGCGGAGAGTCTGGCCGACCTCGATGCGGCGGACGGCGGGCCGCCGTACCGGCTGGTGACGCTGGGAAGTGCGTTCCACTGGATGGACCAGCCGCGCGTGCTGGACCTCTGCTACGAGCGCACGCAGGACGGCGGCGGCATCTTCATCGTCGCGCTGCCGGGCTTCATCAGTCCGGACAACGTGGAGGTCGGGGACGCCCTCGCCTCAACGATCATGCAGGTGGTGCGGCGCCACCTGGGCGAGCGCCGGCGCGCCGGCAGCGGCTACTTCACGCCGCCCCCCAGGCGCTGGGAGGACTTCCTCGCCGACTCGCGCTACGAGGACATCGAGGTCGACCACCAGGAGTTCGCCGTGGACTATGACCTGGACGGCGTCGTGGGGCTGCTCTACTCCACGTCATTCGCCAACCGCCGGATCCTCGGCGACCGCGTCGAGGCGTTCGAGCGCGAACTGCGCGAGGCCCTGCTCGCGCTCGAGCCGTCGGGCCGTTACCGGCGCACGTTCGACGCGGAGTGGGTGCTGGCGCACAAGCGCGCGGCGCCACATCGATAGGCAGCAGACCAGCCCAGCACGACAGGAGGGCCCCGTGCCCCGCGACTCCGCCCAGGACCCGTACTTCGATGGCAACCGCGCCTGGTGGGACAGCGTCGTCCCGATCCACGAGGCCTCCCAGGGCTACGACCGCGAGGGCTTCCTGCGCGGCGAGAAGGCGCTGTGTCCGGTGGAGTTGGAGGAACTCGGCCCGCTGGTGGCGGGGAAGACGCTGCTCCACCTCCAGTGCCACTTCGGGATGGACACGCTCAACTGGGCGCGCCTCGGCGCGACGGTCACCGGCCTGGACTTCTCCGAGCCGGCCGTGGAGGCCGCCCGCCGCCTGTCCGCCGACAGCGGCATCCCCGGCCGGTTCGTGCCGTCCAACGTGTACGACGCCCCGCAGGCGCTCGATGAGCGGTTCGACATCGTCTACACCGGCATCGGGGTGCTGTGCTGGCTGCCGGACGTGCGCGGCTGGGCGCGCGTCGCGGCGCACTTCGTGAAGCCCGGCGGCACGTTCTACATCTACGAGGCACACCCGATGCTGTGGTCGCTGGACGACCTCGATGTGGGGCGCGACAGCGGCGACGAGGGCGGCGCGGGGGGCGGGCGCGAACTGCGCGTGACCACCCCGTACTTCGAGACGGCCAACCCGCACCTATTCGAGGGCGACACGACCTACGTGGACGGCCCGAAACTGGAGATGACGACCACCTACGAGTGGAACCACGGCCTCGGCGAGATCGCCACGGCCCTGATCGAGGCGGGCCTGCGCATCGAGTTCATCCACGAGCACCGCGAGATCCCGTGGAAGGCGCTGCCGTGGATGGAGCCGGTAGGCGGCGAGCAGGAGGCGACCGGCGCGCGCTACCAGGGCGACCGGCTCTGGCGGCTCCCGGTCGACCAGGCGGACCTGGTTCCGCTGATGTACTCGATCCGCGCAACGAAGCCCTCGGCGTGACGGCTGCCGGGTAGGGACGCTGCGCCCGGCGTTCCGCTACGCTACCGGCCGAGCGGAGCCCGCCGGTGCTGACCTACGCCATCCTGCTGTTCGTCCTGCTCGGTCTGTCCGCGTTCTTCTCATCCTCCGAGACGGCGTTCCTGACGCTGCAGCGGGTGCGGCTGGCGCACCTGGTGGAGGAGAACGTCCCGGGCGCGCGGCGCGTCTCCGCGCTGATCGACCAACCTCGCAGGTTGCTGTCCGCGATCCTGCTCGGGAACAACCTGGTGAACACGGCGGCGGCGGCGGTGGGGACGGCGCTCGCGGCGGAACTGTTCGTGGGCGGCGGGGCGGCGGTGGTGATCGCCACCGTCGCCGTGACGGTGCTGCTGACGCTCTTCGGCGAGGTGGGGCCGAAGACCATCGCCCTCGCGCACTCCTTCGGCCTCAGCCGCCTCTACGCGTGGCCCATGGGCGCGTGGATCTGGCTCACCCGTCCCGCCACGATCGCGCTCGACGCGCTCTCCCGAGGCCTGCTGAGGGCGGTGGGGGCGCCACTCGAGCAGGGCGACGCGATCAGCGCGGCGGAACTGCGCACGGCGATCCGCATGGGGGCGCAGTCCGGCTCCATCGGCTCGCAGCACGCCACGCACATCCTGGGCGTCATGACGCTCACGAACCGCCAGGTGCAGGAGATCATGGTGCCGCGCGTGGACATCATCTCCATCGAGGTCACACGCACCCTCGACGACGCCGCCGCCCTCATGGCGAACTACGGCTATCAGCGCATCCCCGTCTTCGAGGCCGTCCCGGAGGAGGTCATCGGCTACCTCCACGTCAGCGACCTGAACATGCTGCGCGTGGAGCCGCGCGAGGACCCCTCCGTGCGCGAGGTGATGCGCCCCGTCCAGTACGAGTCGGAGCACGCCACCATCGCGCGCGTGCTGGACGTGATGCAGGAGCACGCGTCCTACCTCGTGATGCTCGTGGACGAGTTCGGCGTCACGTCCGGGCTCGTCACGCTGGAGGACATCATGGAGGAGGTCGTGGGCGAACTGCGCTCTGAGACGGGCGCCGAGGAGGTGGACGAGCCCCCCTCGGCGGACGGCCCGCGCACGGTGGAGGGCTCCATGCTGCTGGTGGACCTCTCCAACGACCTGGCCGTGGACCTGACGGACGTGGACGCCAACACTGTGGCGGGCCTGATCCTGTTCCACCTCCAGCGCTTCCCGGAGCCGGGCGAGACCGTGGAGCACGAGGGCGTGCGCTTCACCGTGCTGGAGCGCGACGAGCGCCGCATCCGAGTGGTGGCCGTGGAGCGCGCGGACGAGGCCGTCTAGGCTCAACGTCGGCGGCCCGTGCCGCGCTCGAAAGGACCGCCTGTGCCCGTGGACGCCGTGATCTTCGACTGGGGCGGGACGCTCTCGAACTGGGCGCTCGTCGAGTTCCACGAGGTCTGGCGGATGGCCGCGCGCCACCTCGCCCCGCACCTCCGCGAGTCCGAGGACGACCTCGCGCAGCGCCTCGGCCGCGTGGAACTGGACGCGTGGGCGCAGATGGACCGCGACCACCAGGCGTTCACGTTCCGCGACCTGGTGGGGCGCGCCTCGGACGCGCTGGGCGCGGACGTGGCCGACGCGATCATGGACGAGGCGTCGGAGCACTACCTCGGCTCGTGGGTCCCGCACATCGAGCACGACCCGGAGGCCGCCCCGCTGCTGGAGGCGCTCCGCGAGCGCGGCATCCGCACGGGCCTGCTCTCCAACACGCACTGGCCCGCCGACTTCCACGAGCGGATGCTGGAGCGCGACGGCCTGGCGCACCTGCTGGACGCGCGCGTCTACACCAGCGACCTCAAGGTCACCAAGCCCCACCCGGACGCCTTCCGCGCCGCCCTCGACGCCGTCGAGGTGAGCGACCCGGCGCGCGCCGTCTACGTCGGTGACCGGCCGTTCGACGACATCTTCGGCGCACAGCAGGCCGGCATGCGCGCCGTCCACCGCCCGAACGCCCACGTCCCCACCTACGATGTCACCCCCGACGCCCGCATCGACCGCCTCGCAGACCTCCTCCCCATCATCGAGGGCTGGGCGTCAGAGTCCTGACGGGAAGGCGCGCCGTCGAGGTGTGAGGGACTAGCGCCCTTGCTTAGCGGCAGCGGCCTTTTTTTCTCGTCGTCCCGAGTTGCAGTATGGGTGCAGCAGATCGCCATTCTGCGGGTCGCCCAAACCGCCGTCCGCCTTTCGTTGGATGTGATCAATCGTGATGGCGTTCCTGTGCAAGTACCCGCGACATTCGGCGCACTTCGGCGCACCACCCATCGCCTTTGCTAAGAAGATTTCGGACTTCGCCCCCGTCGAGAACTCCGGTCCAAACTCTCGATCGTCAATCGCGACCTTGGACAACTGCGGGAACTTCTTGCTCCTGACAACCTCGGCCGCCGCTTCATCAGCGGAGTTCCCTGCCTTCAGCGAATCGACGAGAGCGAAGTAGAAGTCGCGCAAGACCTTTACGCTTGCGACGCCGCCGCGCCTGCCCCGGACAATCTGCTGCGATAGGTAGTCGTAGTTCCTCAGCAGCAGCTCGAACTCCTCTCGCACATCCACGAACCGATCGACCTCTTTTCGCGCGATGAGGTCCTGAACGAACAGTGTGGTCGCCCAGAATGAAGCGACCTTGTGACGGCCCACCGGTGAGTAAAAGTAGACGACGGGATGCAGGCCGAGCGACCCGTGGTCGTCACTACAAATCGCTTGAATGACCCGCTTGCAGCGTTCCAAGCAGGCAACCGTCGCAGCCCCGTCGAGGTCCTCAGAGTTCACGTCTGTCCCGCTGACGAGGGAGAGAAGTTCGAGAACGAGCGGCAGACTCTGGCCGGATGACCTCTCGCCTCCGATCGGCAGTTCAGTCGTCTTGGTGGCCCCACTCGGCAATGGCGGCTCGAATAGAAGTGAGTGGACTTCCTTCGCCAGACGTTCCAGTCGTTCCTGGATATCGGGTGAGAAGTGAGCCCAATACTTGTGTCCCTCGGCGTTTCGCACTATCGCGCGTGCCGCTATCCCGAGCGGCTTGCGCCGAGCTTGCAACACGCGAAGTTCCGTCTGATCGATAGGGGCAGCTTCCTGGTTGATCTTAAAGAAGGACCGCTCCGCGTTGGATGCGTCCCCTTTGACCCATTGAAGGTCCAGGCCCTTCCCCCCGAGCCGCTTCGCGCGCTCTGCGATGTCACCTCGGACCTTCTCTGGGTTCGTTGCGGCAAGCACGTAGTCCGAGTACGGGCCAACGGTCTTGTTGACGAGTTTTCGAGTTCGATCGGCGATTCGCAGTTGCTGATCGGGGATAGCGCTGTCGTAGAAAGCCTTTGAGATGGCTCGATCGCCATAGTCGTCGTTCATCCACGCGATCAACGAACTGAGGCGATGGCATCCGTCAACGACGTAGTTGTCGCCGTTGGGACTCTCCCACAGGATCATGGCCGGGATTAGGTCCCAATTCAGGACGCTCTCTATGAACCCCGCGACCTTGCGGGGCTCCCATTCATTCGTCTCGCGCTGGAAGTCGGGCTTGCGGAGACCGACGTAGAACCACTGGTCCTTCTCAAGTTCCTTGAGCGCCACCGTGGTGCGGGCTTGCCCGGACCGCGCGTGGCTCGGCATGGTTGTATCGAGGTCGCCGCGCGGGACCATAGCGTCAAGGTTCACTTTGTTTGCCATGAGGACCTTCCCGCCGACAACGTAGCGCCCGCCACGCCTGCGCGGAGTCTCCACCACTTCAGTTTGCTGAGTCCAGTATGTTGTTCCCCTTGAGGGGGAGGGTGGGGGTGATCCGCGCAGGCCACGACCGTCCGCGCCCCACGCCCGCCGCCACACCCTCCCTCCCCTGCCGCCTCCCTCCCCTGCCGCCTCCTTCCCCTCCCGTCCCCTCCTCCCCCTCCCACCTCCCACGCCATTCCTGACACTCCCACACGCCGCCTGCGCTCCCCCGCCCGCCCGCCGATGCTTATGGCGTACGCGGGAGGCTCACGTGACGTTGCCGTTCGTCCTCGGTGTGGTGGCGCTCGTCCTCGGCGTGCTGGGGGCGCTGGCGGTGCAGGACCTCGTGCAGACGCGGCACGCGGTGCGGCGCGTGTACCCGCTCGTCGGGCGGCTGCGCTACCTCGTCGAGAAGATCGGCCCGGAACTGCGCCAGTACATCGTCACCAACGACCTCGAGGAGCGCCCGTTCAACCGCGCCCAGCGCGCGTGGGTCTACCAGACCGCCAAGGGCGTCAACAGCGCCGTGGGCTTCGGCACGCAGCAGGACGTCTGGAAGGCGGGGCAGTTCCACTTCCTCCCGTCGCCCTTCCCTACGCTGCACGAAGAGGCCGTCGAGGACGCCTCGCTCCCGGTCATCGGTCCCGGGCGTCCGCGGCCGTTCGCCGTCACGTCGCGGGTGAACATCGCGCCCATGTCGTTCGGGGCGCTGTCGGCGTCCGCGGTGCGCGCGCTCGCGATCGGGGCGGCCGAGGCGGGGTGCTACATCAACACCGGGGAGGGCGGCCTGTCGCCGTATCACCTCGCCGGCGGCGGCGCGGTGATCTTCCAGGTCGGCCCGGCGAAGTACGGCGTCCGCACGCCCGCGGGCGACCTCGACTGGGCGCGCCTGGCCGAGATCGGGGCCATGGAGCAGGTGCGCGCCATCGAGGTGAAGGTGGGGCAGGGCGCGAAGCCCGGCAAGGGCGGCATCCTGCCGGCCGCGAAGGTGACTGCGGAGATCGCCGCGATCCGCGGGATCCCGGCCGGGTCGCCCTCCTATTCCCCGAACCGCTTCGCGGAGTTCGCCTCCGTGCCGGAACTGGTGGACTTCATTGAGCGCGTGAAGGCGTGCGTCCCGGTGCCCGTCGGCATCAAGGTCGCCGCCGGCGACGCCGCCCCAATCGAGGAACTCGCGGCCATCCTCGCGTGCGAGGGACGCGGGCCGGACTGGGTCTCGATAGACGGCGCCGAGGGCGGCACGGGCGCTGCGCCGGTCTCGCTCGCGGACCACATGGGCCTGCCGCTGCACGACGCGATCGTGATGGTGGACGACGCCTATCGCCGCGCGGGCGTGCGTGACCGCGTGACGCTGATCGCGGCGGGGCGCGTCATCACCGGTGCGGACGCGGCCTACGCGCTCGCGCTCGGCGCGGACCTCGTGAGCATCGCGCGCGGGTTCATGCTGTCGCTGGGCTGCATCCAGGCGCTGCGCTGCCACACGAACGAGTGCCCCACCGGCGTCGCGACGCAGAGCGCGTGGCGGCAGCGAGGGCTCGTGCCCGCGCAGAAGGCCGTGCGCGTGGCGAACTACGCGCGCGCCGTGCAGGAAGATCTGATGACCGTGGTCCGCTCCATGGGCATGCGCACGGCCGCCGACCTGCGCCGCGACCATGTGGAGGTCGTCGTGGACATCGGACGTCGCATGCGCGCCAGCGCGCTCTATCCGTACCCGCCGGAGGTCATGCGCCTCGCCCCCACGTTCGAGGAGGATGCGACCCTGGCGCCGCTCGTGCGCGCTGGCTGAGCGTCACGCACGACGGCGCGCGCTAGACGACCTCGATCTCGGGTGCGCCTCGCTGGCGACGCGACCAGCGCAGGTACTGCACCACGAGCACCAGCACGAGCGCGACGGTGGTGAGGTTGGCCGCGCGGCGCACCCAGCGGTTCGACTCGTCGTCGAAGTTCGCCAGCGTGATCGCCACGCCCACGACGATCAGCGCGAGCAGCGCCACGACCGCGCGATAGCGACGCATCACGCCGAGGATGCCCGGGTCACCGGTGATCCGCGCCTGCCGGAACGCGTGCACCACGAGCGCCACGCCGAGGGGCACCAGCGCGATGAGCGCGGCGACATGCGAGGCGAGGAAGACCGTCGTCCAGTACTCGGCGTCCAGCGCGAGCAGCGCGGTGGTCACCAGCAGCAGCGCCAGCGTCAGTTTCCCGGCGGTGCGGAACAGCGCGTCCGCGCGCGCCAGGCCGGGCGTGGACGTGGGGAGCGTCAGAGCCCCTGCTCCTTGCACAGGTCCTGGTCGAACAGGATGTGGCCGGTGAACTCGACGCCCTGCTCGCAGATCCAGGCGACGCCCTTGCCCATCTCCCACGCCTCCTCGAACTCCAGGTCCGGGTGCTCGCGGTCGTTCTGGGCGAAGACGTTGCCGGGAGTCTTGATGCGGCCCTGCGGCGACAGGACGTTGACCGAGATGTTGTCGCCCTGCAACTCCATGGCGAGGCTCTGCGAGTAGCGCTCCAGGCCGGACTTCACCATGCCGTAAAACGCCCCGCCGGAGCGCGTCTCCGCGTACGGCCCAGGGCCGGGGAACACGCCGGCGCGCGACGAGACGTTGACGATGTGGCCCTTGCCGGCCCGTTTCATGTGCGGCAACGCGTACTTGATGAGGAGCAGCGGCCCGCGCAGGTCGATCTCCCAGATCAGGTCCAGGTGCCGTTCCTTCACGGACTCGATGGTGCCCGGCACGAGGATCGCGGCGTTGTTGACGATGATGTCCACGCCGCCCCACTCGTCCGCGACGCGCTGCACACCGGCGGCGATGCTCTCCGGGTCGCGCACGTCCATGCGCACGCCCATCGCCTCGCCGCCCTCGGCCTTGATCGCGTCCGCCACCGAGTGGATCGTGCCCGGCAGCCGCGCGTCCGTGACCTCTTCCGTGCGCGCGGCCACGGCCACCTTCGCGCCCGCCTGCGCGAGGGCCTTCGACACATACTCACCGATCCCGCGGCTCGCCCCGGTCACAATCGCCACGCGCCCATCGAGTGCCATCAGTACCTCCTCGCGCGGCGCCGGCCGCAACCGGGCCAGCATAGCGCGCGCGGGTGAGGGCAGAGGCTCGGGCGGTGCTGGCTCACGGGAGTGTCGTTGCCATCTCCGGCCCCCTCCGATTCCG
>JBBDIC010000098.1:0-3067 GCA_040880625.1 Dehalococcoidia bacterium | reverse complement strand
CTGCCGGAGTCGGAGTTCGCCGCGCCCTACAGCATCGTGCCGATGGGCTACGTCGGACAGATCCAACCGGCACGCGAGGGCGAAGAGGGATTCCCCTTCTGGCAGTGGATCCGTGGCGAGTACTGGCACCACCTGGAGGACCATGTCGGCGAATTCGAGACGGCCGAATTCGAGATGGCCTGAGGACATGACGTTCACGCCGTCTGACGCATCGCGCGCCCTAGCGGCGCTCCACGTCCGCGCCGAGGGCCGTGAGGCGCGCTTGCAGGTCGGAGTAGCCGCGGTCCAGGTGGTGGATGTCCAGGATGGTCGACTCGCCCTCGGCGGCGAGGGCGGCGACCACGGCGGCGGCGCCGGCGCGGATGTCCAGCGCGCGCATCGTGGAACCGCCGAGGGCTGTCGGGCCCTCGATGATCACGGTGTCACCGGCGGTGATGACGCGCGCGCCGAGTTTGCGCAGTTCGTTCACGTAGAGCGTGCGGTTGTCGTAGACACGCTCGTGGATCAGCGAGACGCCGGCGGCCTGCGTCAGCGCGGCCGCCATCGGCGGGTGGAGGTCCGTGGCGAAGCCGGGGTACGGGACGGCCTGCACCTGCACCGCGTCCAGCCGGTCCGCATAGCGCACGCGCACGCCCTCGCCGGGTGCGGCGTCCACATCAAGGCCCATCTGCCGGAACTTCGTGATGAGACTGTCCATGTGGGCCGGGTCGGCGTTCGTGACGTGGACATCGCCGCGCGTGGCCACGCCGGCCAGGAGGAACGTGCCGGCTTCGAGTCGGTCCGGGATCACGGGGAAGTCCGCGCCGTGGAGGCGATCGACGCCGCGCACCGTCACCACCGGCGTGCCGTGCCCGGAGATGTCAGCGCCCATCGCCACCAGCAGGTTGGCCAGCATCTCCACCTCGGGCTCGGGGGCGGCGTTGACGATGACCGTCTCGCCCTCGGCACGCACGGCCGCCAGCAGCACGTTCACCGTGCCCAGCACGCTGGGGTAGTCGAAGAAGATGCGCGCGCCGGTCAGGTGCGCCGCGCTCGCGTACCAGGACGACCCGCGCCGCCGCACCTCCGCGCCGAGCATCCTGAAGCCGACGAAATGCACATCGAGCGGCCGCGAGCCGATGACGTCGCCGCCGGGCGGCGGGCACTCCGCCTCGCCCGCACGGCCGAGCAGCGCGCCCATCAGCAGGAACGACGCGCGCAGTTTCGCCACGAGGTCCGGCGGCGGGGCCGTGGACGTGACCTCCGGCGTGTGCATGTGGACCGTGTCGCCGTCCACCTCCACGCGCGAGCCCACGGCGCGGCAGATGTCCGCGAGTTCGCCGATGTCCGCGATGCGGGGGACGTTGCGAAGCGTGACCGGCTCGGCGGTCAGGAGCGCCGCCGGCAGCGTGTAGAGCGCGGCGTTCTTCGAACCGGAGACGGCGACCTGCCCCTGCAGAGGGCGGCCGCCGCGGATCACGTACTGCTCGCTGGAGGGCATCCCGCTCCCGATCGCCACAACCGCCCGATGGGGCGCCGTCCTGTGCTCAGGATACGGTGCCCCACCGGGCGGCGCGACGTGCGGTCACGCGGGCTGTTGGTGTTACCTCCAGCCCTCCAGGTCGCCGCGGCTCCACGGGCCCGGGTCACGTCGAGGCGAGTCGCCCAGGGCGGCCGCCAGGAAGATCAGCATCAGGCCGAAGCCGATGAGCGCGATCTGCGCCACTCCGACCGCGAAGAAGATCGCGGCCATCCAGGTGATGAACCCGACGCCGAGCAGAATCACCCGGCCGGTCGGGGAATTGAAGAAACTGATGGTTCCGTCCATACGGCACCTCCGTATCTACCTCCGAGGCTACGCAGCCCCCTGTCGCGCCTCCATCCCGCGCCCCCTCGGACGCGTGACAGGCCGGTTGCAGCCCCACCAGATCTGCCCAGTTATGTCGTGTTCGAGGCATCCGGCGGCCTCTCCTCGGGCGCTGCGGGCGGGCGCGGGCGCTTCGGCGCGCGACCGGATCGCCGCAGCGCGTCCGCGAGCAGGTACTCCACCTGCGCGTTCACGCTGCGCAGGTCGTCCCCCGCCCACCGCTCCACCGCGTCGAACACGGCCGGGTCGATGCGCAACAGGAAGCGCTTCCGTTCTGCCACCGGGCGATCCTTCGGACGGCTACCGCGTGAGCGTGCCGACGTTGACCACGGGGTTCGTCGGCTGGTCGCTCGTGAGGACGGTCAGCAGGTTGGAGACCATCGTCGCCTTGCGCTCCTCGTCCAGTTCCACGATGCGCCCGGCCTCCAGTCGCTCCAGCGCCATCTGCACCATGCCCACCGCGCCCTCCACGATGCGCGCACGCGCAGCCACGATGGCGCTCGCCTGCTGGCGGCGCAGCATGGCCTCCGCGATCTCGGGCGCGTAGGAGAGGTCCGTGAGGCGCGCCTCGATGACGCGGACGCCGGCGGCGTCCAGGCGGTCCTGGAGTTCCTGCGTCAGCGTCTGCGCGATCTCCTCGGCGTCACCGGTGAGCGTGAGCGCCGCCTGGTCATCGCCGTAGTCGTCGTACGGGAACGAGCGCGCCAGGTGGCGGACCGCGGTCTCGCTCTGGACGACCACGAAGTCCTCGTAGTCGTCCACGTCGAAGACGGCACGCGCGGTCTCGACGACCTGCCACACCACGACCGCCGCGATGTAGATCGGGTTGCCGTTGGAGTCGTTCACCTTGGACGTCTGGCTGTTGAAGTTGCGCGCGCGCAGCGACACCTTGTGCCGCTCGAACGCCGTCAGCGGGTTCACCCACCACCAGCCGGACTCCCGCAGCGTCCCCTGGTACGACCCGAAGACGATGAGCACGGACGCCTGGTTCGGCTGCAGCGTCAGGAACCCCATCATCGCGACGAGCGCGAGGCCCGAGAGCACGACCGCGGCGCCGATGAGTACCCACATGATCGGCGGCGGCGCGCCCGGCGACGCGCCCACGCCGACAACGATCGCCATGACCGCCGCGGCCACCGCTCCCGCGCTCAGCGCGATCGTGAGCGCAAGGCCCACGACGCCGGGCGCGGCGCTGGCCGGCCGCTCCGGCGTGCCCCTGAT
>JBBDIC010000097.1:0-3084 GCA_040880625.1 Dehalococcoidia bacterium | reverse complement strand
AGCAGGCCATCGAGGCCGCGGAGGCGGGCGCCTCGATCTACACGATCGGCTACACCGAGAGCGCCGGCGGCGCGCTGCTGGAGGACATCGCCGCGATCGGCGCGGACCAGGGCAACGGCGGCGCGTTCTTCTCCGTGGAGGACCCGGAGTTGCTGCGCGACACCTTCTTCGAGATCGCGTCCCTCACCCGCGTCGCGCTCATCGAGTAGGCACGAGCGCCCTTCCCTCCGCGCTCCCTCGGTGCCGTCCCCACACCCCTACGAACTCTTCGGGAAGATCTCCATCAGGACGAAGTTCGAGGACGTGGGGTGGATCCAGGCGTTGCCGGAGCCGGGTGCGCGGTTGACTTTGCCGCCTTCGGCTTCCACCTGCGCGCAGAAGGCGTCTACGTCCTCCGTCTCGTAGGCGATGAGGTACATGCCTTCGCCGTGGGGGTTGAAGGGGTTGATGCGCTCCTTCATGAGCTTGGCGATCGGGCTCTCGTCTGACACCGGGCAGATGAGGTTGAGCATCACGTTGCCGTCGTAGCCGACGGGCTGGAAGTTGAAGTTGCCGATGCGGTTGAAGGCCTGCTCGCCGATCTTCTGCATGCCGAAGCGCTTCTCGTAGTTCGAGACCGCCTCGTCCAGGTCGTGTACGGCCACGGTGTAGTGCTTGAGCGTCAGCATCGAGGGCTCCCGTCGGGGTTCGTCGTCGGTCCGCGATTCGCGGTGATTTGCGCGCGGAGACTAGCAGACGGCCGGCGCTCCTCGTGTGAGCCGCGCCGGGGCGCTAGTAGAGGGGACCACCGGCATCGATGAGTTCGCCGTCGACGGCGAAGACGGTGGGGCGCTCCTCGCAGTAGACCTCTGACTCGCACTTGTTGAACGAGAAAACGGGGGTCTCGCCGCGCTTCTCGAAGTGGATGTGCCAGGTCCCCAGTACGTGGTTCTCTTCGCGCGCCTTGCCGATCTCGCCCTGGAGCACCGCTACGAGCGCCTCGAGTTCCTTGATGCCCACGGTCGTCCCGCCTCTCATGGTCGCGTCCCCCGAGTCTACCGCCTGCGGGTGGCCCTACCCGGGGCGCCGCCTACAATGAGGCCGCGCGAGGGGGTGGAGTTGGCTGTCCAGAACGCTGCCGGCACCGGCTCGTCCGCCGGCCCCAACAAGGCCGGCACGGGCAACTACTTCGAGGACCTCACCACCGGCCTCGAGATCGTCCACGCCGTGCCGCGCACGGTCACCGAGGGCGACGCGGCGATGTACCTCGCGCTCACGGCGAGCCGCTACCCGCTCTTCTGCGACGCCGAGTTCGCGCGCAGCGTGGGCTTCCAGCGCGAACTGGTGCATGACCTGCTGGTCTTCCACACCGTGTTCGGCAAGTCCGTGCCGGACGTGTCCCTGAATGCGATCGCCAACCTCGGCTATGCGGACGTGCGCTTCGGCGTGCCGGTCTACCCGGGCGACACGATCACGGCCACGTCGAGCGTGCTGGGCCGGCGGGAGTCCTCCGGCGGCGACACGGGGATCACGTGGGTGCGCACCGTGGGCCTGAACCAGCGCGGCGAGGAGGTCCTGTCCTACGTGCGCTGGGTGCTGATGAACAAGCGCGACCCCGCCACGAGCACCGGCGCTGACGAGGCGCCCTCCACGCCGCCCGCCGTCGAGGCGCGCGATCTGCGTGTGCCAGAGGCGTTCGACTTCTCGCGCTGGGACGCGCGCGTCACGGGCGGGGCCTACCTCTGGGACGACTACGAGCCCGGCGAGCGCATCCACCACATCGAGGGTGTCGCCATCGAGGAGGCGGAGCACCAGATGGCGGCGCGCCTGTACCAGAACATCGCGCGGGCGCACTTCAACGCGCACGCGCTGAAGGACACGCGCTTCGGGCGGCGCGTGGTCTACGGCGGCCACGTGATCTCCGTGGCGCACGCGCTGGCGTTCAACGGGCTGGAGAACGCTGCGCGCATCCTGGCGTTCAACGACGGCACGCACAGCAACCCCATGTTCGCCAGCGACACGCTGTTCGCGTGGACGGACGTGATCGAGAAGGTCGACCTCGGGCGGACGGACGCGGGGGCGCTGCGCCTGCGGCTGGTGGGCGTGAAGAACAGCGACCCCAACACCGAGGAGCAGCCGTTCAAGGTCACCGACGAAGGCGGCCGCGAGCGCTACCACCCGAACGTCGTCCTGGACCTGGATTACACCGTGCTGATGCCCCGGCGCCGCTAGCGCGCGCATCGAGGGCTATCCGGACGCCACCGAGCGTCGTCGAAGGGATCGAGATGACTGCCACCGAAGCGAACCCGGCTGCCGCCGCGCGCACGCTCGTGGACGCCGCGCAGGGCGTGGTGGACGCGGCCGTGCAGCACGCCGCCCGGGTCACCGAGGGCGGGGCGCTCATCGATGACCACCAGGTCCACACGGAGCGCATCGCCTATCTCGCGACTCAGGTGCGGGCGGCGCAGGACCTCGTCGCATTCGTCGAGCGGGTGCGGGCCGCCGGGCGGCCGGACGCCCTGCAGGAGCGCATGGCGCACGCCTACGCCGCGGAGGTCGTCCACGCGCTCCGCTCGCAGGTGGAGGCGGCCTGGGACGACTTCGGGCTGGACGAGGGCGACATCGCCCCGCTGCACGCCTCGGACGTGCGAGGGCTGGTGCGCGAGGGGCTCGACGAAGCAGCCATCCGCGCCATCGGGCGCGAGATGATCGCCTCGGGCGGCGTGAACCACGTCGACCTGGAGGACGAGGTGGCCGCGCTCACGCGCGACATGGCGCGCGACTTCGCCCGCACGGAGGTCGCTCCGATCGCGCAGGACATCCACCGCCAGGACCTGCTCGTGCCGGACTCGCTCCTCGAGAAGTTCTCCGCGCAGGGGTTCTTCGGTTCTTCGATCCCGGAGGAGTACGGCGGCACCGGCATGGGAGACCTGCCGATGATCATCATGACCGAGGAACTCTCCGCCGCCTCGCTGGCCGCGGCCGGGTCGCTCGCCACCCGCCCGGAGATCCTGTCGAAGGCGCTGCTGGCCGGGGGCACCGAGGAGCAACGGAAGCACTGGCTGCCGCGCATCGCCGCCGGTGAGGAACTCGTCGCGATCGCGG
>JBBDIC010000096.1:0-3086 GCA_040880625.1 Dehalococcoidia bacterium | reverse complement strand
GAGGGCGCGCGGGACGTGGCGGTCGAGTTCAACTCGCTGTCCAAGGCGTTCAACATGACCGGCTGGCGCGTGGGCATGGCCGTGGGCAACGCGGAGTTGGTCAACGCCCTGACGCGCGTGAAGACCAACCTGGACAGCGGTATCCCGCAGGCGATCCAGCGCATGGCCATCGCCGCCCTCGACGACCCGCGCGACGCCATCACCTCGCACAACGAGGTGTACCAGCGCCGCCGCGACCGCGCCGTGGAGGTGCTCCGCGCGCTGGGCCTGCGCGTGGAGCCGCCGAAGGCCTCGCTCTACATCTGGGCGCGCCTGCCGGAGGGCGAGCGCTCCAGCGCGGAGTTCGCCGCGCGCCTCATCGACGCCACGGGCGTCGTGGTGACGCCGGGGGCCTCCTACGGCGACGCCGGCGAGGGCTACATCCGCATCTCGCTGACCACGCCGGACGAGCGCCTGGACGAGGCGCTGGAGCGCCTGGGCAGGTTCGCGCGCGGCGAGACGGCGCTGTAGCCGCTCCGGGGCAGGGCGCCCTTTCAGGTACACTGGCAGCAGCCGACCTGAAGGAGAACGCAGAACATTCCCCGAAAACGCCCTCGGATCCAGGCCCCCGCAGACGCCGCCGAAGACGGCGCCACGCGTCGCGAGGCCCCACCGCACAGCACCCGCCCGAAGCAGGAGCGCGCCTACCTGGTCGCGGTGGACTCCGGCACGCGCCCCGGCGAGATGTCGACCGAGGAATCCATGCGCGAACTCGCGCGCCTCGTGCGCACGGCCGGCGGCTGGGTGGCCGGCAGCGCGACGCAGCGCCGCCCGCACCCGGACCCGGCCTACTACATCGGCACCGGGAAGATCGAGGAGATAGGGGAGCAGCGCGGCGCCACGGACTACAGCATGGTCGTCTTCGACGACGCGCTCTCGCCGTCCCAGCAGTTCAACCTGGAGCAGGCGTTCGGCGTCCGCATCTACGACCGCTCCGCGCTGATCCTGGACATCTTCGCGAAGCGCGCCCGCACCCGTGAGGCGTCGCTCCAGGTGGAACTCGCCCAGCACGAGTACCTCATGCCGCGCCTGCGCGGCCAGTGGCAGCACCTTGAACGCATGGAGGGCGCCATCAACTCCCGCGGCCCGGGCGAGACGCAGTTGGAGACGGACCGCCGGCTGATCGGCGCGCGCATCGCGCGCCTCAAGAAGCAGATCGAGCAGGTCCGCAAGCAGCGCGACCTCCAGCGCAGTCGCAGGCGCCGCCAGGGCCTCCCCACGGTCGCCCTCGTTGGCTACACGAACGCCGGGAAGTCGTCGCTGATGCGTGCGCTGGCCGGCGCGAAGGTGCTGGTCGCGGACGCGGTGTTCGCCACGCTGGACCCCGTCACGCGCCGCATCGGCAGCGGGGCGGAAGAGGCGTTCCTCCTGACGGACACCGTGGGCTTCATGCAGAAACTCCCCACGCAACTCGTCTCCGCCTTCCGCGCCACCCTCGAGGAACTCGGCGAGGCGGACCTCCTCCTCCACGTCGTGGACGCGACGGCATCGACGCGGGACGCGCAGGTGCGGACCGTGCTGGACACGTTGCGGGAACTGGGCCTGCACGACATGCCCGTCCTGACGGTGATGAACAAGGTGGACGGCCTCACGCTTGAGGACGGCACGCCCGTGACGACCGAGGACGACCTGCGCCGCCTGGCCGCCGAGCACGATCCGCGCGTGGAGGGCGAGGTGCGGTACGCCTCGGCGACCACGGGCCTGGGGATCGACGCGCTGCGGCACCGGTTGCTGTACGAGTTCTTCGGCCTGGAGGGCACCCCCCACGCCGAGGGCGAGCCCGCCTCGAACGGCGCCTACGCGCCCGGACGCTAGCGTCCACGACGAACGTCAGCCGCCTGCAACGGTTGCGCTTCCTTCGGCCCTCCCCTGCGATGACCCTGCGACGACGCCCCGTCTAGCCTCCTGCCTAGGGAGTCAGACGTGGACGCATTGCGGGCGCTGGTTCGTGAGATCCAGGAAGACGACGTGACCGGAGCGGCGGCCGAACTGGCCTTCCGCTTCCTCTTCGCGCTGTTCCCGTTCTTCATCTTCCTGGCCGCGCTGGCGTCGTTCGGCGCCGAGTGGCTGGGCATCGAGGATCCCACGCAGCGGATCATCTCGCAGATCGGGAACGCGCTCCCGTCCGAGGGCGCCAGCGTCCTTGAGGGCCAGTTGAGCGCCGTCTTCGAGTCCCGCAACGCCGGCCTGCTCTCGTTCGGCGCCATCGCGGCGCTGTGGGCCGCCTCCACCGGCACCAAGACGATGATGAAGGGCATGAACCGCGCCTACGACGCGGAGGAGGACCGCCCGTTCCTGCAGAAGCAGGCGGTGGGCCTCGGCCTCACGTTGCTCGGCGGCCTCTCGTTCATCGCCGCGGCGGTCGTGCTCATCGTCGGGCAGGTCGTCGGCAGCGACATCGCGGCGGCGCTGGGACTCGGCGAGGTGTGGTCGGTGGCGGTGAACATCGCGCGCATCCCGGTGGTGATCCTCGTGCTGCTCGACGGCGTGGCCTTCATCTACTGGGCCACGCCTAACGTGGACATCCCGTTCCGCTCCGTGCTCCCGGGGGCCATCGCCTTCGTGGTGACGTGGGTGGTGTTCACCCTCGGCTTCGGGTTTTACGTGGCCAACTTCGGCGCGTACGAGGCGACCTATGGGGCGCTCGGCGGCGTCATCGTGCTGATGATGTGGCTCTACATCACCTCGCTCGTGCTCCTCGCCGGGGCCGAGGTGAACGCGATCCTCCGCCCGGCGACCCAGGACGAGCCGGTGCGCGCGGACGACAACGTCGCCCCGGACAGCCCGCAGCGGGCCGGGCGCATCGGCGGCGACGCCCAGCCCGCCGGCGCGCATGCGACCAGCGAGGGCGCTCGACGCGACGGCGCGCGGGAGGGCGGCACGGTGGCGGGTGCGCCGGCGAAGCCGCTATCGAGGGGCCTCGGCGGGGCGGTGGCGGCGCTCGTGTTCCTGCGGCTCATCAGAAACCACCGGACTGCGTAGCGAGAACAGAGGCGTGGGGGGGGGGGGGGGGGGGGGGGGGGGGGGGGGGGGGGGGGGGGGGGGGG
>JBBDIC010000095.1:1349-3090 GCA_040880625.1 Dehalococcoidia bacterium | reverse complement strand
CATGACGAACGTGGTGGACGATCTCATCGGCCAGAACGAGTGGGCGAACCTGCGCATCATCGAGGCGTGCCGCGCCCTGGCGGACGAGCAACTGGACGCGACGGCCGTGGGCGCGTACGGATCGGTCCGCACCACGCTGGTTCACATGCTCGGCGCGGAGCAGCAGTACATCCGCGACCTCGGCGGCCGGCCGACGGGCCCGGACCTGCGCCGGGGGTTCCCCGGGTGGGTCGCGCTGGAGGCGGCGGCGCGCCTGAACGCCTCTGACCTCGTGCATCGCCTCCGGCTCACCCTCGATACCACCGTGACCAAGACCTTCGAGGACGACACGCGCGAAGAAATCGAGGCGGGGGTGCTGCTGGTGCAGGCGATCAACCACGGCGCGGAGCACCGCAGCCAGATCTGCACCATCCTCACCACCCTGGGAGCGACGACGCCGGAGATCGATGGGTGGGCCTGGGCGGAGGCGGAGGGCCGCATCCGCGTCGTCGAGGGGAGCGCGTGACTCGGCCGGTGCAGAGCGTGAGATTCGCCCACTCGCGCTACAGAACACACCTTGTTACTATGTCTGCAATGACTTCCCTTTCCCGTGACGCTCTCGTCGCGGACGAACCATCACACCAGGATCAAGCAATGACCCCTCACTCCGCCGCAGGGGGCGTCAGGTGACGCCTCTGCGCGGTCTCTTTCGACGCCTCAAGGGCGAAACCACCTCTGTCCTGGACGCTCCTGCGACCACCGACCGTACCGAGCGCGACACGCGCGGCCAGCGCAACCCACGCACCCAGCGTGACATCGCCCCCGCCTCCGGCGGCGGCCCCGTCCTCACCGACGACGAGCCCGGCCAGAAGCGCCGCCGCGGCCGTCGAGGCGGACGCAACCGCCGCCGCCCCGGCGACGACACGCAGAACACCACGCAGGACACGACGCAGCCCGCCGGCCAGCGCGACCGGGCACCCGAGGGTGACCGCCGCAACGGCAACGGTGGCAGCCGCGACGCCGGCACGGCCAGCGAGCCACGCGGACAGCGCTCCCAGGGCGGCCGCAGCGAGGGCGGGCGCAGCGAGGGCGGGCGCAGCCCGGAGGGGCGCGGCTCGCGCTCCTCGAACGGCTCGGCGCAGCGCTCGCAGGGCGGCCAGCGCGACCGCTACCAGTGGGGCCGCAAGGTGGAACCCGGCGAGGCAGACGAGCGCTCGCGACGCGCGAACAGCCGCCGCCGCGACGTGCGCGGCCGCAGCCTGGACGCCCCGCTGCCGGAGGACATCGCGTTCCGTCCCGGCCAGGACGGCGGCGACTCCAGCATCCTCCCCAACCGCAGGCGCCGCCCGGGCGGCCTGCACGACACCGCCCGCGTCCTGGTGGGCGGCGCCCGCACGGTGGGCGCGTGGGTGAAGCGTGACGAGCGTCACGGCGAAGAGCCGCCGCTGCCGCACGTGCCCTCGACGAACCAGCCTGCCGAGATCCCTGCGGACGACCTGGCCGTCGCGGACGCGGCCGCAGCGCCCACGGCGCCGTCGACCACGCCGGACGTGCAGGATGAGGTCGACGAGGCAGGCACAGCCAAGCGCCGCCGCCGCGGCCGTCGAGGTGGCCGCGGACGCCGCCGCCCGACGCCCGACGCGGACGGCATGACCGCAACTGACGCCGCGCCCCTCGATGCCGCTCCCGCGGCGGAGGAGCCGGACGACATCGACGAGGAGATCGAGGCGGAACTCGACCTCGATCTCGGTGACGAGATCGA
>JBBDIC010000095.1:0-1249 GCA_040880625.1 Dehalococcoidia bacterium | reverse complement strand
GGCGACCTCGATGAAGCGCCGGCGCCGCGTCGCCCCGCGAGGGCCCCGGTAGCGTTCGCGCCGCTGTCAGACGACGAACTGCCGCCGGCGTTCAAGAGCCTGGGCATCACGCGCACGTCGCTGGAGACGCTCGCGCGCTTCGGGTTCACGGAGCCGACGCCGATCCAGGTGGAGGCGATCCCCGCCCTGCTCAACAACCTGGACGTGGTCGGCATCGCGCAGACCGGCAGCGGCAAGACCGTCGCCTTCGGCGTGCCGATGGTGGAGCGACTGGACCCCGCCCTCGGCGAGGTGCAGGGCATCGTGCTGGTGCCCACGCGTGAACTGGCGCAACAGGTGCTGGAGGTCCTCGCGGACCTCGCGCGCCCGTGGGGCCTGGACGCCGTGGGGCTCCTCGGCGGCCGGTCGCTGAAGGCGGACTTCCGAGCGCTGGACGAGCGCCCGCAAATCGTAGTGGGCACGCCTGGGCGCATCCTGGACCACCTGCGGCGGCAGACGCTGTCGCTGCGCAGCGTGCGCTACGCCGTCCTCGACGAGGCGGACCAGATGCTGGACATCGGCTTCCTGCCGGACATCCGCCGCATCCTGAGCCGCACGCCGCAGCGGCGGCAGACCGCGCTGTTCTCGGCGACCATGCCGGGCTCCATCAAGCGCCTCATCTGGCAGTTCATGACGGACCCGGAGACGGTGCGCGTGGACGCCGAGGCCACGCCCGTCGACACCATCGAGCAGATCTACTTCGAGGTGGCCCAGCGCGACAAGGTGCGGGCCATGCGCGAACTGATCGAGCGCGAACTGAAGGGGCGCACGCTGATCTTCTGCAACATGAAGCGCAGCGTGGACCACCTGGCGCGCGAACTCAACCGCGATGGCGTCCAGGTGGGAGCGCTGCATGGCGACATGGACCAGCGCATCCGCGACCGCGTGGTACAGGAGTTCCGCAGCGGGCAGTTGGACGTGCTCATTGCCACCAACGTGGCCGCGCGTGGCCTGGACATCCCGGAGATCACCCACGTGGTGAACTACGACGTGCCGCAGAACCTGGACGAGTACATCCACCGCATCGGCCGTACCGGACGCGCCGGTCGCGAGGGCAAGGCGATCACCCTGGTCGCTGAGTGGGACGTGGGACCCTTCGACGCCATCAGCAGCGGCATCGGCGTCCCCATCTCCCAGGAGCGCCTCGACCTCTACCAGCCCCGCACGTCTGGCTAGTGGCGGCTCACGGCCGGAGGCGCGGCGGGCTCGC
>JBBDIC010000094.1:17059-19484 GCA_040880625.1 Dehalococcoidia bacterium | reverse complement strand
CTATAGTGACTCGCACTCCGCGAGGAGGCGCTCATCGCGGCGCCGGCGGGGTCAAGGAGTCAGGATGCCGACACCGACTGCGTTCTTCGAGGGCAAATTCGTCCCGCTGGCCGAGGCGAACATCAACGTGATGACGCACGCCTTCAACTACGGCACGGCGGTATTCGAGGGCGTGCGCGGCAACTGGAACGCCGACCAGGGCGAGTTGTACCTGTTCAAGGTGCGCGACCACGTCCGGCGCATCCGGCAGAGCGCCAAAATCATGCGGATGGCCATCCGCTACTCGGACGACGAACTCTGCGACATCATCACGCAGGCCGCACGCCTGAGCGACTACCGCGAGGATGTCTACATCCGGCCCATGGTCTACAAGTCCTCGGAGATCGTGGGCGTGCGCATGCACGACCTGGACGACGACTTCCTGGCGTTCGTGACGCCGTTCGGCGCGTACCTGGACCCGGAGGCCGGAGCGCGCTGCGCCACCTCGTCGTGGCGGCGCGTGGACGACACGGCGATCCCGGCACGAGCGAAGGTGAACGGCCTGTACGTCAACAACGCGATGGCCAAGACGGAGGCGCAACTCAACGGCTTCGACGAGGCGATCATGCTGAACCAGGACGGCCACGTCTCCGAGGGGTCGGGCGAGAACATCGTGATGATCCGCAAGGGCGTCCTCATCACGCCGCCAGCGAGCGACAACATCCTGGAGGGGATCACGCTGGAGACGGCCCTCTACGTGGCGGAGCGCGAGTTCGGCCTGAAGGTGGAGCGCCGCTCGATCGACCGGTCCGAGTTATACATCGCGGACGAGGTGTTCATGACGGGCACGGCCGCGCACGTCACGCCGGTCACGGAGATCGACCGCGTCGCCATCGGAGACGGCCGCCCGGGGGTGGTGTCGAAGCAGATCCAGGACATCTACTTCCGAGCGATCACGGGCCGGCTGCCGCAGTACCTGGACTGGCTGACACCGCTGTACCAGGACGCCCAGGTCGCCGCCTCGTAGGGGCGGACGGCGGTCGCCCCTCGACAGGCTCAGGTCGGCGGACGGTTCGCCTACCGGCCTCACGCCCTAGACTGACGCGAGGCCGCTCCCCGGCGTCTCCCCTCGGAGGGTGCTCCGCGTGTTCTATCAGCCGCCGCGCGCCCTGGGACTGCTGCTGGGGGCGCTCTTCGTCGCGTGGGCGTTCGGCATCAGCACGGTGCTGGCGATCTTCGCCTTCGGACGGCCGTTCGACATGCTGACCAGCGCGGCGTACATCGCGGCGGCGGTCACGGCGGCACTGGGGCTGCTGTTCGCCTACTGGTCGTACGCGCTGGCGACGCTCTCCTATGCGCTGGACCGCAACGGACTCGTGATCCACTGGGGGCCGCTGCGCCAGGTGGTGCCGTTGAGGGCCATCGAGCGCCTCGTGCCGGGCACGTCCGTGGGAGTGCCACGCGTCGGCGGGGTGTCCTGGCTCGGGTACCACGTGGGCAAGGCGAACATCGAGCGCATCGGGCAGGTGCTGTTCTACTCGACGCACCAGTCGCCGGAGCAGGTCCTGTACGTGATGACCTCCGAGCGCAACTACGCGATCTCCGTGCCGGATCCGGCGGAGTTCGCGCGAGAGATCCAGGTGCGCCAGGACCTGGGCGCCACCGCCGAGGTGCCCCATTACGTGGAGCGCACGCTACCGGCCCTACAGGGCTTCTGGTCCGACCGCATCGGGCTGGCGCTGGCCCTGCTCGCGGCGCTGCTGGGCGCGGCGGTGTGGCTGGTAGTGGCGTGGCGCTACGGCTCGCTGCCGGAGACGTTCGAGTTGTACTTCCCGCCCAGCCGCTCCTCGCCGCTGGTGGAACTCGTGGGCCGTTCGGCGGTGCTGGAACTGCCGCGCTTCGCCTCGATCGCGCTCGGGGTGAACCTGGCGCTAGGGATCGCGCTGTACCTCTGGGACCGGGTGGCCGCGTACACCATGTTCCTCGCGGGCGCGGCGCTGCAGGCGGGGTTCCTCGCCGCGTTCCTGCTGGCGACCTCCGAACTGTGACGGGCGCGCCTGCGACCGACGTGGACGTGGTGGTGGTGGGCGCCGGCCCGGCGGGCAGCACCGCCGCGCGCGAGGCCGCCGAGCGCGGCGCATCCGTCCTGCTCCTGGACCGCGCCCGGTTCCCGCGCGACAAGCCCTGCGGCGGCGGCGTCACGATCCGCTGCGCCAACCTCCTCCCCTTCTCGCTGGACCCAGTCGTGGAGGACGTGGTGACGGGCGCGCGCCTGCGTATCCGCGACGGGCGCGACGTGGTGCGCGATGCGCGCGAGCCGCTGACGTACATGACGCAGCGCAGCCGCCTGGACGCGTTCCTGGTGGAGCGCGCGCAGGAGGCCGGCGCGGACTTCCGGGACGGCCACGCGGTCACGAGCATCGAGGCGAAGCCGGACGGGACGTTC
>JBBDIC010000094.1:12620-16959 GCA_040880625.1 Dehalococcoidia bacterium | reverse complement strand
GGCTGGAAGCACGCGATGGGCGCCGACCTGCGCGGCCACCTGGGACGGCTGTGCGAGGCGTACGGGTTCGAAGTGGAGCGGCTGGAGCAGGTGCGCGGCCACCACCTGCCGATGCAGCGGCGCGGCATGGTGATGGCCGCCGGCGGCTCGGCGCTCGTGGGGGACGCGGCCGGCCTCGTCGATCCGCTCTCGGGCGAGGGCATCCACGCCGCGATCGCGTCGGGCGTCGCAATCGGTCCGGTGCTGGAGGACTACCTCGCGGGGCGCGTCACCTCGCTGGGCGGGTACCAGGCGGCGCTGGAGCGCACGCTCCTGTCGGAGGTGGACGCGTCTACGGCGCTGATGGACGTGTTCCACGCGTGGCCCGACCCGTTCGTGTGGATGCTCCAGCACGTCGGCCGGTTCTGGGAGGGCGGCTGCGACCTGCTTCGAGGCGACGCGACCTACATGGACCTGACCTACGCGTTCGGCGCGCCGGGCCACGCGCTCCTCGGCCCCGCGTCCGCCATCGGCCGCTTCGTGTCCGCGCGTCGTGTCGCACGCGCCGCACGGGCCGCGTGATGACCGCGCAGCGCGCGTGGCTGCCGAGGCGTCTCGGGGCGGTCGCCGTGCTCGCGCTCGGCCTCGTGCTGGCGGCGGGGTGCATCGCGGCGCCCGGCGACATCACGGCGACGCCGCCGGCGCCCACGGAGGAGCCGGTGTTCCGCCCGATCCGCGCGGAGACGCCGGCGGACGAGCCGCTGGAGCCGCTCACGGAAGACGAGGTGGACGACGCGCTGCGCGAGGCGATCTGCTGGTACCCCAACGCGGCGCTCGCGCAGTCGTGTCTGCCGCCGGGCGAGGAGTTCCTGACGGCCCTCCAGCGCATCGCGCTGTCGGAGGAGCAGCGCTTCGTCGCGCCGCTGGTGGACATGCTGTGGCTGGACCTGGGCTGGGAACGCTGGGTGCGCGAGGCGCTGGAGCGGCTGACCGGCCAGCGGTTTGCCACCGCCGCCGAGTGGTACGCGTGGATGATGGCGGATCCGCCGCCGCTCCCGGACGACTACGCGGAGTGGAAGGGCCGCCTGCTGGCGCTCATCGACCTGCGCTTCCGCGACCTGATCCCCGAGGCGTCCGCCGGCAGCGGCCCCGGCCCGGAGCACCTGGTGTGGTCGCTCGTGGGCGCGGACTCCATCCCGCCGCTGACGACGCCGGAGACCGTACACCGCGCCGAGGAGCGCTACCTGGGCGCCCGCGACATCGTCTTCGGCGTGGCAATGAACGGCGTCCAGCGCGCCTACCCGGAGCGCATCCTGGGCTGGCACGGCTCGATCGCGGACGACATCGAGGGGACGGGCATCCTCGTGTGGCACTGCCCGACGTGCGGCGGCGCGGCGGTGTTCGACCGCGTCGCCTCGGACGGGGTGGCCTACACGTTCACCACGGCCGGCCTCGTGTGGGAGTCTCGCCGCCTGTTCACGGACGAGGAGACGGACAGCCTCTGGGACGCCGTCAGCGGCCGCGCCGTGGCCGGGCCGCTGGCCGCCCAGGGCGTGCGGCTCACGGCTCGGATGTCCGTGCGCACCACCTGGGGCGAGTGGGACGCGCGCTACCCGAACACGCGCGTCCTGAGCCTGGACACCGGCTTCGTCCGTGACTACTCGGAGGGCGCGGCGCTGCTCGCAGACTCGAACCCGGACGGCCCCGCGTTCCCCACGACCCCCAACCCCGAGGTAGACGGCCGCCTGGATGCGAAGACGCGCGTGCTGGGCGTCACCGTGAGCGGCGCGCGCAAGGCGTACCCGCTGGGCCAGATCGAGGCGCGCGGGATGACGCTCGATACGCTCGGCGGGGTGGACATCCTGATCTTCTCGCCCGGCGCGGGCCTCGGCGCCACGGTCTACGACACCGCCGGCACGACCTTCGAGGGCTGGAGCGGCCCGCCGGAGGACCGGATCATGACGGACAGCGACAACCTGCGCTGGTTCGTGGACGACGAGCGCCTGCTGAACACGCGCAACAGCCGCGAGCGCACCTCGTTGCCGGCGCAGGTGGCGTACTGGTTCGCGTGGTCGGGCGCGTTCCCGGACGCGGCGCTGTGGGGCGAGTAGCGGTGGCCGGCGAGCGCCAGGTGAGCCGCGTCCTGATCGCCGACCCCTCGGATCACGTGCTGCTGCTGCGCTTCCGCCTGCGCGACGGCCGCGAGGTGTGGATTCCGCCCGGCGGCGGTGTCGAGCCCGGCGAGACCCCCGAGGAGGCCGCACGGCGCGAGTTGCTGGAGGAGACGGCGGTCGCCGTGCCAGGCGGCCTCCAGGTGGTCTGGCTGAACCGGATGCACTACTTCGGCCGGGACGTGATGGAGACCTACTTCTTCGCGCGCCTGCCGCATCGTCCGGCGGTGGTCCTGGAGCACGCGCCCGATGCTCCCGCGGAACTCCTCGACCACCGGTGGTGGACGGCGGAGCAACTGGCGGACGCGCCCGGCGACGCGCTGGTGACGCCCTCGGAGATCGCCGAGCGACTCCCGGCGGTCCTCGGTGGTCGGTCCGCGGAGGCGCCGGTGATGCTTGGACGCTGAGGGAGCGGACGCGGCGCTGTAGGGGGAGTAGGCTCCCTTCGCCAGGCTGGGAGGTCGCCCGTGGGAAGCGTCAGCGTTCGGTACATCGTCTCGGACGTGGACGCGGCGATCGCGTTCTACACCGGGCCGCTCGGGTTCACGGTAGACATGCATCCTGCTCCGGGCTTCGCCGCGCTTTCGCGGGGTGACCTGCGACTGCTCCTGAACCGGCCCGGCGCGGGAGGGGCGGGGCAGGCGATGCCGGACGGCCAGGCGCCGGCGCCCGGTGGCTGGAACCGCATCCAACTGGAGGTCGCAGACCTCGCAGCGACGGTCGCCGAACTGCGCGCCGCCGGCTGCCGCTTCCGCAACGAGATCGTCGAGGGCAACGGCGGGAAGCAGATCCTGGTGGAGGACCCCTCGGGCAACCCGATCGAGGTCTTCGAGCCGTTCGCGCGAAGTGGCTGAGGCCGCGGTAGGGCAAACCGGCACACGGCCGTGATTGACGCCCGCGCGTGACCGTCTACACTTGTCACCTTATGGCGAGCCACATCTCACGCATCGCCCCCGCCTCGCAGGTCGCCGCTGTCATGGGTACGCGCGACCTCGGCCTTCTCGTACTCGTACTTATCTAGGCGACGCCTGCGCCTCTGCGCACGCGTCGCCCGCGCCGCCCGTCCACGGGTGGCGCTTCGTGTTCCCCGTGAATGAGGGCGCACCGAACACGGGCGTCCCGAGCAGACGAAAGAGACCAGCATGAGCCCCAACCGGATGAGCGGCGCGGACATTGTCCTGGAGAGCCTCAAGCGCCTGGGCGTGGACACGGTCTTCGGATACCCGGGCGGGGCGGTACTGCCGCTGTACGACCGGATGCCGGCGCACCCGGAGGTGCGGCACATCCTGGTGCGGCACGAGCAGGGCGGCGGACACGCGGCGGACGGCTACGCACGCGCCTCCGGTCGGCTGGGCGTGGCCATCGGCACCAGCGGCCCGGGCGCGACGAACCTGGTCACGGCGATCGCCAACGCGCACATGGACAGCGTCCCCACGCTGTTCATCACCGGCAACGTGATGCGCGCGCTGCTGGGCCGGGACGGCTTCCAGGAGGCGGACATCACCGGCATCACGATGCCCACGGTGAAGCACAACTACATGGTGATGCGCGCGCAGGACATCGCCCCCACGTTTGCGGAGGCGGCCTACATCGCCACCACCGGCCGCAAGGGCGCGGTCCACATCGACATTCCGAAGGACGTCCTGCTGGAGGAGGCCGACTTCGAGTGGCCGGCCACCGTCTCCGTCCGCGGCTACCACATCCCCGGCAAGGCCGCCCCCGCCGAGGTGGCGGCGGCAGCGGCGATCATCGATGCCGCGGAGCGGCCGGTGATCCTGGCCGGGCACGGGGTGATCCAGGCGGACGCCGCGGAGTCGCTCCGCCACTTCGCGGAGAAGGGGGGCATCCCGATCCTGAACACGCTGCTGGGCCTGGGCGGCATCTCGCCCGACCACGCGCTGGCGTACGGGATGATGGGGATGCACGGCTCCTACTGGGCCAACCAGACGGCCAGCAACGCGGACGTGATCCTCGGCCTGGGCATGCGCATGGACGACCGCGCGCTGGGCCGCTTCGCGGACATGAACCCCACCGCCACGATCATCCACGTGGACATCGATCCCGCGGAGCACGGCAAGAACCTGCCCACGGCGCACCCGATCGTGGGCGACCTGGCGGAGGTGCTGCCTCAACTGACGGCGGCCATCCAGCAGCGCTCGCGGGTGGAGTGGATCCGCTGGATCGACTCC
>JBBDIC010000094.1:9886-12520 GCA_040880625.1 Dehalococcoidia bacterium | reverse complement strand
GCCATGGGGGCGCAGGTGGCGTGCCCGGACCGCGCGGTGTGGACCATCTGCGGCGACGGCGGCTTCCAGATGACCTTCCAGGAGATCGCCACCATGGTGGACGAACGTCTGCCCGTGAAGATGGCGATCATGAACAACGGCTTCCTGGGCATGGTGCGCCAGTGGCAGGAGTTGTTCCACGGGAACAACTACGTGGCCGTCCACATGTCGCAGCCGGACTTCGTGAAGATCGCGGAGGCCTACGGCATCCACGGCATCCGCGTCACGGACCAGTCCCAGGTGGAGGACGCCGTGCGCGAGGCGGCAGCCTACCCCGGCCCCGTCATCCTGGACTTCCAGGTCACCGCCGAAGACAACGTCTGGCCGATGGTTCCCGCCGGCGCCTCGCTCAGCGAGACCATCGAGGGCCCTCAACGCGTCGCCCGCTAGCGACGCCCACGTCCGAGGAGACACGAGCATGACGACAGCAGCCCCGCCCCCCGCCTCGCCGGGAGCGCACGCGCCCAACAAGCACACCATCGCCGCGCTGGTGGAGAACCGGCCGGGCGTGCTCAACCGCGTCGCCTCCATGTTCCGGCGGCGCGGGTTCAACATCGACAGCCTCGCCGTGGGGACCACGGAGGAGGAGGGCATCTCGCGCATGACGATCGTCGTGGAGGGGCCGGCGGAGATCGGCGACCAGGTGCGTAAGCAACTGGACAAACTGATCGACGTGGTGACCGTGGAGACGATCTCGGACGGCGAGGCCGTGACGCGCGAACTGGCGCTGATCAAGGTGGCCGCGCGCCCGGAGCAGCGACGCGAACTGATCGACCTGGTCGACATCTTCCGTGCGTCCGTGGTGGACGTGTCGCCCACCTCGATGATCATCCAACTGACGGCGGCGGGGGACACGCTGGACGCGCTGGTGGAGAACTTGCGGCCGTACGGCATCCGGGAGATGGTGCGCACCGGCCGCATCGCCCTCGCACGGGGACCAAGGACGACGGCGACGCACCAGCACGAGCCGGAGGAGTCGCGCCGCTTCCACCAGGAGGCGGGCCGCTTCCCGGACGGCGACCTGCCGTACGCGAGCAAGTAGTACCTGGTAATTCGGGCAGCATCGACAGCACCGACCGAGCGCGGACGCAAGCCGCGACCCGAGCCGGCCAATGACCGAAGTTGAGGGGACAGACCGTGGCGAAGATCTACTACGAAGGTGACGCGGACCTGGGTGTGCTGAAGGGCCGCCTGGTGGGCGTCATCGGCTTCGGGTCGCAGGGCCATGCGCACGCGCAGAACCTGCACGACTCCGGCGTGGACGTGGCGGTCGGCCTCTATCCGGGCTCGAAGTCATGGGCGAAGGTCCAGGACGCCGGCCTGCGCGTGGGCACCGTGGACGAGGTGGCCCGCGAGGCAG
The DNA here is from genome assembly GCA_040880625.1 of Dehalococcoidia bacterium. Classification (GTDB taxonomy): domain Bacteria; phylum Chloroflexota; class Dehalococcoidia; order UBA2979; family UBA2979; genus W-Chloroflexi-9. The sequence continues at coordinate 11,121 of JBBDIC010000094.1, read as the reverse complement.
AGGTCATCATGATCCTGGTGCCGGACCAACTCCAGAAGGCGATCTACGACGACCACATCGCCCCCCACCTGACCGCCGGCAAGACGCTGATGTTCGCGCACGGCTTCAACATCCACTTCAACTCCATCGTGCCGCCGGAGGACGTGGACGTCTCGCTCATCGCCCCCAAGGGCCCGGGCCACCTCGTGCGCCGCGTGTTTGTGGAGGGCGGGGCGGTGCCGGCGCTGGTGGCGATCCACCAGGACGCCACGGAGGGCGCGATGGCCACGGCGCTCGCCTACGGCAAGGGCATCGGCTCCACGCGCTCGGGCATCCTGGAGACCACCTTCCGGGAGGAGACGGAGACCGACCTCTTTGGCGAGCAGGCGATCCTCTGCGGCGGCCTCACGGCGATGATCACCAACGCCTTCGAGACCCTCATCGAGGCCGGCTACCAGCCGGAGTCCGCCTATTTCGAGACATTCCACGAGGTGAAGTTGATCGTGGACCTGATGTACGAGGGCGGCATGGCGGCCATGCGCGACTCGATCAGCGACACCGCCGAGTACGGCGACTACACGCGCGGCCCTCGCATCTCGGGTGACGCCCAGAAGGCGGAGATGAAGAAGATCCTGCGCGAGATCCAGACGGGCGAGTTCGCGCGCGAGTGGATCCTGGAGAACCAGGCCGGCGCGCCGCGCTTCAAGGCACTCCGCCGCATCAACGCCGAGCACCCCATCGAGGAAGTCGGCCGCGAGGTGCGCGGGATGATGGGCTGGCTGAAGGGCAAGAAGTAGGCATGACCGCCGCGGGCACCGGGTTCTCCGTTCCGGCCCCCTCCCCCGTCTCACGGGGAGGGCTGGGATGGGGGTGCGCGGCGCGAAGCGCCGCCCGTCCCGCCGCGGAAGCCCGCGCGCAGCATCCCGGACGCCCGCGCTCGCCCTTCGACAGGCTCAGGGTGAGCGATGGGATCTCGGTCGCCGGAGGACGCAGCACGCTGCGCCCCTACGCGGGAACATTCGGCGCCGGCCTCGTCACCCTCGCGCTGCTCGGGCTTAGGCGGCCCTCCTCCGCGCACCCTCACGCGTGCGCCGGATGGGAGGGCTGACCCCGGACAGCACCGCGAGCACACACCGAGGACACGACACCATGAGCGACAAGATCTACGTATTCGACACCACGCTGCGCGACGGCGAGCAGTCCGCCGGCATCGCCTTCACCATGGACGAGAAGGTGGAGATCGCCCGCCAACTCGC
>JBBDIC010000094.1:8460-9786 GCA_040880625.1 Dehalococcoidia bacterium | reverse complement strand
CACGCGAAGCGCTACGTCTCCGACGTGGAGTTCTCGCCCATGGACGCCAGCCGCTCCGACCGCGACTTCCTCTACCAGGTGCTCCAGGCCGCCATCGAAGAGGGCGCCACCACGGTGAACATCCCGGACACGGTGGGCTATGCCATCCCGGAGGAGTTCGAGGACCTGATCCGCTCGATCGCGCAGAACGTCCCCAACATCGACCGTGCTCGCATCTCCGTGCACTGCCAGAACGACCTGGGGATGGCCACGGCCAACTCGCTCGCGGGCATCCTGGGCGGTGCGCGGCAGGTGGAGGGCACCATCAACGGCATCGGCGAGCGCGCGGGGAACGCGGCGCTGGAGGAGGTGGTGCTGGCGATCGCCACGCGCGCGGACTTCATGCACGTCCACACGGACGTGAACACGCGCGAGTTCTATGCCGCGAGCCAACTGGTGGAGCGCTACTCGGGCATGATGCTGCAGCCGCACAAGGCGATCATCGGCAAGAACGCCTTCCGGCACTCGTCCGGCATCCACCAGGACGGCGTCCTAAAGATGCGCGAGACGTATGAGATCATGGACCCGGCGACGATCGGCATCCCCGCGGGGAACTCCATCGTCCTGACCAAGGTGTCCGGCTCGCACGCGGTGAAGGCACGCCTCGCAGACCTCGGCATCGAGCCGGACGACGCGGAGTTCGTCCGCATCTTCGAGGCGTTCAAGGCCGTCGCGGACGCCCGGGACGAGGTGGACGACCGCGACCTGATCGCGATCGTCTCGGAGCAGACGCAGATCAGCATCCAGGACGTCTGGACGCTGGACCTCGTCCAGGTGTCCAGCAGCGACCACGGCGCACCCACCGCCAGCGTGCGTCTGCTGGACGCGGACGGCCAGTCGAGGCAGGACGCCGCCATCGGTACGGGGCCGGTGGACGCGATCTACCGCGCCATCAACCGCGTGACCGGTGTGGAGAACGAACTGATCGAGTTCAGCGTGAAGTCAGTCACGGAGGGCATCGACGCGCAGGGCGAGGTGACGATCCGCATCCAGACGGACGGCGGGGTCTACCAGGGCCGCGCCGCCGACACGGACATCCTGGTCGCCAGCGCTCGCGCGTACGTCCACGCCGTGAATCGTTCCATTGCCGCTGCCCAGCGCGCCGAGACCCAGCGGACCGGCGCGACGACCACGTAGCCACGCTCCAGCGACCAGCGACCACAGGGAAGAGACAACCGTGCCGAAGACGATCATCGAGAAGATCTGGGAACAGCACGTGGTGCGCTCCGCGCCCGGCGAGCCGGACCTGCTCTACATCGACCTGCACCTGGTGCACGAGGTGACCAG
>JBBDIC010000094.1:7249-8360 GCA_040880625.1 Dehalococcoidia bacterium | reverse complement strand
CCGGCGAGCCGGACCTGCTCTACATCGACCTGCACCTGGTGCACGAGGTGACCAGCCCGCAGGCCTTCGAGAGCCTGCGCATGACCAACCGCCCGGTGCGGCGGCCGGACCTGACGCTGGCCACCGTGGACCACAACGTGCCCACCACGAACCGCAACGAGCCGAACCCGGACCCGCTCTCCGCGCTCCAGATCGACACGCTCCGCAAGAACGCGGTCGACTTCGGCGTGCCGCTGTGGGACATCTTCGACATCCGCCAGGGCATCGTGCACATCATCAGCCCGGAGCACGGCCTGACCCAGCCGGGCATGACCATCGTCTGCGGCGACTCGCACACCTCCACGCACGGCGCCTTCGGCGCGCTCGCCTTCGGCATCGGCACGTCGGAGGTGGAGCACGTGCTGGCGACGCAGACGCTGCCGCAGTCCCGCCCGAAGACGATGTCCATCGAGGTGACGGGCGCCCTCAGTCCCGGCGTGACGGCGAAGGACGTGGTGCTGGCGATCATTCGGCACATCGGCGTGGACGGCGGCGTGGGCCATGTCATCGAGTACCGCGGCGACGTCATCCGCAACCTCTCTATGGAGGCCCGGATGACCATCTGCAACATGACCATCGAGGGCGGCGCGCGCGCCGGCCTGATCGCCCCGGACGACACGACGTTCGAGTACCTGCGCGGCAAGGACTTCGCCCCCGCCGGCGAGGACTGGGACCGCGCCGTGGACTACTGGCGCGCGCTCACCACGGACGAGGGCGCCACGTTCGACACGAGCATCGTCCTGCGCGGCGAGGACATCGAGCCCCACGTCACGTGGGGCACCACGCCCGCCCAGAGCGTCGGCGTGACCTCGGTGGTGCCACGTCCGGAGGAGGCGCCCACGGCATCGGCGCGCGAGACGGCGGAGCGCTCGCTGAAGTACATGGACCTCGAGGCCGGCACGCCCATCGAGGCGATCGAGGTGGACCGGGTGTTCATCGGCTCGTGCACCAACGGCCGCATCGAGGACCTGCGCGCGGCCGCATCGGTCGTGCAGGGCCGCCACATCGCGCCGACGGTGCGCGGGATGGTGGTGCCGGGGTCCGGCCTCGTGAAGCAGCAGGCCGAGTCGGA
>JBBDIC010000094.1:4690-7149 GCA_040880625.1 Dehalococcoidia bacterium | reverse complement strand
ACGAACGGTCGAAGCAGAAGACGGGACATCGATGAAGGCTGTACGCAACGTGTCGGGCCGGGCGACGCCGCTCAACAAGGCGGACGTGGACACCGACCAGATCATGCCGAAGCAGTTCCTGAAGCGCATCGAGCGCTCCGGGTTCGGGCCGTACGCGTTCCACGAGTGGAAGAAGGACCCGGACTTCGTCCTGAACGTCCCCGCCTACGAGGGCGCCCCGATCATGCTGGCGCAGCAGAACTTCGGTTGCGGCTCCAGCCGCGAGCACGCCGTCTGGGGGCTGGAGGACGCCGGCGTCGAGGCGGTCATCGCTCCGTCGTTCGGCGACATCTTCCGCAACAACTCCTCGAAGGTCGGCCTGCTCACGATCGTCCTGCCGCAGGACGACATCGATCACCTCATGGCGCGCCACGAGGAACTTCCCACGGCGGAACTGACCATCGATGTAGCAACGCAGACCGTCGCCACCAGCGACGGATCCTGGTCACGCACGTTCGAGCTGGATCCGTTCGTGAAACACCGCCTCCTCAACGGCCTGGATGACATCGGCCTGACGATGCAGCACGACGACGACATCGCGGCGTTCGAGGCGAAGCGTGACGGCCTGAAGCCGGACACGAGCCGCGCGGGACAGGACACGTTCAAGGCCGGCTAGCGGTCGGACACAGGACACAGCAAGAGAGGCGCAGCCGGTGGCTGCGCCTCTCTCGTTCCGTGGCCCCTCAGGCGTGACTATCGGGTGACCGTGAGCGTCACCTGGTAGTCGGCGGGGTCGGCGGGCTGGGACGCCATCGGGTAGGGCTGCACGTCCTCGATGACCACGCGGTAGAAGCCGGCGCTGCCGGCGGAGACGGTGCCGCCGTCTCCCGGCGTCAGGTAGGTCACCTGGAACGGCCGGCCGTCGATCTCGAAGGCGAGCACGGCCTGTCCCTGCCAGATGCACATCGCGTCCATCGGGCATCGGGAGTCCTCGACAAGCCCGACGAACCGCAGCGCGGACCCATCATCGAGGACGAGGCGGTCGCCGACATCCATCGTCACTGAGCGCGGCAGCGCGCTCGGGTCGCGCTCGATGGCCGGGCCGCCGGCCGTCATCCACGCGGAGAACCCCGCGCCGAGCAGCATGAGGGCGATCAAGGGAGCGAAGACGATCCTGGGCGACATGATTCTCTCGAGTTCTGCACGCAACGGTGTGGTCACACATCAGACGCCGGCGCCGAGCGCGTGGTTCCCGGCTGACGCCACCGAACCCCACTCCCACGCCGCCCGACCGGCTCGGTGCTAACGTGCGCCGAGCATGCCCGTACCGCGCGCCACGCTGACCGCCGCCATCCGCGAGCGCCTGTCCGAGGCGTTGCCGCAGGCCCGCGTGCGCGCGGCGCGGTTTGCCGGCGAGGGCTGGGGCGCCACGGCGTATCGCGTCCCGGCGCCGGACGGCGACTGGATCCTGCGCCTCCCGAAGCCGCAGTCGTGGTGGGCGATGCCGGACCTCGAGCGGGAGGTGCGGCTGCTTCCGCTCATCGAGCGCCAGCCGTTCGAGGTTGTGGTGCCGCGCGAGCCGCGCCTGCTCCGCGACGCCGAGGGCGTCGCGATCGGCGCGCTGCACCGGATGGTGCCGGGGACACCCCTCGCACAGGCGGGGGCACGTCGAGGGGCGGCGCGGGCGCGGCTCTGCGAGCAGATCGGCCGGTTCCTCTCGGTGCTGCACGCCACGCCGGCGGCAGCCGCGAAGCGGCACGGGGCGCGCGAGGTGGACCTGTGGAGCGACCACTACGTGCCGACTGTGGACGCAGCGATCCAGCAACTGACGGGGCGAACGCGCGCCTGGCTGGAGCAGCGCGCCGCCGACTTCGAGGCTGCGGGCGGGACGAGGAGGGCGCCGCGGGCGCTGATCCACGCCGACATCTCCGGTGATCACCTGCTGGTGGACGGCGACGGCCGCCTGTCCGGCGTGATCGACTTCGCGGACGCGTTCATCGCGGATCCCGCCCTGGACTTCGCGGGCGTGCTGAACCACCTCGGGTGGCGCGACCTGGAGCGAGTCTGGGCGGCCTACGGCGGCGAAGTCGATCAGGGGGCGATCGACCGGACGCGGTTCTACATTGAGATCGCGCCGATCCACCAGGTCACCGCGGGTGCAGCCGGCGTCGGGCCGGAGGAGCGGCGGCGCGGCATCCGCCGCCTGGCGGCGCGCGCCGGGGCCGCGAGGCGGTAGCGAGCGGCCCTCCGGGAACCATCGACGCCACGCGCTCGTCACAGAGGGCGAAAGGATGGAAACCCCGTCAATGACGAACTTCGCACGACCAATCCGAGTACTCGGCCTGCTCCTCATCGTCCCCGCACTGCTGCTTGCCGCGTGCACCGGCGGCGACGCCGACCCCACCGCGACGCCGCCCGTGACCGCGACCGCGGACCCGGCGACCTCCGGCGGCGCCCCCTCGGACGGCCCCTCGCAGGGC
>JBBDIC010000094.1:0-4590 GCA_040880625.1 Dehalococcoidia bacterium | reverse complement strand
GGCCCCTCGCAGGGCTCGGATGCTGCCGGCGGCGGCATCGAACCGGCGAACCCGGACGCACCTCCCGAGGGCACGCTGAACTCCGCCTCGGGCGAGGTGGCGCTCGGGCTCGGCTCCTACTGCTGGTCGCCGCCGCAGGGCAGCGGCAACCCGGCTCTTTGCGCGGACGCGATCGGCATCATCACGGGCGCGGACGACCTGACGGTCGAGGCCGGCGCCACCCTCGAGGTGACGGGCGACCTCACCTGGCCGCCGATGGCGATCGCGTACGCGTTGCTGTGGGACGCCGCGGACGAGCCGATCGCGGCCGGTGACGAGTCGCAGTCGTTCCGCGCGTGGCAACCCGGCGGGGGCGAGCGGGAACTCGCGTACGGCGACCACAGCGTGACGCTGCCGGAGGACCTGGCGCCGGGCCGCTACATGCTGGCCATCAACTACAGCGCCGGTCCGGACCGCGGCAGCGAGGCGACCTATGGAGCGATCCTGATCGTCGAGTAACGCACGGTCGACAGGGACGAACGCAGCGAGGGGCCGGGGTACACTCGGCCCCTCGTCACGTCCGGCGCAGCCGGATCACCCCCACCCCAACCCTCCCCCCTCAAGGGGGAGGGGGTCAGAAGGCGACCACCCCCTCGACAGGAAGGGTGGGGGCGCGAAGCGGAGCGGAGTTCCTGCATGGCCACGTTTGACATCCTCGTCCTGCCCGGCGACGGCATCGGTCCGGAAGTCACCGCGGAGGGCGTGCGGGTGCTGGAGGCCGTGGGCGAGCGGTTCGAGCACGTCTTCAACTTCCAGCAGGACCTTGTCGGCGGCGCGTCCATCGACGCTGCGGGCGTGGCGATCCGCCCCGAGACGATCGAGCAGGCGTCGAAGTCGGATGCGGTGCTCTTCGGCGCGGTCGGAGGGCCGAAGTGGGATAGCCCCAACGCGGACGTGCGCCCGGAGCAGGGGCTGCTGGCGATCCGCGCCGGCCTCGGCCTGTGGGCGAACCTGCGGCCCGTCACCGCCATACCGGCATTGCTCGACGCCTCGGCGTTGAAGCCGGACGTGATCGAGGGCGTAGACCTGCTGGTGATCCGCGAACTCACGAGCGGCCTCTACTTCGGCAAGCCGCAGGAGCGCCGAGTGGTCGCCGGCAAGCGCGAGGCCGTGGACACGAACTACTACCACGAGGACGAGGTCGCGCGCGTCGCCCACCTCGGCTTCCGCACGGCGCGCGAGCGCCGCGGCAAACTCACCAGCGTGGACAAGGCGAACGTGCTCGCCACGTCCCGGCTCTGGCGCGAGGTGGTCGTGGAGGTGTCGAAGGAGTACCCGGACGTGGAACTGGAGCACGTGCTCGTCGACGCGATGACGATGCACCTGATCCGCCGCCCGCGCGACTTCGACGTGGTGATCGCGGACAACATGTTCGGCGACATCATCACGGACGAGGCCTCCATGCTCACGGGCTCCATGGGTATGCTCCCGTCGGCATCGCTCGGGACGATCCGCGAGGACGGCACGGGGCTGGGCATGTACGAGCCGATCCACGGCTCCGCCCCGGACATCGCCGGCACGGGCGCGGCCAACCCGCTGGCGATGATCCTCACCACCGCCATGCTGCTCCGCCACTCCTGCGGCCTGGAGGAGGAAGCGCAGGCGATCGAGCAGGCCGTCACGGCCGTCATCGAGGCCGGCCACCGCACGGCCGACATCGCCGGTGCCGGGGCGTCCTCGATGGGCACGCGCGAGATGGCGGAGGCCGTGCTGGCACGCCTCGGGGGTTAGGGCTGCGCCGCGGCCAGCGGGAACCGCGCGAGAGCGTCCTCCCGGGCGCCCCGGGCGAACTCCTCCGCGCGGTCTTCGAGCATTCGGTAGCGAGTCGCACGCCCCGCGCCGAGGCGTTCGGCGACGCCTTCATCGACGAGGCGCGTGAGTTGACGCACGGCCGTCGCGGGCGAGACCTGAACAGCGGCGACGTATTCAGCCCTCGAGGCGCTCCCCATCAGCGCGAGGTACATGTAGCCGGCCCCCGCGCGGTCGGACTCGCCGCCACTGTCGCGTTCACGGAGGAACTCGATCCACCGCCCGATCACGCCGAGCGCGGTCGCGACTTCAATGGCGAACCGGCGTAGCACCCACGCCACCCACTCGGTCATGTCGCCGGAGCGCTCGTAGTACCGGGCGCCCATCCTGGACAGCGCCGCGTAGTAGCCCGCGCGGTCCCGTCCGAACGCCGCCTCGGAGGACACCATCCCCCGCAGGCTCCAGCCGCCTCGCTCCGTGAAGTACGCGCTCAGGGCGCGCGCGACCCGCCCGTTTCCGTCGTCGAACGGATGGATGTTCACGAACTCCAGGTGCGCAACCGCGCCGAGGACCAGCGTGTGGTGTTTCCCACGTTGCTCGCGGAGCCAGGCGATCAGGGCGTCCATCAGGCCGGGGACATCGCCCGGCGGCGGTGGCAGGTAGACCGTGTTTCCCTCCCCGTCCGCCACTCGGTTCTGCATCTGGCGCCAGTGGGCAGGATCGTCGTAGCGGTACGTCGAGCGGACGACGAGGTAGTGAAACGCCCTGATCATTCCGGCGTCGATGTGGGCCGACGGATCCTCGCCCACCGACTGCGCGAACCGAGCCGCGTCGCGATAGTCCAGGTTCTCCCGTTCGGCGCGGTCCACGGTCTCGCGTGTGCGCGCGAACAACTCCCGCACCTCGGGCTCCGTCATCGGGTTTCCCTCGATGCTGGTGGACATGTGCGCGCCACGAGCCTCGACGTGCCGCCGCAGCCATTGGGCCAGCGGCCTCGGCACATCGAGCGTCCCGAACTCCTCGCGCAGGGCGGAGAGTTCTTCAAGGAGCGGCTCAAACGCGGCAGAGTCGAGGACAGGGTTGAAGGCCATGCGTCGATGATACAATTTATCGTGTCATGCGTCGATGATTCGAATCATCGACTCACTCACCGATCTCCAGCGGCGTCGCCGGTACCTCCCCGGCCAGCAGCGGCACGACCAGCGTCGCGAGGTCGCGCGGGACGATGACGGCGACCTCGAGGGTGGCCAGGTCGGCCGGACGTAGCCAGCGGAACCAGCCGGGCTCGCGCATGTAGTCTTCGTAGGCGCCGATGACCATGGGGAGCGGCGGGAACTCTGCCTCTACCGGGAGCAGGTAGTAGCGCTCCACGAAGCGCATCGGCTGGTGGTCGAAGTACGGGCCACCGTCGTCCACCTCGTGCGTCCGATGCCAGACGCAGGGGCCGAGGCGCTTCACCTCGATGCCCGTCTCCTCGAAAAGTTCGCGCAGCGCGGCCTCTTCGAACGTCTCGTGGTCCTCGAGGCCGCCGCCGGGCGGGAACCAGAGCGTCGTGCCGTCATGGAGCGCGGCGCGGAACAGCAGGATGCGACCGCCGGGCGACGCGATGATGACGCGCGAGCCGCGCCGTTCGATGTAGTGCGTCACGTCGATGTCCCTCCGGCGCCCTCGACGCGTCCCTCGATGGCAGCGCGCGCGGCCATGCTCGGTGACCTGCATTGCCCGCGGCCAGCGGTCAATCTACACTGGCCCCGTTATGGCAACCGAACGCGCGTCCATGGAAGCGGTGCCCGCTGTCCGGCCCTCCCGGCCGGCAGCGACGATGATCGCAGGCTGCTGACACCCTCGACACCGAGTGGAACCCGCCCCCGGTGTCCCAGGCACGCGCTCGAACGGGATGCGACCCGCGCCATCGAGCCGCCTGCCCCTGGGGCCGGAAGCCGAAGGACGCGAGATGACCGCCAACGCTCCCCGACCGACCCACCTCGACCGCCTCACGCTGTACGACACGACGCTCCGTGACGGCCTGGGCATGGAAGGCCTGAGCCTCTCGCTGGAGGACAAACTGCTGATCATCCAGAAACTGGACGAACTCGGCGTGCACTACATCGAGGGCGGCTACCCCGGCTCCAACCCCAAGGACGCCGAGTTCTTCGAGCGCGCGAAGGGCATCCGCCTGCAGCACGCGAAACTCGTCGCGTTCGGCTCCACGCGCCGCGCCGGCGGTGACGCCGCGACGGACCCCGCGATCCGCTCCGTGCTGGAGGCGGAGACGCCGGCCGTCACGCTCGTGGGCAAATCCTCCAGCCGCCAGGTGCGCGAGGTCCTCCAGACGTCCGAGGAGGAGAACCTGGCGATGATCCGCGACTCGATCGCCTACCTCGCGGCGCAGGGGCGCGAGGTCACCTTCGACGCGGAGCACTTCTTCGACGGCTACCGGGACGACCCCGCCTACGCGCTGGCGTCGATCGCGGCGGCGGAGCGCGCGGGCGCGCGCACGGTGGCGCTCTGCGACACCAACGGCGGCACGATGCCGTGGGAGGTGGAGGAAGCGGTGCGCGCGGCGCGAGAGGCCGTGTCGTGTGACATCGGCATCCACGCCCACAACGATACGGACGAAGCGGTGGCGAACACGCTGGTGGGCATCCGCGCCGGGGCGACACAGGTGCAGGCGTGCCTCAACGGCTGGGGCGAGCGCACCGGCAACGCCAACATCGTGTCCGTGATCGCGAACCTCAAACTGAAGATGGGCGTCGACATCGTCACGGACGAGCAGTTGAAGCGCCTGACGGAGGTGGCCCA
>JBBDIC010000093.1:15542-19965 GCA_040880625.1 Dehalococcoidia bacterium | reverse complement strand
TCGACATATGACACCCCTAACCCGTCGCCACCACCTCGAACGGAAGGCTGACGAACTCGCGGCCGTCGAAGGTGACCGTGACCTCGTGCGGCCCGTAGGACTGGAGGTCGAGTTGGACCAGGTCCACGATCATGTTCGCCTTGCCGCCGGAGGACTCCTCGCCCACCGTCAGGTTGACCTGCCCGTTCACCTTCGGCACCACGTCGCGGCCGTCGGCATCCAGGACGCTCAGCGTGAACGGGTGCTCGCCCTCGTCGGCGCGCGTGAAGCCGAACCGCACGACGGCCACCGCCCGAGGATGCACCACCGGCAGCGACCGCACGCTGATGCGCTCGAAGCCAATGCCGATGGCGTGCACCTTGCCGCTGCTCTCGGAAGCGGCGTCGCACAGGAAGGCAAAGTCGATCTGCATGCGGGAAGTGTATGCGGCTCGCGCATGGTCGCCGGACGAGACGCGCCCTCAGCCGCCGCGGCGGGCCGCCTCGATGCCCTCCGGGAGGAGGTCGCCGTGCACCGGGCCGAACGTCCGGCCGCGGATCACGCCCGTAGCGTCGATGAAGAACGTCGCCGGCAGGCCGATCACGGCGTAGTGCTGCCGCACGCGCCCCTGCCGGTCGAGGGTCACCGGGAACGTGAGGCCGAACTCCTCGATGAAGCGCTGCACCACCGGGTCGGACTCCTGCGCGTTCACGCCCAGCACCAGCACGTCGTCGCCGGCGCCGTAGGCGGCCTGCAGGTCCGGCATCTCCGTGCGGCACGGGACGCACCAGGTGGCCCAGAAGTTGAGGACCACCGGCCGGCCCTGGAAGTCGGACAGGCGCACCAGTTCGCCCGTCCCCGGCGCCTCCAGCACGAAGTCCGGCGCCGGCCGTCCGATCTCCGGCCGCGGCGCCGCCTCCGCCACGCCGAGGACGGCGGTCCCAGGCGCGTCCTCGGCCGGCAGCACCTCGCGATACACGAACAGGCCGCCCACCACCGCCACGATGGCGGCGACGGTCGCGATGCGCGCGGCGGTGCGTAGGGTGCTGCGGGCGGTCATCGATGCTCCCCGGCCCCGGATCGGCGGCCCGTCGACCAGCGTAGGTGCGCCCGAGGCTACGTCGCGAGGTGCGGGTGAGTGAAGTGTTAAGGCGTGCGTGGTTAGGATGGGGCACGTGATCTCGCCTTCCCCCGACCTCCAGGCAGCCATCCACCGCGCCGCGGACCTCCTCGCGGGGTCGCGCCGCACGGTCGTCCTCGCCGGGGCCGGCATGTCGAAGGAGTCCGGCATCCCCACGTTCCGCGGCGACGGCGGGCTGTGGACGGTGAACGGCGAGCCGCCCCTCAACCAGTTCGAGACCTTCGCCGCCGACCCGCGCCGCTGGTGGGAGCGCCGCCTGGCCGAGGCCGCCACACCCGACGCGACGGGCGCCACCAGCACCGCCGGTTTCGCCAGCGCCATCGACGCCGCGCTGCCGAACGCGGGACATCGAGCGCTGGCGGACCTGGAGGCGCTGGGCGTGGTGCGCCACCTGATCACGCAGAACATCGATGACCTGCACCGCCGCGCCGGTCAGACCTCGATCACGGAGATCCACGGCAACCGCCACTGGATGCGGTGCGTGCATTGCGGCGACCGCTGGCCGAAGGCGGAGTTCGTCGTGGACCCGGACCACCTGCCGCCGCGTTGCGCCTCGGACGGCTGTTCGGGCATCGTGAAGAGCGACACCGTGATGTTCGGCGAGCCGATCCCCGGCGAGGCGCTGCTGCGCTCCGCCGAGGAGACCCGGCAGGCCGACTGCTTCATGACCATCGGCACCTCCGCCGTCGTGTACCCGGCGGCCCAGTACCCCGTGGACGCCGTCCGCCGAGGCCTGCCGCTGATCGAAGTGAACCCGGAGGAGACGCCGTTGAGCGGCATCGCCGCGGTGGTAGTGCGGGCGCCCTCGGGTGAGGCGCTGCCGGCGATCGTGGAGGCCGTACGCGCGCGGCGGGGAGCGGGCGAGTGATGCGAGACGCGACGGCAGCGGCCGCCCCGTGGTGATCCGGCGCAAGACGTACGACCCGCTGGGCATCGTCATCGCGCACGACGACGGCCTCACGCAGGTGGTCCCCGGGGGCGACCCGGAGAGCGTCGTGGACGGCCAGCGGTTCACCTCCATCGACTACTACGACGGACTGGCCGTCGCCGGCGCACCCGAGGCGGGTGCGTGGGTCCACGACGGCCGGCGCTGGGCGCAGCGCTGGGAGGGCGAGGCGCGCTCGGTGGCCTCGCTGCCCAACGGCGACCTGTACGTGGGCGCCGCGGACGGCCGCCTCTACCGCTCGTCCGACAAGGGCGAGACGTGGGAGGAGATCGCCGGCTCGATGAACGTGATCAAGCACGGCACGAACTTCGCCCCGCCCGCCGGCGAGCCACGCCCCTTCGTCGCCGCCAGCGTGCAGGTGGAGGAGGGCGTGCTGCTCGCCATCGCCGGCGGCGGCGCGTGGCACAGCCGCGACGGCGGCACCACGTGGCTGCGGCGCGCGGACGGCTTGGACGCGAAGGTCCACGGCATCTGGGCGCACCCCGAGCACCGCGACCGCCTCTACGCCACCGCCGACTCCGGCGTCTACCGCTCGGAAGACGAGGGCTTCTCCTGGCTCCAGTCGCTGGGCGGCCTGGACCGCTCGTGGGGCGGATCGATGGCGATCATGCCGGGCGCGCCGGACGCGCTCGTCCTCACCATCGCGCGCCACCCGCCCGGCCAGGAGGGCGCGGTGTTCCGCTCGCCCAACGGCGGCGTGACGTGGGCACGCCTGATGCTGGAGGGCGACGACGAGTGGGACCGCATCCCCTGCGTGGTGCGTCCGTGGGACTGGGAAGACGTGGCGTTCATCGCCGCCGGAAGCAAGTTGTACGCCTCGCACGACCGGGGCAAGAACTGGATCGGCCTCGCCGACGGGCTCCCGGTGGCGAACGCGATCACGGCGTCGCTCTAGATTCTGCATCACAATCGTTGTAGAAACAGGACGCCGGGCGGGGCGGCTGTTACATTCGGCTCCCGTGACCCATCACGTGCCCACCCCCTCGCGAAGGCGTCCCCTTCGCACGTCTCCAGACGCCTGACCACTCGATTCCCAGCGACCTGTCGAGAGATTGAGAGCCGCCCCATGGCGAACCCCACCAAGCCCCGCGACGAGTTCATCGAGGCCAACGACCTGCGCTTCCACTACCGCGAGTGGGGCGACACCCGCAGCCGCCACGCGCTGCTGCTGCTGCACGGCTACGCCGCCACCAGCGAGATCTGGACGGACGTGGCCGTGGACCTGGCGCGCGAGTTCCGCGTGATCGCCCTGGACCAGCGCGGCTACGGCCAGAGCGACCGCGCCGACGACATGGACTACACGCGCGCCTCCCAACTCGAGGACATCGAGGCGATCGTGGAGGCGCTCGGGCTGCGCTCCGTGACGCTGGTGGGCCACGCGATGGGCGGGGCCGTCTCGATCTGCTACGCCGCCGAGCACCCGGAGGTGGTCACCGCGCTCGTAGTGGTGGAGGCCGCGCCGGAGGTGCTGCGCTCCGGCGTGGAGGGCCTGCGCCGCCTGCTGACCACCGGCGAGTCCTTCGGCACGATCGAGGAGGCGATGGACGCCTTCCGCCCCTACCTGCCCTACGCCTCCAACGAGCAGTTGGAACGCCGCGTCCGCGGCGCCCTGGTCTCCAACGACGACGGCCGCCTGGTGTGGGACTTTGACGAGGCGTTCCGCGACGCCCAGATCCGCCCGCCGGAGCCGGACCCCGGCCAGCGCCGCCTCTCCGACCTCTGGGACTCCGCCGACCGCATCCAGTGCCCCATGATGATCGTGCGCGGCCAGGAGACGGACATGCTGACGCCGGAGGCGATCCAGCGCCTCCACCGCCGCGTGGCCGGTTCGCGCGTCTCGCTCATCGAGGACGCCGGCCACCACGTCCCTACGGACCAGCCCGCCTCGCTCGCGCTCAATATCCGGGAGTTCCTCCAGAGCATCGCCGCGATCTAACCCGGCTCGGCCGGATCGCCACGCCTTCGCCACACAGCCATCGAGCGCTGTTGCGGCGGGGACACGAGGCAGGCGGCATTCTGAATGCATCCCGAAAGGGACGAAGAACATCCCCTCCTCCTCGTGAGGAGGGGGTGTTCCGGTTTCCGGGCATCCTCCACGCGCGTCGGCCGTCGGCCGCCGCGCGGCCTCAGCGCCGCGTCGCCTCCTCGTACAGCCGCACCATCACGCTCGCGACCACCTCCGGCGCCACCAGCGCGTGGAAGTGCCCCGCCTCGATACGCCCCACCGGCCAGCCGAGCGCCTCCGCCTCCGCGACGACCGCCGCGTACGGGGGAGACAGGTGCAGGTACGCGCATGCAGGGCGGCGCGCGGACGGCGGCCAGTTCGGCGCGGGGATCGGCTCCTCGAAGAAGTCGAG
>JBBDIC010000093.1:12858-15442 GCA_040880625.1 Dehalococcoidia bacterium | reverse complement strand
GCGCCGCGGTCGCGCAGGGCGCTGATGTCCTCCCAGGTGAAGCCCTGCTCCAGCAGCACCTCCTCCGTGTGCTGGCCGAACTCGGGGGCCATGCGCTCGATGCGTGCGGGCGTCCTCGACAGGTGGACGGGCGAGCCCACCATCGGCATCTCCTCGCCGTCTGCGGGGTGCGGCACCTTGGTGATGTAGCCGTTCGCCCACGCCTGCTGGTCCTGCGCGATCTCCAGGTAGTCCATCACCGGCTGCACCAGCAGATCAGCCTCGTGGAAGGCCGCCACCCACTCGTCGCGCGTGCGCGTGGCGAAGACCTGGTCCATGCGCGCGATGATCTCCGTGTTGTGCTCCCAGCGCCCTGGCGCGGTGGCAAAGTCACCCTCGATGAGGTCCGGGGTCTCCATCACCTCGCAGAAGCGCTTCCACCACTTGTCCGGCGGCAGCGCGCCGATCATGAACCACTTCCCGTCGCCGCCCTGGAAGGAGTTCCACGTGGGGCGGCGCTGTTCGTGGCGCGTGCGCGTGGGGTTCACGTCCATCCACATGGCGGCGGTGATGTTGTAGGACTGGATGCACAACTGCGAGCCGTACAGGGACGTGTTCACCTCCTGCGCCTCGCCCGAGCGCTCCCGGTGCATCAGCGCCAGCAGGATGCCGTAGCCGCTCACCAGGGCGCCCACGTGGTCCGCCTGCGGGAACCCGGCGACCGTCGGCGGGGCGTCCTCGCCGTCCCCGGTAACGGACATGAAGCCGCCGCGCGCCTGCGCGAGGGTGTCCATGGCGCCGGTGTAGGCGTCCGGGCCCAGGTGGCCCCAGCCGGTGGCGTTGGACAGGATGCAGCGCGCGTTGGCCTGCTGGATCTTCTCGAACGTGACGCCCAGGCGCTCCATGACGCCGTAGCGCATGTTGTTGTGGAACACGTCCGCCGTCTCCACGAGCTTCCAGAACACCTCCTGCCCGGCCTCCGTCTTGAGGTCCAGCAGAATCGAACGCTTGCCGCGGTTCAGGGTGTTGAAGTAGGCGTTGCGCCCGCCGCTGACGGTCGCCAGGCCGCGCCCCGGGTCCGGGTTCACGTACGACTCGATCTTGATCACGTCCGCGCCCATGTCGGCGAGCATCGCCGTCGCGTAGGTCCCCTGCTGCCAGATCGACAGGTCCAGGATGCGGAAGCCCTCCAGCGGTAGCGTCATGGTGCCCTCCCGTGGCGCAGATTCTCGCACGCCCGTCGAGGGCCGGGCGCAGGTTCAGGCCGCCGCCGCGCGGAGGTTCCGGGCGGAACCTGCGGGCGCGACACGTTACGATCGATCAGGCGCGCCGAGCGTGCGCGCGCCGCTCCGGGGAGCACTGCCATGCGAGAGATCCACCGCGTCGTCGTGACGGGCATGGGCGCCGTCACGCCCATCGGAAACACCACCGACGAGTTCTGGGACGGCCTGCGCAGCGGCCGCAACGGCATCGGCCGCGTCGCCGAGTTCGACCCGACCGACCTGCTCGTCCAGATCGCCGGCGAGGTGAAGGGCTTCGACGTGGAGCAGTACCTCGACCGCAAGGTGGCGCGGCGCACGGGGCGGTTCGCGCAGTTTGCGCACGCCGCCGGCGTGCAGGCGCTGGAGGACGGCGCGCTGGAGGTCACGGACGACAACCGCGACGACATCGGCGTGGTGATGGCGACCTCCGGCGACGTGTTCAACATGGGCCCGGAGTGGGAGGTCTACCTGGAGCGCGGTTCGCGCGGGGTGGACCCGTTCATCATCACGCGCATGGGGCAGCACATGGGCTCGGGCCGCCTCGGCCGGCAGATCGGCGTGCGCGGCCC
Organism: Dehalococcoidia bacterium; assembly: GCA_040880625.1. Taxonomy (GTDB): domain Bacteria; phylum Chloroflexota; class Dehalococcoidia; order UBA2979; family UBA2979; genus W-Chloroflexi-9. The sequence goes on along the minus strand of JBBDIC010000093.1, from coordinate 13,632 downwards.
CAACACCACCATCAACACCGCGTGCGCCTCCGGCACGGACGCGCTGGGCCACGCGCTGAACCTGATCCGCCTCGGCCACGCGCAGGCCCTGCTCGCCGGCGGCGCGGAGGCGATGATCACGCCGCTCTCGCTCTCCTCCATGGGCCGCCTGGGCGCGCTCTCCAAGAACAACGAGGACCCCGAGCACGCCAGCCGCCCCTTCGATGCGAAGCGTGACGGCTTCATCCTGGGCGAGGGCGCGGGCGTCCTGCTGCTGGAGTCAGAGGAGAGCGCCCTGGCGCGTGGCGCGCGCATCTACTGCGAACTGGCCGGCGTCGGCTGGTCATTCGACGCCACCGACGACACCGCCCCGGACCCGGAGGGCCAGTCGCTGGCGATGAAGCGCGCGATGCGTGACGCCGAGGTGCGCCCCGAGGCGATCGACTACATCAACGCGCACGGCACCAGCACCCAGTACAACGACCGCACGGAGACGCAGGCGATCAAACTCGCCCTGGGCGAAGCCGCCGGTCGCGTCAAGATGTCCTCCACCAAGTCCATGACGGGCCACCTGGCCGCGGGCGCGGGGGGCATCGAGGCGGTTGCGTCCGTGCTGGCGCTCCACCACGGCGTGATCCCGCCGACCATCAACTACGACGAGCCCGACCCCGACTGCGACCTGGACATCACGCCGAACACCGCCGTGGAGGCGTCCATCGACGTCGTCCTGTCGAACTCGTTCGGCCTCGGCGGCCAGAACGCCTCGGCGATCTTCCGCCGCTACACGGGCTAGCC
>JBBDIC010000093.1:8940-12758 GCA_040880625.1 Dehalococcoidia bacterium | reverse complement strand
TCGGCCTCGGCGGCCAGAACGCCTCGGCGATCTTCCGCCGCTACACGGGCTAGCCAAGGGCCGGCGGACCCCACCTCGGATGCCTGCGGTGCATCGAGATTGCCCGTGCTCGCCCTTCGACGGGCTCAGGGTGAGCGGATTGCTGTGCGGGCTGCTCTGATTCCGGCCCCTTCCCCCTTCACGGGGGAAGGCTGGGATGGGCGTGCGCGGCGCGAAGCGCCGCCTTAGCGGCGGCGGAACAGCGCCATCGCCGCGACGGCGGCGATGCCGGCGGCGGCCACCATCGGCGCCGCGCGTCGCGCGGCTCGTGCGACCTCGAGCAGCGCGACCTCGCGCTGGCCCGCCGGCACGAGCGCCGTCGAGTACGACCGCCGCACGGGCACCAGCGCCGCGCCCGCACGTGGAGCGCCGGCGACGGGCGGCGGCGGGTCCTCGTGCGGCGGGGGTGACGGCAGGGGCTCGGGGTGCGGCTGCGGATCGGGCTGCGGCGGCGCGGGCGGCTGCGGGCGCGGCTCGGGATGCGGGCTGGGGTCAGGCACGGGCGGCGAGATCGCCCGGCCCGGCCCGCTCAACGCGCCCCATCGAGGCCACGCGCCGTCGGGGATGCGGGGCGGCGGGGCGGCCGTCTCGGGTGCCGCGGTGAAGCGCGGCCATGCGCGCTGAGAGGCGTCCATGTCGCGTGAGGTGTCGCGTGCTGGCTCGTGTGTGAGTGTCATCGTGGCGATCGTACGCCCCGGAAGCGACGTAGCGACGGACCGACGGGGCGCGCGTGAGATTCGAGGGGTCGCGGGGAGCGCGTGGGGCTCGTAGACTCCGGCGATGACCACTACTACCGACACGCAGCCCAAGATGGCCTTCGAGTGCCAGTGGCTGCGGCGCACGATCGACTCCAGCCGGCCCGACCCGTACGTCATGCTGTGTACGCACATCATCCGCGACGGCAAGGACTGCGTCGGCCCCTTCCTGGACGACGTGGAGACGAACTGCGGCCTCTGGGACCCCAACGAGCAGGCGCGCGCCCGCGCCCGGCGGCAGGCGCTCCGCTAGCGCTGCCTGCCCCTCGATGCCGCCGGGGTGCCACCCGGTTTCGACGGCGCCCCGCGCGGGCGTTACTCTGGCCCTCGAACGACCGACCAGTGCCCGAACGGGCGCGAGCCACTCCCCACGGCCTCGCCGCACGCCACCTCGCCCGCCCGCCGGCCCACCGCCGAGGGAAGCGCGATGACCACGATGGAAGCCCACGAACCCCGCACCCACGGCGTCAGCGACGCCGAGCGCGCGCAGATCGACGAACTTCGCGCCGCCAGCGCCCCCACCCGTCGCGCCACCGTGGATGCGCTGGAGGAGATCCTCTACGAGCCGCTCCCCGTGCTGGACCGCGGCTTCGTGCGCGTCATCGACTACATGGGGGACGACGCGGCCGTGGTGCAGGCGGCGCGCGTGTCCTACGGGCGCGGCACGAAGCGCCAGCGCGACGACCAGGGCCTCATCAACTACCTCATGCGGAACTGGCACACCTCGCCATTCGAGATGTGCGAGATCAAGTTCCACGTGAAACTCCCGATCTTCGTCGCGCGCCAGTGGATCCGGCACCGCACGGCGAACGTCAACGAGTACTCGGCGCGCTACTCGATCCTGGACAACGAGTTCTACATCCCCGCCGCGGAGCACATTGCCGTGCAGTCCGGTACGAACCGCCAGGGCCGCGGCGACACGCTGGACGCCGAGGAGGCGCGGCGCGTGCAGGAGATCCTGCGGGACGACGCGCTGCGCTCCTACGCCCACTACGAGGAGTTGCTGAACGAAGGTCCGGACGGTCAGCCCTCGGACGCGGCGCACCCCGGCGTGGCGCGCGAACTGGCGCGGATGAACCTGTCGCTCAACTTCTACACGCAGTGGTACTGGAAGACGGACCTGCACAACCTGATGCACTTCCTGCGCCTGCGCGCGGACGCGCACGCCCAGTTCGAGATCCGCGCTTACGCGGATGTCATGGCGGACGTGCTGGAGCGCTGGACGCCCATGACCCACCGCGCGTTCGTGGACTACCGCCTCGGCAGCGCCCAGATCTCGAAGACCGGCATGGAGGCCGTGCGCCGCCTGCTGGCCGGCGAGCAGGTGACCGCGAAGGACGTGGGCATGTCCGCGGGCGAATGGCGCGAGCTGGTGGCGCTCCTCGGAATCAGCGATCGATAACCGTATCGAGGAAGGCCACAGGCATCGCGTTTTCGTTGCAAGTCCATGACAAGCGCCGAACTCTCCATCACAGGGGTTCCGCGCGGTCGTTTCATCTTCCTATGCTCGCTGTACGGATTTCCGAGACTCCGTGATTGGGCGGCAACCATTCTCACGACCCACCACACGGTGCAGTTTTATGACGTGGACTCGGCTCTGATCGAGTCCCTCCGCGAATACGTCTCCGACGGCCTGAGCGACGGCGACGCCTGCATCGTGATCGCCACCGAGCCCCATCGGGCAGCGCTCGACCGCGTCCTCGTCGCCGACGGCGTGGATGTCGAGGGCGCACGCGAGCGCGGCCAGTTCGTCGCGCTGGACGCGGCGGAGTCGCTGGCCACGTTCATGCGCGACCGGCAGCCGGACCAGGCGCTCTTCGTGGAGCACATCGGCGGCGTCGTGCTGCGCGCGTCGTCGCGGTTCGGCCACGTCCGCGCATACGGCGAGATGGTCGGCCTGCTCGTCGAGGCGCACGAGCCGGATGCCGCCATGGAACTCGAATGCACCTGGAACGACTTCCAGGCCGCCGCCCCGGTCTTCGCGCTGCTCTGCGGCTACTCCAACGCCAGCCTGACACAGGCACCGGCGACCTTTGCCGGGCACGTCCGCGGTGCGCATTCGGGCGAGGTGCCAGAAGGCCACTCGCTGGCCGGCACGTCGCTGGAGACGCTCGAGACGACTCAGACGATCCTGCGCTCCGCCCCGCGTGGCCCTCAGCCGCTGGAGTTCCTCGCAAAGATCGCGGAGCAGTTCGGCCTCGCAGGCGCCACCTTCGAGCAGCGCCTCGCCACGCTGGAGGCGACCGGCGAAGCCGAACACGACGCCGAGGGCAACTGGTCCGCCAGCCGCCCGTAGCGGCCTCCGCGCGCGTTTCCTCCGCTCACGCTGCGCCTGTCACTCTCCGCTCACGCTGCGCCTCACCTCTCCGCTCACGCTGCCTGTCGAAGCGCGCCCCGAGCGTTGCTCGACGGCCCGGTAGCGGACCGCGGGCGTGGCCTGGTCGCCCCCCTCGCCCTTCGACCGGCTCAGGGTGAGCGGGAAGGGGCGCGGCGGGTGCGTGGTGGGATGCCCTCAGTCGCCCAAGGAGCCCTCCAGGCCGGGGAAGAAGAAGGTCTGGCGGGCGCGGCGCAGGTCCGCGCGGTGGTCGGGGTGCGCGATGGCGATGAGGTTCTCGGCGCGCTGGCGCTGGCTGCGGCCGGCCAGCCGTGCGATGCCGTACTCCGTCACCACGTAGTCCGCGAACGAGCGCGTCACCGTCACGAACGAGCCGTCCTCGATGCGCGGGATGATGCGCGTGATCGCGTCGCCCGCCGCCGCGGAGGGCAACACCGTGATCGCCTTGCCCTGCGGCGCAATGAACGCGCCGATGTGGAACTCCGGCTGGCCGCCCGTCCCGTTGTAGACGGTGGTGCCGAGCGCCTCCGAGCAGATCTGCCCCGTCAGGTCCACCGTGAACGCATTGTTGATGGAGACCATCCGCTCCTGCGCCGCCACAGCCGGGATCGCGTTCACCTCCCGCACCGCGCGCGTGTCCAGCAGGCCCTCATCCACCAGCCAGCGCTCCTCCTCCTCCGTCCGAGGGC
>JBBDIC010000093.1:0-8840 GCA_040880625.1 Dehalococcoidia bacterium | reverse complement strand
GTGTCCAGCAGGCCCTCATCCACCAGCCAGCGCTCCTCCTCCTCCGTCCGAGGGCTGACGCTGGTGGTGACGCCGAGCCCGGGATCGACGGACTTCCGCGAGTTGTTGACGACACCGGCCATCATCTCCGCCACGACGCCCGTGGGCGTGATCTCGGAGTGCCAGCCGAGGTCGCGCTTGCCCTCGAAGGCGCCCTCCGTGACCAGGCGTGTGGCGGTGCGGCCGGCGCCGATCTGGATCGTGTCGCCGTCATCAAGGATCTCGTTCACGAAGCCGGCGATGATGCTGGTCTCCGGCGGCGGCGTCTGCACCGCCACGGGCGGACGCGTCTCCAGGTACGTGTCCACGAACGCCGTCACTTCCGTGACGTGCAGGCGCTCCGTGGTGCGCACGTCCGGTAGCCACGGGCACACCTCCAGGATCGAGGTGCGTGCGCGGCGCGTGAAGTCGCCCTTGTGCCACGGCTGCCCGCCGAACGTCACGTAACCCTGCTCGTCCGGCGGCGTGCAGGCGGCCGTGAAGACGTCGATCGGTTCCTGGTCGTCACGGGAGTCGAAGAGGTTGAACTGGTTGGAGAACAACTGCGGGTAGAAGTCCGCTCGACGCGACGCCAGCGCGCTGCGGGAGAGCACGCCGCCGTAGATGTCCACCGACAGGTCGAAGCCCATGGCGGCGAAGTCGTCCAGGAACCAGTCCTGCGCCGTGGGGGCGCAGGCGCGCACGCGGAAGTCCAGGCCGAGTTCGATCGCGCGCGTGAACAGCGCCGGCATGAACGACCGCGCGTCCCCGCCGATGGGCGTGTAGAGGATGTCCCCGCCCTGTAGCAGCGCGGCCGCGTCCTCGTGGTGGAGCAGCCTCCGGCGGTACTCGTCCTGCCACGCCTCGCTGCCCATGGGACACCTCGTGCTCACGTGGGGCTACCACGTGCGTCGTGCGCGCGTGATGCGGCGATGGTAGGCAGGGCACGCAAGCGGTTGCCCGCGCGGGATCGAGGGCGGGCGAGCATCGAGGCTAGGCGCCGCCTCCAGGCGAGCCGGCCGCGCCGGCGCCGGGCATGGCCGGTGGGGCGCCATCGAGGGCCGGCGCACCCTCGCGCGGCGCGTCGGCGGCCCACGGTGGCATGGGGCGCTCCGGGCGTGGCTCCTGGCGGCTGAAGGTGTAGCCGGGGTTCATCACGCCGCTCAGCAGCGTGAACAGCACCACCAGCAGTCCCAGGATCGTGAACAGCGTCGTCGCGCCCAGCCAGTCGGCCACCATGCCCAGCGGCAGCGCCATGAGCGGCATCACCGAGAACGAGAGCATGTTCACGCTCATCACGCGGCCGTAGTACTCGGGCTCCGCCTCGTCCATCAGCATGGTGTTGTTCAGCGTCTGGTAGGCGGTCAGCGTCAGGCCCAGCAGCACGATCGCCACGATTGCGCCCGTGAACCCGAAGAGTTCCGATCCGACGGCAAGCGCCACCAGCGACAGGCCGCCCGCGATCCCCGCGATCCACTGCAACAGCGGCTTGCGGTCCGACTCGGTCATGCTCGCCACCGCGATCGAGGCGACGATGGCGCCGGCGCCGGAGATTGACTGCAACAGGCCGAAGTCCTGGTCGCTACGGCCCAGATCGTCCGTGACGAACCCGGCCAGGAGCATGACGTACGGCATTGCGAAGAGCGAGACGATGAACATCATGGCCATCAGCAGCCGCAGGCGCGGCTGCGAGACGGTGTAGCGGAGGCCGTGCCCGATCTCCACGAACATGTTGCCGCGGCCGGGGCGCTGGAACGGCCGCGCGCCCATCTTCACGGCGAGGCCCGTGGGCACGCCGATGAGGATCACCGCCGACAGCGTGTTCAGCACGGCCTGCGCGTAGTACGCCGACTCGATGCCCCACACGCCGATCATGGCGCCGGCGAGCGCGGGGCCGAACAGGCGCGTCGCGTTCATCGCCGCGTTCGACATGGCGATGGCGCTCATCATGTTCTGCTGGCCCACGGCCTCCGCCATCAGCGGCGTGCGTGCCGGCATGCCGAGCGCAAAGCCCGTGCCCTGCACCAGCCCGAGGACGAACAGCAGTTCGATGCTCATCGTGCCGGTGGCCACGGGCACCGCGTGTGCGATCGCCAGCACGGCGTTCATCACCTGCGTGAACAGCACCAGGTTGCGCTTCTCCATGCGGTCTGAGAGCGCGCCGCCGATCAGCGAGAACAGGAGCATCGGCAGGCCGAACGAGAGCGAGATCAGGCCCACCGCGCCAAACGATCCGGTCAGGTGCCACGCCAGCAGCGCCCGCGCGATCTGCTGCATCTGCATGCCCGTGAACGACAGCACGGAGGAGAACCACAGGTACCGGAAGTACTTGTACTGAAAGACCACCATCGCCTTGCGCAGCGACGGCCTCGAGGAGCCACCCGGCCCCATCGGGGCCCCCGGCATTCCGCCGGCTACGCCTGCCATGATCGGACCAGCCATCGGTAGCCCTCGTCTGTGAGCGGTCGCGCGCGTCAGCGGATGTCGGGCGCCCGCGGCGGTCGCCGTCGTGATCCTGGGGACACTGAGATTACGAAAGCACGCACCCTACCGTCAACGTAAGGGTCACTACGTGGCGGACGCAGCCACGCGCCCAGACATACAGCCTGTTTGACAGGCGCGGCCGCCCGGCCTTGAATCCGCAGACCGGCCGCACGCGCTCGCCGCCGGCCCTGCGAGGAGTCACGATGCCGGGAACGCTCGACGACCTCCGCGTGCTCGACGTCACAGGGCCCATCGGCCACTACGCGGGCTACCTCCTGGCCGACCTGGGCGCGGACGTGGTGAAGGTGGAGCCGCCCGAGGGCGACGCGACGCGCACCTGGCCGCCGCTGCTGCCGGACGTGCCGGCGCCGGAGTCCGGCCTGCAGTTCATCCTGCTGAACGCGAACAAGCGCGGCGTCGCGCTCGACCTCGCGAGCACCGAGGGCCGCGAGGCGTTCCTGCGCCTGCTCGCCTGGGCGGACGTCCTGCTCGAGTCGTGGTCGCCGGAGGAGGCGCGCGCGCTCGGCCTGGACGCGGCGGCCATCGAGGCGGCGAACCCGGACCTCGTCCACGCCTCGGTGACCGGGTGGGGGCTGAGCGGGCCGTACGCGGGCTGGGCGTACGCGGACATCGTGGCGTGCGCCATGTCCGGGGTGATGAACCTGGCGGGCTTCCCGGACGGCCCGCCGGAGATCCTGCCGGACCACCAGGGCTACCACTGCGCCTCGATCAACCTCGCCGCGGGCGTGCTGACGGCCGTCCTCCACCGCGACGCGACCGGCGAGGCGCAGCGCGTGGAGGTGTCCATGCAGGAGTCGCTGCTGTGGTCGCAGGAGACGGCGATGCAGCAGGCGGACATCCTCGGCACGGACCGCCAGCGCACCGGCGGGGGCGGCGTGGCGGGCTTCAAGATGCCCGGCTACGGCATCTACGAGACGGCCGACGGCTTCATGTTCGCCATGTGTACCGGCAACGCCGGCGCGGGCTTCCCCGGCCTGGTGGAACTCATGACGCTCCTCGACGGCCCCGGCCCGCTCAACGAGGAGCCGCTGGCGACCTTCGTGAACACGCGCATGAACACGGCGCTGCTGATGCAGGCGATGACCGACCCGGACGCGGCGAAGGACGTGCTGGGCACGCTGGAGCGCGTGCAGGAGATCACGGCGGCGTTCTTCGAGCGCCATCCCACCCAGTTGCTGTACGTGGAGGGCCAGCAGCGCCGCGTCCTGCTGGCGCCCGTGAACAGTCCGCAGGACATCTCGGAGAGCGAGCAACTGGCGGCGCGCGAGTGGTTCCGCACCATCGAGGACCCCGGCCGCGGCCGCACGCTGCGCTACCCCGGCCCCGCCTGGGTCCTGGAAGCCACGCCCGCCGCCATCCGCCGCCCCGCGCCGCTGCTGGGCCAGCACACGGCCGAGGTGCTGCGCGAGGCCGGCCTGGACGAGGACACCGCGGTACGCCTCGCGGGTGCCCGTGCGGGGGCAGCGAGATGAGCGCCGCGAGACGCCCACTCGAAGGCCTGCGCGTCCTCGACGTGACGTGGTTTGGCGCGGGGCCCATCGGGCTGCGCTGGCTCGCCAACATGGGCGCACAGGTCGTGCGGATCGAGACGGAGAAGCGGCCGGACGGCCTGCGCCTCGTCGGCCCCAAGCCGGTGGGGAACCAGAGCCTCAACGTCTCCGGCTACTACAACAACTTCAACAGCGAGAAGCGCTCGGTCGCCATCGACCTGACCACGGAGGAAGGGCACGCGCTGGGTCTGCGGCTGGTGGAGCAGGCGGACGTGTTCATGACGAACATGACCAACCGCGCCGTGCGCCAGGTGGGCATGACCTGGGACCAGGTGCGCGCCGCCAACCCCGGCGTGATCGGCGTCTACCAGCCCATGCAGGGCCTCACCGGCCCGCACACGGAGTACATCGGCTTCGGCGCTGTGCTGTCGGCCCTCTGCGGCCTCAACTACCTCGCGGGCTCCGAGGGCGGGCGGCCGATCGGCGTGGGCACGAACTACCCGGACTACGTCGTGAACCCCGGCCACGCCGTGATCGCGATCCTCGCGGCGCTCCGTCACCAGCGCCGCACCGGCGAGGGCCAACTGATCGACATGTCGCAACTGGAGTCCTCTGTGGCCGTCCTCAGCGCGCCCGTGTTCGCACTGGACAACGCCGGCATCGAGTACGTGCGCCAGGGCAACCGCGTCGCCTACGCCGCCCCGCACGGCGCCTACCGCACCAGCGCCGAGGACGACCGGCCGGACCGCTGGCTGGCCCTCGCGTGCCTCACGGACGAGCACTGGCGCGCCGCGGCGCAGGTGATGGGCCTCGGCGAGCAGGCCGCCGATCCGCGCTTCGCCACCGTCGAGGCGCGCAAGGCGCACGAGGACGACCTGGACGCGCTGATCGCGGCGTGGGCGGCGGAGCAGCACGGCCCCAGGGCGCTCGATGCGCTGCAGGCGGCCGGCGTCCCCGCCGGCCTCGTCCTGACGGCGAGCGAGGTCCTGCACGACCCGCACCTCGAGGCGCGTTCGTACTACGTCTACCCGGACCACTCGGAGGCCGGACCGCGCGCCTACGACGGCCTGGCGTTCCGCCTGTCGAAGACGCCCGTGGAGGTGCGCGGCGCCGCGCCGCTGCTGGGCGAGCACACGTGGGAGATCGCCACGGACCTGCTCGGCCTGGCGCCGGACGAGGTGGCGCGTCTGATCGCGGCGGAGGTGCTGCGCTAGCGGCCCACGACGCACAAGGCGCGGGGTAGAGACTCACCCGCGCGATCTCGTACCCTCGGGGTGCTCGTAGTCAGCAGCGATACGGGGGACCGATGACGTTCGACCGCAAGACGCTCGAAGAGGGCGCCGACTGGATCGCGGAGATGGTGAGCGACGAACTCGGCGGGTTCATCCCGGCGGAACTCTGCGACCTGGTGATCGAGACCGAACTGAAGGTGCGCGCCGAGACCGGCGACGAGGACATGGACCACGCCTCTATGACCACGCGCATCATGGACATCTTCCGCGCCGACCCGGAGGTCCCCACGCAGGAAGGCGCCGTCTCCGACTACGTCGTGCGCGAGATCCTCCACTGGGAGGACGAGTTCCGTGCCATGGCCGGCGCGCCGCGGACCGTGCGCCCCTCCTAGCCGCTCACGGTCGCGGGTCCAACTCCATCACGGCGATCTGGCAACACTCTCGGAAGCCGAGCCGCTCGTACACGCCCCGGCCCATGGAGGACGCCGTCAGCACCGCCTTGCGCGCGCCCACCTCGCGCGCCTCGCGGCACGCGTGCCACGTCATGGCGGCGCCAATGCCGCGTCGTCGCGCCCCCGGCGCCGTGCAGACGAAGTACAGGCCGGCCACGTCCCCCGTGTGGTAGACCGAAGCCGTCGCCACAGGCTCGCTCGCGACGCTTCCGAGGTAGTGCCGCCACGCGGTGCCGTCACCCAGGCCGATGCGCGCGTAGGTCTCGCAGACCCAGTTCGCCTCCACCTCGCCCTCGCCGAAGCCGGCGGCCAGCACCTGCCGGAAGCCCCCGAGGCGCTCCGCCGTACGGACGCGCTCGACGCGCAACCCCGCCACCGCCGGCGCATCCACGAGCGCACCCAGGTCGACCGCCATGCCAGGCTCATCGCTGCGTTCGTACCCGCGGGCCTCCAGGCGCTCCACAAGGTCCACGGGCCGCATCGATGGGCCGACGTGCCAGGAACCCGGCACGCCAAGGCCGCGCAGGCGCTCCGTGAACGCCTCGATGGCCTGGTCCGTATCCGCGGGCGGCAGGTCCGCCCGGACCACGGCGTTGTGGTACGGGATGGGGGATCCACCGGCGGTCCAGTGCAGGCCGGCGTCCCGCCGCTCCTCGCCTCCCCCCGCACGGCCGAGCGCGAGGAGGAAGGCGGCGGTGTTGTCCTCCACGTTGTGGGCGAGGCTGGCGGTCACGGCAGGCCTACGTCGCCGTCTACGCCTTCGAGGCGGCGCGGTCGCGGATCGCCTTCAGGCGGCGCACGTTCTCCAGGTCCGGGCCGTCGCCCTTGGGGGACGCCTCGGTGGGGATACCCGGCACCTCCAGCAGCAGCGCCCGGCCGGCGAACGCCGGGTGCGCGAGCATCGCATCGAAGCCGGACGTGCCGATCTCGCCGTCGCCGATGTTCTCGTGGCGGTCGCGGAACGCTCCCAGCGGCACCTTCGAGTCGTTGACGTGGACCACCGCGAGCAGCTCCAGGCCGATGTGGCGGTCGAACTCCGCCATCGCGCGGTCCAAGCCCTCCGGGGTGTGGATCTCGTAGCCGGCGGCGAACGTGTGCGCGGTGTCCAGGCACGTCTTCAGGCGCGGCGAGCCCACCTCGCGGATCAGCATGCCCAGGTCCTCGAAGCGCGTGCCGATGGCGCCGCCTTGCCCCGCCATGGTCTCGAGCGCCAGCACCGCCTCGCCGGGCGCCTGCTCCAGGATCACGTTGATCGCGCCGACCACCTGCTCCAGCACGGCCTCCACGCCCAGCCCGCGATGCGAGCCCGTGTGCAGCACCACGCCCTGCGCGCCCATGCGCTCCGCCACCTGGAGCGCGTTCACCACGGAACCGATCGACTTCTCGAGTTGCTCCGGCTTGTCCGTGGCGAGGTTGGCCAGGTAGATGTTGTGGATCCACACCTGTCCGATGCCGGAGGCGGCGTGGGCGTCGCGGTAGCGCGCGATGTCGTCGTCGGTGTGCTTGGTGGCGCGCCATGTCTGAGGCGGGGCGCAGAAGACCTGGATCGCCTCCATCTCGCAGGCCGTGGCGCGCTCGATCGCGCGGTAGAGGCCGCCCGAGGACGAGATGTGCCCGCCGACCTGCATCGTCGCGACGTGCTTCGCTGCAGGCTTCGCCTTGCTGCTGGTCGCCTTGCCGGCCGTGGTCGTCATGGCTGTCTCCCCTCCGGCGCGTGCCTGCGCCTCGTGTGTCTCGCGCGGCTGAGACGCCGCGCCGCCCGCTCGATAAGCCGGCGCACCGGCATGGCGATGACCGCGCGCTCCAGCGCCTCCTGGAGCCGCTGCGGCTGGACGCTCGCGCCCGGGGAGAGGCGCAGCGACGCCGTGGCCGCGTCCAGGTCGACCGTCACGTCCTCGACGCCGTCGACCGAGCGCAGCGCCGCTTCCGTGCGGGTGGCGCAGACGCCGCAGACCAGGCCGCGCACCTGCACCGTCGTGCCGCCGTCGCCCGCCATCTCCGGCGCACCCGCCTCGATGCGCGGGGCGTGCCGGAGGCGCGCCGGGTGCAGGCGTGGCAGCCGCAGGCGTGCGAGGAACGTCGCGCGGGACATCAGGGCCATGGTAGCAGCGGCTACGGGGATCCCCCGATCGAGCCGATGGTAGGAGGGACGAGGTGCCGCGGCCGGCGCCGTCCGGGGGAGTGCGCGATGATGGGCTTCGAGGGGTGGTTCGCACCGGCGGCGCGCAGCGGCGGCCTCGCCACGCGCAGCGCGCTCGTCGTGATCGCGGACCCGAAGAACGCCGTCGCCGTCACGCTCGTGCTGCAGGAGATGGGCCTCACGGTGGACCTCGGCAGTGAGCCCGTGTACGCCCTCCGCTGGCTGCGCCGCGCGCGGTACGACGTCATCGTCGTGGGCGGTCCGGGCGTGAGCACGCTGGAGTTCGCCGCACGTCTGCGCGAGACCGCCGCCGAGGCGCGCATCATCCTGGTCACGGAGCAGGACTTGCCCCCGGGCGACCTGGACGCGCTGGGCGTGGAGACGCTGGGACTGCCGTTCGACGTGAACGCGCTCGTGGGACGCTTCTGGTAGCGCCGGGCAACCCGAGGGCCGCCGGACGCGTTTGATGGCGCCTGATCCCGGTGTTACGTTACGGCGGTACTGCCCATCAACCCGGTCGAGCCCCCTCGCGGGCCCCGGAAGCGGAAGGTCCCGTCTTGGCGTACGCGATCATCGAAACCTGCATCGGCTGCACGGCCTGTGTGAAGAAGTGCCCGGTGGAGGCGATCACCGGCCTCCGCAACGAGATCCACATCATCGACCCCGAGGTGTGCATCGACTGCGGCGCGTGCGGCGCGGTCTGCCCTCCTGAGGCGATCCTGGACGAGATCGGCGACATCTGCCGCACGTTCCCGCGCCGTGAACTGCCGCTGGCGAAGATCGTGGAAGAGAACTGCATCGGCTCCGGGTGCGAGTTGTGCATCAACATCTGCCCGTTCGAGGCCCTCTCCCTGGAGGACGCCCCGAACCACCACGACTTCTATGGGATGGCCGCCGTGGACCCCAAGAAGTGCGTGGGCTGCCGCCTCTGTGAGGACGCCTGCGGCTGGGCCGCGATCTACATCGACCCGCCGCGCGAGATGCTGAAGAAGAAGGTCTACCC
>JBBDIC010000092.1:12891-20028 GCA_040880625.1 Dehalococcoidia bacterium | reverse complement strand
ACGTGGCCTCCGGTGCCGCCGCCGGCGAGCGCGATCTTCATCGCAGCCCTCCCATCGCGGCGCGGCCAGCCTGGGACGGGTGCTGCGTGGAGGGGCGGCGCATGCCGCGCACCTCGGCGGGCTGCTCCACCTCGATGGTGGCGTAGCGGGAGACGGAGAGGAGCGCGCCGACGGCGACGAAGGACATCAGCAGGGCGGTGCCGCCGTAGGAGACGAAGGGCAGCGGGATGCCGGTGAGCGGCATCATGCGCAGGACGCCGCCGACGTTGATCAGCATCTGGAAGCCGATCCACGCGAAGGCGCCCATGGCGATCAGCGAACCGAAGGGCGTGTCCGCGCGCCGCGCGATCACGAAGATGCGCGCGAGGATCACCACGAACAGCGCCATCACCACGCTGACGCCCACGTAGCCCAGTTCCTCGCCCAGGATCGCCAGGATGCCGTCCGTGTGCGAGCCGGGGACGTAGAAGAACTTCTGACGCGAGACGCCCAGGCCCAGGCCCGTGTACCCGCCGGACCCGAACGCCACCAGCATCTGGATCGCGTGGTAGCCGACGCCGGTGGGGTCCGACTCCGCGTCCAGGAACGCCGTAATGCGGTTCATCCGGTAGCCGCCGGTGGCGATGAGGACCGCCGCGCCGAAGAGCGTGGTGGCCGTGAGCACCAGCACGTGGAAGAGGCGCGCCCCCGCGACGAAGAACAACGTCCCGGTGATGGCCGCCACCATGATCGCGGTGCCCAGGTCCGGCTGCGCCAGGATCAGCGCGCCGATCAGCCCCACCATGCCGACGAATGGCACCACGCCCAGCGAGAAGTCATGGATCACGTCGCCCTTCGCAGAGAGCCATGCGGCCATGTAGATGAGCACGGCAAACTTCGCGAACTCGGACGGCTGGATCGGCGGCAGCGAGCCCACGGTGATCCAGCGCTGCGCGCCGTTGGCCTCGACACCCACGAGTAGCACGGCCATCAGGCCACCCACCGCGGCCAGCATCAGCAGCGGGCTCAGCCCTCGAAGCCGGTGGTAGGGGAACCGCATCGCCAGCAGCATCACGACGATGCCGGCGAGCAGGAACACGCCCTGCCGCTTCACGAAGTAGTTGGGGTCGCCGTAGTCCGTCTCCCCCAGCGCGTAGGACGAGGAGTACACGGCGATCAACCCGATCACCGCCAGCACGATCACCGCTGTCAGCAGCAGGTAGTCCGGCGCGTGCGTCACCCGCCGGCCCGGCATCGCGCGCGGCATCGGCGTCGCCCCCACGGCGCTGCGCTGGCGGCTCATCGAGGATCCTCCAGCGCTGCCACGGCCTCGCGGAAGGCGCGTCCCCGCTCCTCGAAATTGCGGTACTGGTCGAACGAGGTGGCGGCGGGGGAGAACAGCACCACGTCGCCCTCGAGGGCGATGGCGGCGGCGGCCTCCACGGCCTCGCGCACGGTCTCCACGCGCGTGATCGGGAAGTCACGGTCGCCGGCGGCGTCGCGCACGGCTGAGGCGTACATGTCGCCGGACTCGCCGAAGGTGACCACGCCACGCCCGCGGCGCACGGCCTCCTCCGCCATCTCGCGCACGGGCAGTTGCTTGTCCCGCCCGCCGAGGATCAGCACCAGCGGCTCCTGGAACGAGCGCAGGCCGGCCACGGTGCGCTCCGGCGCCGTGGCGATGGAGTCGTTGATGTAGGTGACGCCTCGCACGGTGGCGATGGGCTCCAGGCGGTGGGGCACGCCGGTGAACGTGCGCGCCGCCTCCGCGGCCGCCTCCGCCGACACCCCCACCTGCGAGGCCACGGCGACCGCCGCCAGCAGGTTCTCCAGGTTGTGCTCCCCGCGCAGCGCCACGTCCTCGCGGGGCAGCACCTCGGTGGGCACGCCGTCCAGGACGCGCACCACGCGGCCGTCGCGCAGCACCGCGCCGTCGCCCGGGATCGTCCCGCGCATGGAGGTGGTGGCCACGCGCCCCTGCGCGCCGGCGATGAAGCCGCGCGTGACCTCGTTGTCCAGGTTCAGCACGGCAATGTCTTCCGCGGTCTGGAAGCGCAGGATGCGGCGCTTCAGTTCCACGTAGTCGTCCCAGGCGAAGCGGTCCAGGTGGTTGGGGGTGACGTTGGTGACGCAGGCGACGTGCGGGCTGATCTGCACGCGCTCCAGTTGCGTGTGTGACAACTCCGCCACCACGCGCGTCTCCGGCCCGATGCGCGGCAGCAGCGATAGCAGCCCCACGCCGATGTTGCCGCCCACCACGTGGTCCAGGCCCTGCGCCTCTAGCATGGCCGCGACCAGTGCGGTGGTGGTGGTCTTGCCGGCGGAGCCCGTGATGCCGGTGACCGGTGCGGGGCAGCGGTCCAGGAACAACCCGAGCATGGTCGAGATGGGCTTGCCGGCCTCGAGGGCCGCGGCCACGGCCGGGTTGTCGGACGGCACGCCCTGCGAGACGAACACGGCCTCCGCGGAGCGGGCGTCCTCGGCGCGGTTGGCGCCCAGCGACAGGCGCGCGCCGGTATCCGCGATGGCGCTCAGCGCCTCGCGCAGTTCCTCGGCGGAGCGGCGGTCGGAAACGGTCACGCGGGCGCCTTCGCCCGCCAGGAAGCGGACGAGGTCGACGCCCTCGATGCCGAGGCCTATCACCGTCACCGGCACCTCCCGCAGGTTTTGTATATCTGTCATAGCGGGTAAGCCGAATGTATCAACAGGGTATAGCACAACATCGGTCACACCGACAAAGCCAGGGCCACGCCGACCATGGCCCCCGCGATCCCGAAGAGGTAGAGACGCGTCACCACCTGCGGCTCCGACCACCCCAGCAGTTCCAGGTGGTGGTGCAGCGGCGCCTTCCGGAACAGGCGCCGCCCGCCGGTGGTCTTGAAGTAGAGGACCTGCATCACGTCCGAGAGCGCCTCGGCGACGAAGACGACGCCGATGACCGGGAGCAGCAGCCAGTGGCCGGTCATCAGCGCCACCGTGGCGAGCGCCGCGCCCAGCGGGAGCGCGCCGGTGTCGCCCATGATCACGGAGGCAGGGTGCGCGTTGTACCAGAGGAACCCCAGCAGCGCGCCCACCACCGTGAAGCAGAATACGGCGAGGAAGTCCTGCCCCTGCGCGGAGGCGATCACGCCGTACGCCGTGAACGCGATGGCCGCGAGGCCGCCCAGCAGCCCGTCCAGCCCGTCCGTGACCGCCACCGCGGTGGTGGCCGAGAACACGACGACCACCGCGATGGCGATGTAGACATAACCGAGCTCGCGCGCGCCTGCGCCCGGGATGTTGATGCTCTGTGCATCCAACAGCCAGTACATGGTGGCGGCGATGGCGCCCGCGAGCACCGTGATCAGCACGAACTTCAGCCGCCAGCTGAGCCCGCGGTACACGCCGCCCACCAGCGACCCCATGTCGTCCCAGAAGCCCACGGCCATCATCGAGACGACCACCAGGAACGGCAGCAGCATCGAGCGGCGCTCGAACACGACCTCGCCGTCCTGCACCTCGAAGACGTTGGTGGCGAGGGTGACGAGGGCGACGGTGCCCCAGATGAAGATGCCGCCCATGGTGGGCGTGCCGGACTTCACCGCGTGGCTGGAGGGCAGGTCCTCCGAGATCGCCTTGCCCATCTTGCGGGCGCGCAGGATGCGCACCGCGGGGCGTCCGAGCGCGAGCGCGATGACGAACGCGCCGCCGCCGGCGAGGAGTGCCTCGATCATGCCTGTCCCTCCGTGTCCTCGGCGCCTGCCACCAGTTCCGCCACCACCGTCTCCAGCGCCAGCGCGTGGGAGGCCTTCACCAGCACCACGTCGCCCGGCCGCACCAGCGTGTGCAGCAGCGCCACCGCCTCCTCTCGCGAGGTGGCGTGGTGGACCTCCCCGGCGCCGGAGGAGAGGGCCGTGGCGCCAAGGAAGCGCGCCTCGTTGCCGATGGTGACCAGCGCGTCCAGCACCTCGCCGGCGCGTTCGCCCACGCGCTGATGCTCGTACTGGGACGCGCCGCCGAGTTCCAGCATGTCGCCCAGCAGGGCGATGTGACGTCCGGGCATCTCGTCCACCAGGTCCAGCGCCGCCAGCATGGAGGCCGGCTGCGCGTTGTACGTGTCGTCAATGATGCGCGTGCCGTCCGCGCGCGTGATGACGCGCATCCGAGGCGCCACGTGCAGCCCCTCGATGGCCGTGGCGACGTCCGCGAGCGTCATGCCGTCCGCCAGCGCGGCGGCGGCGGCGGCCAGCACGTTGGAGTGCAGGTGGCGGCCCGGCAGCGGCACGCGGACGCGGCGCGACTCGCCGTCCGCGCTGATCGTGAGGCTGAAGCCGGCGTCGCCGTCCGACTCGATGTCGCTGCCGCGCACGTCGGCGCCGTCGGCGGTGCCGAACCAGACCACGCGCGCGGCCGTCTGCTCGGCCATCCCGCGCACGTAGGGGTCGTCGATGTTGAGGACGGCCGTGCCGTCCGCGGGCAGGGCGGCGGGCAGTTCGCCCTTCGCCTGCGCGATCGCCTCGATTGACCCGGCGCGCTCCAGGTGGGTGGGGCCCACGTTGAGCACGATGCCGGTGCGGGGCCGCGCCCACTGGCACAGCAGCGCGATCTCGCCGGTGGTGTACATCCCCATCTCGATCACCGCGCGCTCCGTCTCCGGGCGCAGTTCCAGCAGGCAGAGCGGGACCGAGATCTCATTGTTGTAGTTGAGCGGGTTGGCCTGCACGCGGTACCGCGCGCCCAGCACCCCCGCGACGATCGCCTTCGTCGTGGTCTTGCCGACCGATCCGGTGATGCCGGCGACCTCCAGGTCCAGCGCCGCGCGCCACGCGGCGCCCAGGTGCTGGAGGGCGCGCAACGGCTCGTCGACCACGAACACCGCCGCCCCGTCCACGCCCGGCGTCTCGCGGCCCAGGAGGACGCCCGCAGCGCCGGCCTCCACCGCGCCTGCGGCGAAGTCGTGGCCGTCCACGCGCTCGCCGGGCAGCGCCACGAAAAGGTCGCCCGCGCGCACCTCGCGCGAGTCGATCACGGCACGCTCGAAGCGCACGCTGTCATCGAGGGCGCCCGTACGGAGGCGCAGCCGCGGCCCCAGGGCCGCGGCCACGAAGGCGGCGTCCAGCACGGGCCCGCGGGGCGCGGTCATGGCGCTGCCACCACGTTGCGGTTGGGGGGCACGCGCAGGTAGTCCATCAACTGCGCGGCCAGGTCGGAGAACACCGGCGCGGCCACCTGGCCGCCCAGGTTCAGCCCACCGCTGGGCTGGTCGATCTTCACCAGCACGGAGACGCGCGGGTCCTCGTAGGGGATGAACCCCGCGAACGACGCGATCGTCGAGTCGATGTCGTACCCCGTGGGGATCGAGACGAGCGTGGTGCCGGTCTTGCCCGCGACGTTGTAGCCGGGCACGCGCGCGCCGTGCCACTCCGTGCCCTCCACCACGTCGTGCATCAGGTCCAGCATCGTGCCGGCGGTGCGCTCCGAGACGACTCGACGGACCGTGACAGGCTCGTAGGTGCGGACGTCACTGCGCGTGACCACCTTCGAGACGATGTACGGGCGCATGAGGAGGCCGCCGTTGGCGAACGAGTTCACCGCCGTCAGTATCTGCAGTGGCGTGGCCGCCAGGCCCTGGCCGTAGGAGTTCGTCGCCAGGTCCACCTCGTACCAGTCGGGGTCGGCGGGCGTGCGGTAGGTCCCCTCCGCCTCGCCGGAGAGTCCCACGTGCGTCGGCGTGCCGAGGCCGAAGTCGCCGATGTAGTCGTAGAACTGGTCCGCGCCGATCATCTCGGCGAGCCAGACGGAGCCGGTGTTCAGGGAGGCTTGCAGGTACCCGCGCACGCTGGTCAGGCCGTGCGCCTGCAGGTCCCAGTTGCGGATGGTGTAGCCGCCCACCTCCACGGCGCCGGAGTCCTCGAAGGAGGACTCCGGGGTGACCAGGCCCAGGTCCAGCGCGGCGGCGGTGGTGAGCGTCTTCAGCACGGAGCCGGGCTCGTACAGGTCCGTGACGGCCGCGTTCTTCACCAGCGCGTCCAGCCCCGGGTCGTTCAGGTCCACCGCGGCCAGCGACACCGAGGGCTGCGAGGCCATGGCCAGGATCGCGCCGGTGTACGGGTCCATCACGATGATCGAGCCGCTGCGCGCCTCGTACTCCAGCAGGGCGGCCGCCAGCGTCTCCTCCGCCATCTGCTGCATGAACCGGTCGATCGTGAGCTGCACCTCGCCGCCGCTCACGGGCTCCTTCACGCGCTGCTGGCTGAAGGCGATCGGCCGGCCCAGCGCGTCCCGCTCGGTGGTGGTCCAGCCGGGGCGGCCCTCCAGCGTGGGGTCGAAGTCCGACTCGATGCCCCAGAGGCCGTGGCCGTCGCGGCCCACGTAGCCCACGAGTTGCCCGGCCAGGTCGCCCTCCGGGTAGATGCGGCGCGAGGAGGGGATGAGGCGCACGCCCCAGAGGTCCATCGCCTCCAGGTCCAGGCCGGTGGCGTAGTCCATCTGGCGCGTGACCAGCACGTCGCCACGGTCCTCCTCGGTGCCGGTGGCGTACAGGACGTCCGGGCTCATGCCCATGAAGTCCGCCAGGCCGCGCGCCGCGGTCAACGCCTGCTCGTCGTCGCGCCACAGGAACCGGTCGATGTAGATGTCCCAGGTGTCCACGGAGGTGGCGAGCGGGTAGCCGGTGGCGTCCAGGATCGCGCCGCGGGGGGCGGGGAGCGTGGCCGCGCCCTGGCGGCTCACGGCGGCCTGCTCCAGGTAGTCGTCGTGGTTGAGGATCTGCACCTGGTAGAGGCGCACCATGACCGCCACCACGGAGGCGAGCACGAGCAGGCCCAGCGTCCAGTGGCGCCACGTGAGATGGTCCGGACGGCTGTTGCTCACCCGTCGGCCTTCGTTCTCTGCTTGCGCCCTCGGTCGCCCTCGGGCCGTCGTTGATCCAGTTAACCCCGCCCGCCGCGGTTCCTCAGCCCCCGGCCATCAGTTGAAGCCGGGCACCGTGCCAATGAGGGCCTCCCACCACGCCGCCTCGGGCGGTGGGGCGGCCGGCAGCGGCGCGCGGACATAACGTCTGGGCAGCGGCACCACCGACGGCGCCGCCACGTCCACGGTGATGCTCAGCGTCTCGCCGGCGGGGACCATGCCCAGCCGCGTCACTGCCTGCTCTCGCAGGTGCTCCAGGTTGGAGGA
>JBBDIC010000092.1:7958-12791 GCA_040880625.1 Dehalococcoidia bacterium | reverse complement strand
CGGCGGGCGCCGGTGGACGCGCCGTTCGTCCCGGCCGCCACCTGGGGGCGCAGCCGAGGCCGTGCGTTGCCGCCGGGGACGCCCGGGATCGCCGCCATCAGGCCGCCTCCTGCTGTCCCAGCGCTTCGGCCACGCGCAGGCGCGCGGACCGCGCCCGAGGGTTGCGCGCGACCTCCGCGTCCGTGGGACGCAGCGGCCGGCGCGTGACCTCGCGCAGGGTGGCGCGGTGGTCGCAGGTGCAGACGGGCTGGCGCGGCGGACAGATGCAGTCGCGCGCGTGCAGCCGGAAGAACTCCTTGACGCGCCGGTCCTCCAGCGAGTGGAAGGAGATCACCACCAGCCGGCCGCCCTCCGCCAGCAGGCCGCGTGCGCCCTCGAGGGCGGCGTCGAGTTGTTCGAGTTCGCGGTTCACCGCGATGCGGAGCGCCTGGAACGTGAGCGTGGCGGGGTGGATCGGCGCGCGCGCGCCCCCACGCCTCGGGCGTCGCGCCGGACGCCCCACGGCGCGCTCGATGGCGGCCGCGAGTTCGCCGGTGGTGCGGATCGGGCGGCCCTGCACGATCGCGCGGGCGATGCGGCGGCTGCGGGGCTCCTCGCCCAGTTCGTAGATGAGCGCCGCCAGCCGCCGCTCATCGTAGGAGTTCACGATGTCGGCGGCGGTCTCGTCGTCCTCGGACGGGTCCATGCGCATGTCCAACGGCTCGTCGCGCTGGAAGGAGAAGCCGCGGCCCGGCTGTTCGAGTTGCAGGGAGGAGACGCCCAGGTCCAGCAACACGCCGTCCACCGGCGCGAATCCGTGCTCCGCACAGATCTCAGCGATGTCCTCGAACGCGCCGTGGACGACCAGGACGGCGTCGCCGTGGGAGGCGAGGCGCTCCGTGGCCAGTGCGACGGCGGCGGGGTCCCGGTCGATGGCGAGCAGGCGGCCGTCCGGCGCGATGCCTGCGGCGATCGCGGAGGCGTGGCCGCCGAGGCCGGCCGTGCCATCGACGTAGCGTCCGCCGGGACGCAGCGCGAGGCCCTCGACGGCCTCGGCGAGCATGACGGGCTCATGGCGCGGGGAGTAGGCCCCGCCGGGAGGGGAGGAGGCGGTCATGCGTCATCCTCGGAGCGCTCGTCGAGCGCATCCTGTTCCCCCGCCCAACGCTCAGGATGCCACAATTCCAGGTAATCGCCACAGCCGATGATCAATAATTTATTCGAGAGGTCGGATTCATCACGGATCTGCGGTGGCATCAGGATCCGGCCCTGCTTGTCGAGTTCGACCGGGTAGGCGTCAGGGAGGAAGGAGCGGCGGACGCGGCGCGCCTCGCGGCTGCGGTTGCCGTCCGCGGCGCCCAGGCGGCGCTGGACCTCTTCGTCGAAGGTGGCCTGTGTGTACATCTCCACGGCGCCCTCTGGCCCCACGCGGAGGACACCCCCATCGACGAACGCGTGCCGGTAGCGGGCGGGGATTGCTACCCGGCCGCGTTCGTCGATGGAGTGCTCGAAGGTGCCGAAGAAGAACACACCCGCCACCTTCGATCACTCGTGTGGGTCTCTCGGGGACAGTTCCCCATTTCCCCCCACAACTCCCCGCAACCTACCATCCCGCGGCCGAGGGATGCAACCCCTCCCCATTTCGCGATTTCCGAGGGACGCGTCGAATCAACCGAATCTCACGGGGAGCATCCGGCACCGGCCGGGGGAGGGCGCAGCACGCTGCGCCCCTACGGGGGAGGAGAGAGGCGCAGGCGAGGCTGGGACGGGGCTACACCGCCGGCGGGGCGTCCGGCGGCGGCGTGTCGGGATCGAGGGCGGGGACCTCGCGGCGGGTGCGCCAGTAGAGCGCGGCGCCCACGAGCGCGACCAGCGCCAGCACGCCGGCGACGGCCAGGACGATCAGCAGCGGGCCGCCGGCGTCGGGGGGTGCCGAGGTCGCCTGCATGGTCTTCGGGCCGCCGGAGAGCGGGATGTCCCACACCAGCGTGCCGTCGTCCTCCACGCGGTCCGCGTTGCTCTCCGTGACCTCGCCGGGGAGGGAGAGGCGGAAGAGGAAGGTGGCGTCGCTCAGGAGGAGCGCCGTGAGTTCGTCGGCCTCTTCCGTCTCGGCGGTCGTCGCCTCGAAGTGCCAGCCGTCGTCGTCGGTCCGCAGCAGGGAGAACGCGGTGAACGGGCCGCCGTCGCCGGTGATGCCGCCGCCCTCGTCGCCCAGCGCGCTGAAGGCGCGGTCGATCTCGGCGGGGACGTCCTCGCTCGCCTCGAAGGGGACGGAGATGCGCGCGCCCACCTGGTCGTCGTCCTCCACCACCTCGTACGTGGCGCCCTCCGGCAGGGCGTCGGGGTCGATGCCGCCCTCCGCCAGGAGTTCCTCGGCGGCCACGTCGTCGCCGCTGACCTCCTCCAGGAGGGCGCGGTTGAAGGCGAAGAACGTCGTCAGGCGGCCGGAGCCGTCGTCCTGGAGTTCCACGGAGAGTTCCACCTGCATGCAGCCGGACGCCACCAGCGCGGCGACGACACAGGTCGAGGTGAGCAGCCTTCGCTTCAAGCGAGCCTCCGAGGTAGTGCGGGAACGTGACGCGGCCGCGCCGAGCGTACCAAGCCCGCCCGCTCCGGGCGCGCTGCTACGATCTCGCCGATCGCGCGCCATCGAGGGCTGCGCAGGAGGACCGGGGCATGGCCTACGAGGCGGGCGTCCTGACGGTGAGCGACCTGGGGTCGCGGGGCGAGCGGCAGGACACCGCCGGCCCGGCGGTCGCCGCGCTCCTCGAAGGGGCGGGCTTCGCGGTGACGCGCACGCGCATCGTGCCGGACGACCAGGTGGAGATCGTCGGCGCGCTCCAGGACTGGTGCGAGGAGGGCGTGGCGGTCGTCGTGACCACCGGCGGCACCGGCCTCGCGCCGCGGGACCGGACGCCGGAGGCCACCGCGCTGGTGGTGGAGTACCAGGTGCCGGGCATCCCGCAGGCCATGCGCGCCGCCTTCACCGATCGCATCCCGGAAGCCATGCTGTCACGCGGCATCGCCGGCGTCCGCGGGCGCACGCTCATCCTCAACCTCCCGGGCAGCGAGAAGGCGGCGCGCGAGAACCTGGAGCTGGCGCTGCCGGTGCTCGTCCACGCGTGCGACCTGCTGCACGAGGACGCGCCCGATGTCGCGGAGACGCATCGACAGGTCCAGGGCCAGATCCAGGGCGAGCACGGCCCGGCGGACCCGAAGGCGTGACGCCCGCCTCCTCCATCCGGTTCGACATCCTGACGATCTTCCCCGGCATGTTCCAGGGGCCGCTGTCGGAGTCCATCCTGGGCAGGGCGCGCGAGGCGGGGCTGATCGACGTGCACCTGCACGACCTGCGGGAGTGGGCGCATGACCGCCATCGCACCGTGGACGACTACCCGTTCGGGGGCGGCCCGGGCATGGTGATGAAGCCGGAGCCGCTCCTGGAGGCGATCGACGCGATCGCGGGCCTCGACGTCGCGCCGCCGCATCGAGTGTTCCTGACGCCGCAGGGCCGCCGCCTGGACCGCGCGCTGGTGGACGACCTGGCGGCGCACGAGCGGCTGCTGCTGATCTGCGGCCGCTACGAGGGCGTGGACGAGCGCGTGCTGGAGCAGGCCGTGGACCTCGAGGTCTCCGTGGGAGACTTCGTCGTCTCGGGCGGCGAGTTGCCGGCGATGCTCCTCATGGACGCGGTCTCGCGTCGCGTCCCGGGCGTGCTGGGCTCGGAAGGGTCGCTGGAGGAGGAGTCCTTCGACGACGGCCTGCTGGAGTACCCGCAGTACACGCGCCCCGCCGAGTTCCGCGGGGCCGCCGTGCCGGACGTGCTGCTCTCCGGCCACCACGCGGAGATCGCGAAGTGGCGCCGCGCGCAGCGCCTCGCCCGCACGGCGGAGCGCCGCCCGGACCTGCTGCCCGAGGCAACCCTCACCGCGCAGGAGCGCGGGTCGCTCTCGGGTGACCCGGGCTTCGCGCAGGTGCGGGTGGGCGACACGATCTTCCACGCGCGCGTCGCGGTGGTGGCCGTCTCCTCGGACGGGCGGGTGCTCCTCCACCGCACCGCCGGCGAGGACCTGTGGTCGCTGCCGGGGGGCCGCCTGCGCGTGGGCGAGTCCGTGGAGGACGCCGCGCGGCGCGAGATGCTGGAGGAGGCGGACATGAAGGTGGTCCCCGGCCCCGTGCTCTGGGTGCAGGAGCACTTCTTCGAGCACCGCTCCGCCATCGACGGCCCCGGCCGCGGAGCCGTCCTGAAGCACCACGAACTCGGCGTCTACGTGGCGGCGACCGTCCCGCCGAGGTTCGAGCGGCGCGACTCCTTCGGCGGGCGCGAACTGGCCGGCACCGAGCACGAGTTCGCGCTGGAGTTCCGCTGGACGGGCATCGAGGAGTTGGCGGGCCTCGATGTGCGCCCTGCCTCGATGCTGGGGGAACTGCGGGCGCAGCTGTCCGCTCGACGCTAGGCGTGGCGGTTGCCTACACTGACCCTTCGCGCGGCTGCGCCGTGCCCTCCCACGAACTGACTGCGGACGGATTGCCGACCATGACCGTCGACCTGCGTGACCTGGCCCAGCCGCGGCCCGAGAACCTCTCCGAACTGCCCGACTTCGGCGCCGGCGACACCATACGTGTCATGGCTCGCGTCGTCGAGGGCGAGCGCGAACGCCTCCAGCCCTTCGAGGGCGTGGTGATCCGCATCAAGAAGGGCCCCGCGGGCAACTTCACCGTCCGCCGGATCGCCTCCGGTGTGGGCGTGGAGCGCACGTTCCCGTTCAACAGCCCGCGTCTGGACTCGGTGGCCGTGACCCGTCGCGGCCGCGTGCGCCGCTCGCGGCTGTACTACCTGCGCGGCCTGACCGG
>JBBDIC010000092.1:1728-7858 GCA_040880625.1 Dehalococcoidia bacterium | reverse complement strand
GTCGTGGAGGTGGTGCGGCTGGCCGTGCCGCCGGCACACGCACGCGCCTTCGCCGACAGCATCGAGGGCCGGCGTTCGTCGAGGCGGGCGCGCGCGATCAGCGCGGTCATGGTCGCCGAGGAGGGCATCCCCTTCGACGCCGCGGCGAAGGCGGCGCGCGGGGCTCCGGCGGTGGAGACGCTGATCGCGGACGGCGTGCTGGCGCGGGACACGGCGGAGCCGGGCCGCGTCCGCCTCGCGGTGACGGAGGACGACGCCGGCCGGCGGCTGCGGGCGCTCTCCCGCAACGCCGCGGAGCAGGCCGCCGCCACGCTCCTCGAACGGCTCGCGGCGCTGGCGGAGGGCGGGGAGCCGGCGGAACTGCCGGTGCGCGGGCTGCCGGCGGAGGTCGGCCGTGAGGCGCGGGCGGCGGTGGAGCGGCTGGCGGCGGCCGGCCTCGTGACGACGGGCGAGGTGCTGGACCGGCGCGACCCGCTGAGCGGCCTGGACGTAGCGGCGCGGCCACCGGTGGACCTGGTGGCCGAGCAGAAGGACGCCGCCGCCGCGTTGCGCCAGATCATCGATGCGGCGGAGGGCAAGGGCGTGCTGCTGTGGGGCGTCACCGGCAGCGGCAAGACGGAAGTCTACCTCGACGCGCTGGCGCACGCGGTGGCGCGCGGCAAGCGCGCGATCGTGCTGGTGCCGGAGATCGCGCTCACGCCGCAGACCGTGCGCCGCTTCGCGGAGCGCTTCCCCGGGCGCGTGGGCGTGCTGCACTCCGGCCTCTCGCTGGGCGAGGCGTACGACGAGTGGCACGCCGTGCAGGCCGGCCGCTACGACGTGGTGATCGGTTCGCGCTCCGCCGTGTTTGCGCCGCAGCCGGACCTGGGCCTCATCGTCATCGACGAGGCGCACGAGTGGACGTACAAGCAGCACGAGCCGGCGCCGCGCTACGACGCGCGCACGGTGGCGCTGGAACTGGGCCGGCGCACCGGCGCCACGGTGCTCTTCGGCACGGCCACGCCGGACGCGGAGCGCTGGCTCGCGGCGGCGGAGGGCGACCTGGTGCGCCTGGACCTGCCGCGAAGGATGCGCCCCGTGCTGGACCCGCAGACGGGCCGCCTGCGCCCGTGGCCGGTGAGCGACCTGCCGGAGGTGGAGGTGGTGGACATGCGCCAGGCGCGCACCACGCTGTTCTCGCCTCGGCTGGTGGAGGCGCTGGGCGAGGTCCTGGACCGGGACGAGCAGGCGATCCTGTTCCTGAACCGCCGCGGCTTCGCCGGCTACCTGATCTGCCCCAACGGCCACTCGCCCGCGTGCAGCGCCTGCGACGTGTCGCTCTCGATGCACGCGGCGGGCCAGAAGGCCGGGCGGCTGCTCTGCCACCAGTGCGGGCGCACGCGGGCGCTGCCGTCGGCGTGCGTGGAGTGCCGCCGCCCGCTGCGCCCGCTGCGCGCCGGCACGCAGCAGGTGGAGAGCGAGGTGCGCCGCCACTTCCCCACCGCCCGCGTCCAGCGCTGGGACCGCGACACCGCGCGCACGCCCCAGCACCACGAGGAGATCCTGGCCACGTTCCAGCGCCACGAGGCGGACGTGCTGGTGGGGACGCAGATGGTCGCGAAGGGCCTGGACCTGCCGCTGGTCACGCTGGTGGGCGTGGTGCTGGCGGACTACTCGCTGCGCGAGGGCGACTTCCGCGCGCGGGAGCGGACGTTCCAGTTGCTCGTGCAGGTGGCCGGCCGCGCCGGCCGCGGCGCCCACGACGGCCGCGTCATCGTCCAGACGCTGGACCCGGAGAACCCGGCCGTGGAGCACGCATCGATGCATGACGTGGACGGGTTCTTCGAGGCGGAACTGCCCTGGCGCGTGACGCACTCGTACCCACCGTTCGGGCGCATGGTGCGGCTCCTGTTCCAGCACACCAGCCCCACGTACGCCATCGAGGAGGCGAGCCGCATGGCGGCGGAACTCCGCACGCTGGCCACGGATGCGCCCGGCACGGAGGTGACGGGTCCCACGCCGCCGCAGGTGGCGCGAGTGCGCGGCCGCCACCGCTGGGCGATCCTCCTGCGCGGGGAGGACCCCTCGGCGCTCATCCGGCGGCTGGACGAACTGCCGCCGGGCTGGATCGTGGACGTGGACCCGCTCGTGGTGAACTAGCCGCCGGCGTGCGACGTTGTATGACCAGCAGCGCGGGGGCTTCGCCGTCCAGACGTTCACAGGGAGCGCGGCTACAATCTCGCGAGCATTTCGCAGGCCGTGCGGGGCCGATCGGGGTACGCCCCCGTCACCGCCGCGGGCCAGCAGTGACTGAGCCAGGGTGTCATGACGGTCCGTCCGATCCGCTACCTCGGTGACCCGGTCCTCCGGAAGCCCGCGCGCCGCGTGTCGCGCGTGGACGACTCGATCCGCCGGTTGATCGAGGACATGACGCAGTCCATGTACGCCGCGCACGGCGTGGGCATCGCCGCGCCGCAGGTGGGCGTGCCGCTGCGCATCGTGGTGATCGGGATGCCGGACGAGGAGCCGTTCGCCCTCATCAACCCGGAGGTCGTGCGTCGCTCCGGCGAGCGCCGCCTGGACGAGGGCTGCCTGTCCGTCCCGGGCTACCGAGGGACGGTGACGCGCTCCTCCGCCGTGACGGTGAAGGCGCTGGACGCGCAGGGCAAGGAGATCCGTGTGAAGGCGGAGGACAGCCTGCTGGCGCAGTGCCTGGAGCACGAGACGGACCACGTCAACGGCCTCCTGTACGTGGACCACCTGGACGCGAAGACGGACCTGGTGAAGATCGACGAGGCGACGGCCGCCGCGGCCGACTCGGCGCCTGCGCCCGCGCCGGCGGACGGGAGCGCCTGAGTGGACATCCTGCTGCTGCTGATCGCCGTGCTGGCGGCGTTCTACTTCATCCTGCTGAAGCCGGTCATCAACCAGCAGCGCCGGCAACGGCGCGACATCTCCTCGCTGGAGGTGGGCGACGAGGTGCTGACCACCGGCGGCTTCTACGCCACCGTGAAGGAGATCAACACGCACGAGGACCGGCCGATGGAGATCCTGCTGGAGGCGGCGCCGGGCGTCATCCTCCGCGGCACCACCGTGGCCGTGCAGGAGATCTCGAGGCGTGCGAACGAACAGACAGACGCGTAGCCATCCCTTGCTGAGCCCCATTTCTGAGATCGGAGACCCAGTGATGACCATCCTCGCGCCAGGCTTCGCCATGCCAGGCACCACCGCGCCGGATCTCGCCGCCGCGATCGAGGACGCGCTCCGCGTCGCGCTCGATGCCCTCGACGCCGCGCCGGGCGTCACGATCGTCGAGGCGCGTCGCGCCGCCGATGACGACGACCCCGACGAGGAAGAGGAGGAAGAGGAAGACGACTTCGACGACGAAGACGGGGAAGACGACTGGGACGACGAGGACGAGGAAGAGGACGAAGACGACGAGGACGACGAGGACGCCGCCGCCCTTCCCGATGATGACGAAGACGACGACGAGGAAGACGAAGACGATGACGATGACGACGACTGGGATGACGAGGACGACGACGACTGGGACGACGACGATGAGGATGACGACGACGATGACGACTGGGACGATGATGACGACGACTAGTCGAGGGTCCTCGACGCTCCGTCCTGCGAGTCGCGCCTGACGGATCGCGGCGGTAGCG
Organism: Dehalococcoidia bacterium; assembly: GCA_040880625.1. GTDB lineage: Bacteria > Chloroflexota > Dehalococcoidia > UBA2979 > UBA2979 > W-Chloroflexi-9. The sequence continues at coordinate 4,211 of JBBDIC010000092.1, read as the reverse complement.
TGATCCCGTTCACCCGATAGAGAAGGCGTCTTTGCTTCGCAGAATCCTCCCCCTCGCCGGGATCGCCCTGCTCGCGCTGGCCTGCCTGTACGTGGTGTGGCCGGCGCAGCCGGACCGGTTCCTCCCCGCCGGCATTCCGTGGCCGGAGGGCCGCGGCGTCTCCATCGGCGGATTCGAGCGCGAGGAGATGCGCCTGGGCCTGGACCTGCAGGGCGGCACCCGTCTCCTGCTGCGTGCGGAGGTGCCGGAGGGCTTCGACGACGACCTGGACTCCGCGCTGGAGGGCACCACGCGCGTCCTCCGCCGGCGCGTGGACGCCACGGGCGTCGCGGAGGCGGAGATCACGCGCCAGGGCGAGTCCAACATCTCCGTGCAACTTCCCGGCCTGACGCCGGAGGAGGCGCGCCGGCTGCTGGGACGCACGGCGCAACTGCGGTTCTGCGAGGCCGTCCCCGCCGGGACGCAGCCCACCACGTCCGCGTGCGACGCCGCCGGACAGTGGCAGGTGGCCACCGGCACGGTGAGCGGCGAGACGCTGGCGCTGACGGGCCAGTACCTGCGGTCCAACTCGTTCGTCGGCTTCGACCAGGTGGGCAACCCCTTCGTGGGGTTCGAGTTCCTGGACGTGGGCGGCAGCCTCTTCGAGCAGATCACGAGCCGCCATCTGAACGAGCAGATCGCGATCTTCCTCGACCAGGAACTGCTGTCGGCGCCGGAGGTGCAATCCGTCATCAGCGACGCGGGCACCATTACGAACCTGCCGCTCCAGCGCGCCCGTGAACTCGTGGTGCAACTGAACGCCGGCGCCCTGCCCCTGGAACTCACGGTGCTACAGGAGCAGAGCGTGGACGCGACGCTGGGCGAGGACTCCGTGCAGAAGTCCGTGCTCGCCGGCGAGATCGGCCTGATGCTCGTCGCGTTGTTCATGATCCTGTACTACCGGCTGCCGGGGCTGCTCTCTGCGGTCGCCCTGCTGGTCTACGCGCTGGTTACGCTGGCGCTGTTCAAACTCATCCCGGTGACCCTCACGCTCGCCGGCATCGGTGCGTTCGTGCTGTCCGTGGGCATGGCGGTGGACGCCAACATCCTGATCTTCGAGCGCATGAAGGAGGAGATGCGCGCCGGCCGCTCCTACGCCACCGCTATCGAGGCGGGCTTCCGGCGCGCGTGGCCCTCCATCCGCGACTCCAACGTCACCACCCTCATCACCTGCGCCATCCTCTACATCCTGGGCGGCGGCATCGAGGTCCCCGTCCTGGGCGCCTTCGATGCGCCGCTCGTGCAGGGCTTCGCCGTCACGCTCGCCGTGGGCGTGATGGTGTCCATGTTCTCGGCGATCGTGGTCACCCGAGCGCTCATGGGCGCGCTCGTCGGCACAGGTATCGCGCGCCACCGTGACTGGTTCGTGGACATGCCCCATGACGCGCCGCCCGTGGACGCCGGCCGCGAGGGAGCGCCCTCGTGAGGCGGCGCGTAGACCTGGTCGGCGCGCGCCGGCGCTTCTTCCTCGGGAGCGCGGTCGCGCTCGTGCTCTCGGTCGTGTTCCTCGTGGCGCTGGGGCTGCGCCCGGGCATCGAGTTCACGTCCGGCACCACCATGCTCGTCGTCTTCGACCGAGGCGTGACGCAGGAGCAACTGCGCCAGACCTACACGGACCTGGGCCACGGCGAGGCGCGCATCCAGTCCACCGGCAGCAACCAGTACCTGGTCCGCACCAGCGAACTGGAGGTGCCTGAGGGCTCCTTCACGGAGGTCGCCCCGGAGGCGACGGGCTCCGGTCTCGCCATCGGCCCGGCCCCCGCGCCGGAAGTCGGCACGCTGGCGCTCGGCGCCGAGGGCGGCGAGGGCGAGGTGGCCCTCCGACGTCCGTTCCAGGACGACCCGTGCAACCTCGGCGGGTCGGCGGGGCGCTACCCGCACGGCACGGAGGCGACGGTGGTGGAGGTGCTCGCGGACTGCGAGGACGGCACGGTCTACCGCGTGCTCGTGGAGGACACGGCCGGCTACATCGCGGCGGCGAACACGCACGACTACCAGGACGCCGGCGCCGCGGAGCAGGAGTCGCCCGTCACGGAGGGCGCCGGCGAGCGCACCGAGATCGAGCAGCGCCTGTTCGACGAGTTCGGACACTTCGAGGTGCGCGAGTTCTCCTCGGTCTCGGCCGTCGTGTCGGAGGTGGCGGTGCGCAACGCGGCGGTGGCCGTGATCGTGGCGTCGCTGTTCATCATGGCGTATGTCGCGTTCGCCTTCGCCAGCGTGCCGCGGCCCGTGCGCTACGCCGTGTGCGCCATCGTGGCGCTGCTGCACGACGTGTTGATCGTGCTGGGCGCATTCGCGCTGTTCGGCGCGCTCTTCGGGACCGAGATCAACCTGATGTTCGTGACCGGCCTGCTGACCGTGATCGGCTTCTCCGTCCACGACTCGATCGTGGTCTTCGACCGCGTGCGGGAGAACGTGCGCAGCGCGCCCACCGCGACGCTGGC
>JBBDIC010000092.1:0-1628 GCA_040880625.1 Dehalococcoidia bacterium | reverse complement strand
TGGTCTTCGACCGCGTGCGGGAGAACGTGCGCAGCGCGCCCACCGCGACGCTGGCGGAGAACGTGAACGCGGCGCTCCTCCAGACCATGGCGCGCTCCCTGAACACGTCGCTCACGCTGCTGCTGACCGTGGCGGCCATGCTCGCCCTGGGCGGCGTGACGATCCGGGACTTCCTGCTCGTCATCCTGGTCGGGGTCCTGGCCGGGGTGTACTCCAGCGTCGGCATCGCCGCGCAGTTACTCGTGGCGTGGGAGGAAGGCGACCTCGCCCGGTTCTTCCGCCGAGGGCCGCGCCGGGCGCCCTCGACGCCGTAGCGCCGCCCCGCCGCCGCTCGCGCCCCGCTCGTCGAGGCTCGCCCCACCTCGTACGTGGTCACTCAGGCGTCCTGAAACACCTTTGTCACGCTCGCCCGCGATGCATTGAGCCGTCTGGTGTGCAACGGCACGTACCTTCGGTGCATCGAAGGAGTGCCACGCGATGCCAGCGAAGTCCAGCGCCCGCCCGAAGAGCAGCCGCAACGGCGCAGCCGCGAAGGCGAAGGCCGCGACGTCGAGGCGGCTGTCGCCGGTGGTGGACACGCTGAACGGCCGCCTGGCGGACATGATCGACCTGCACTGGCAGATCAAGCAGGCGCACTGGAACGTGACCGGCGCCAACTTCATCGCCACGCACGAACTGTTCGACGAGCAGGCCGTGCTGGCGCGCACCGCGGCCGACACCATCGCCGAGCGCATTCGGGCGCTGAAGTCCACCGCGGAGGGCACGATCCGCCTCGCCGTGGAGCGCACGACCATCGACGAGTTCCCGCACGGCGAGATCGACTGGCGCGAGGCCGTCGGCAGCCTGGTGGAACGCTACGAACAACTCTCCGCACAGATGAAGGACGCCTCCGACGAGGCCGCCGACGCCGAGGACAAGGGTACCGAGGACCTGTACGTGGGCCTGATCCGCGAGATCGACAAGGCCGCGTACTTCCTGAGGTCCCACCTCGGCTAGCCCGCACAGAACGCGTTAGGCCCGCTGTCCCCTCCGGCGGTCCACACGCGGCACTTCGAGGCGGGGCTGTCTTCCCCGGGCAGCCCCGCCTCTTCGTATCCGCCGATGTCGCAGCGCCGTGGTCTATGTCCGTGCCACATCGCCGGTTCCGGCGTAGGGGCGCAGCGGCTGCGCCCTCCGCCGCCCGCAGAAGCACGCTGCGCCCCTACGGGGAGAGGCGGGCGGGCAGCAGCAGAGCGAGACCCCCAACCCTCCCCTAGATGGGGGAGGGGGCCGGAGGACTACGCCTCGAAGACTCGGTCCAGCGTCAGCGTGGGACGGCCGCACGAGGGGCACTCGGTAGGGGGTTCGTCGCGGGGGACGGGGGTGCGGGCGCCGGAGATGCCGGTCCAGATGTCGTCGCGGAGGCGGTCTGACCAGGCGGGGCGCGCCGGGCGGCCCGGAGCCTCCGGGCGCATCTCCTCCGCGACGCGGCGGCGCACCTGCTCTGCGCTCAGCGGGCCCGCGATCCGGACGAGCACCTCTCGCCCGCAGTGCGAGCAGCGATGCACCTGGATCGCCATCGGTCAGGCGTCCGTGTCGGGCAGCAGGTCCACGAAGACCTCGTTGGACAGGAGCAGGCCGCGGTCGGT
>JBBDIC010000091.1:0-3192 GCA_040880625.1 Dehalococcoidia bacterium | reverse complement strand
CACGCGGCATCGAGGTACGCCCGCGCTCGTCCTTCGACAGGCTCAGGATGAGCGGATCGAGGCCGCCCCACGCTCCTCCCTTCCCCCTCCGCCTCCGCTCCCTTCCCCCTCCGCCTCCGGCCCCTTCCCCCTTGAGGGGGGAAGGCGGGGATGGGGGTGATCCGCGCGCGCCCGACCAACTCCCGATCACCACCACGATCGTCCGATAGCGTTTCGCGCTCCCTTCGGCGGGCTCAGGCTGAGCGCAATCGACGCGATCCGCTGCCCGCCTACGCCCCACGCACCCCCACGCACTCCACATTCGTGTACATGAACACCGCGTCCTCGCTCGCCGCCCACCGGCGCCAGCCGCGCGCGATCGCCTCGAGGTCGGCGCGCGTCGCGAGCCCGTACTCCACCGCCTGCTCCGCGATGCTGGAGTGCAGGATGCGCTCCGCCCACGACGCGCCCCAGTTGCGCACGCTCTCCGGGTCGGCGAAGACCACCGCCGTGCCCGTGGTCACGATGTCCTCGAATCCCGCCTCGCGCAGCCAGCCGGGCAGGCGCCGGCCGGCGTCCGCCTCCGCGCCGTTGCGCGCCGCCACCGCGTGGTACACGTCGCGCCAGTGGTCGATCTCCGGCTCTCGAGGCCACGCCACCATCGTCTGGTAGTCCGCGTCGCGCACCGCCACGATGCCGCCCGGGCGCAGCACGCGACGCGTCTCGCGTAGCGCCGCCACCGGCTGCGCCAGGTGCTGCAACACCTGGTGCGCGTGCGCCACGTCGAAGGAGGCGTCCTCGTACGGGAGCGCGTAGACGCTCGCCTCCTCGAAGCGGACATTCGCCACGCCCTCGGCGGCCGCATGCTCGCGCGCCTGCACCAGCACCTCCGGCGCCACCTCGATGCCCACGGCCTCGCCGGGTGCGACGGCGCGCGCGAGACCGGTGGTGATGGTGCCCGGGCCGCAGCCGATGTCGAGCAGCCGCATCCCGGCGTGCAACCTCGGCAGCAGGTACGCGGCCTCGCGCTCCGCCGTGCGCCGCGCGTGCTGCCCGACGACGGAGGCATGGTGCCCGTGGGTGTAGGTATCGGACGGTGTGTCGGTCATCGCGGAAGGATACGGCCGCGGGCGAATACGCTCCGCTCGGTGGGACGACGCAGTGGGCCGCTCGGCGCTCCAGCCTCCCGATCGTGCGGCCCGCGTGCCATCTCCCCATCGGATGTCCCGCCCGCTTCGTGCACGATGCCTGCACGAGCCCCCATCCCAACCTTCCCCCGTAAAGGGGGAAGGGTCAGAGGGAGGGGGAGGGCGGGCGCTGGGCGTCAGGCGTCGCTGAAGCGGGCCCAGACCTCGCAGTCCCACTCGATGCGGGTGGCGGCGTGGGCGATGAACTGCATGGTGTCGCCGGCGCCGAGGATGGAGTAGCCCTGGGTTACCCACAGGGCCATGTGGTCGGGGCGGTGCGGGGTGGCCTGGCGGTGGGCGACGACTCGGTCCGGGCGGACGTAGCGGTAGGTGGCCTTGCGGCCCGCCACGAACGGGCACGCGAAGAACGAGAAGCGCGCACATTCGAGGTGGAGCGGGCCATCGCGGAACATTCCGGTGTTCATCGAGACGACGCCGCCGACGAAGGCGATCTCTACGCGCAGGCGCTCGCCGCAGAGGTGGCAGAGGTTGCGCTGGACGTGGTCCAGCACTCGGTCGCCGTCGGGCGTGGTGAAGTCCGGGACGCCGTCTTCGATGACGAGCGTGGAGGGGACGGGCATGCCCTGGTAGTGGGGGCGGCGCTGGAGTCGCTTCGGTTCCCTCATGCGGGCACGGTAGCGGGCAGGGAAGGGCGCAGCACGCTGCGCCCCTACGCGGGATTCGGCACGTAGCGCTACTCCGCTGCGGTGGAGACGCGCCGTACGACCTCGAACATGACTTCGAGGCCCATGTTGAAGTTGTCGACGGTGAGGAACTCGTCGTTGCCGTGGAAGCCGTCGCGTTCGGCTTGGCTGAGGAGGCAGGGGATGAAGCCATAGGAGGGGACGCCCAGCGGGCGGAGGAAGCGGCTGTCCGTGCCCACGATCGAGGTGGCGGGGACGACCACGGCGTCCTCGAACGCCTCGCGGAGGACGGCGTCGATGGCGCGCGAGAGGTCCGTGTCCCACTCGGAGACGGCGGGCGCGGGCTCGTGGTCGTAGATGAAGGTGACCTCTACGCGCGGGTCGTCGATGCGGGCGACGACCTGGCGGCGCCAGTCCTCGGGGTCCTGCCCGGCGAGGAGGCGGCAGTCGAGTTCGGCCTCGGCGAATGCGGGGATCATGTTGTTCTTCTCGCCGGCGTGGAACATGGTCACGTTCACGGTGTTCGTGAACGCCGCCTCCGTGTCCGGGCTCGCCGTCACCGCGCCCTCGATGGCCGAGCCGTCCTGCGCATCATCGATGACGCCCGCGGCCTCGAGGCGCGCGAGGTAGGCGCGCGTCTCCGGCGTGTAGGTGACGGGCCGCGTCCACTCGGCGAGGCGGGCGACCGCCCCCAGGAGCGTGACGATGGGGTTGTCGGCGGCGGGCTTGCTGCCGTGGCCCGGCGTGCCGACCACGCGCAGGCGCAGCGGCGACATCGCCTTCTCGGTGACGGCTACCTCGAAGAGGTGCGAGGGGGCGTCGCCGAACTCGTCGAGGCCGCTGGCGCCCTCGTTCAGGGAGAACTCCACGTCGAAGAGGTCCGGCCGGTGCTGCACGAGCCACGCCATGCCGCGGTCGCTGCCGGTCTCCTCGTCCGGGACGGCGAGGAAGACGAGGTCGCGCGTGAGCGGGAGGGCCAGCCGCCTCGCGAGGATCATCGCGAAGAGGTGCATCACGCCGACGCCCTTCATGTCCACCGCGCCGCGCCCGAGGATGCGCCCGTCGCGCACCTCGCCGCCGAACGGGTCGACGCTCCAGAACTCGCGGCGCACGGGGACGACATCGATGTGGCTCGCGAGCATCAGCGGGCGCTTCGAGCCGTCGCCGCGGATGCGGCCCACGACCGCCTCGCGCTCCGGGGCGATCTCGATGACCTCGGTGGCGATGCCCTCCGCCTCGAGGATGGCGGCGAGGTAGCGAGCGGCGGGCGCCTCGCGGCCGGGCGGGTTCGAGGTGTCGATGCGCAGGTAGCCGCGCAGGACCTCCAGCGCCTCGGCGGCGACGGCGGGCCAGTCGATGTGCGGGCGGGCGGGGTCGGTCAC
>JBBDIC010000090.1:18307-20672 GCA_040880625.1 Dehalococcoidia bacterium | reverse complement strand
GCGACGAAGGCGCTCGGGAATGCCGCGGACGCAGAAGCGCCGCCCGAAGGCGGCGCTTCGTTCGTGCTGGGTGGTGCTCCCAAGGGGAGTCGAACCCCTGTCTGCACGAGGCTAGGTATTCGGGGGGGAGATGAAGCCGCCAGAGCGGATCGCCGCCCTGACAAGAGCTTCGCGGGCGGCTTGATCGTCGAGGGACCCTACGAGCGCGCCGTGTGCCTGAGGCTCTGACGCGAATTTCACCTCGTCCGCCCCAGTAGGGTCTGGTACCGCATCGAACCAACCATCGTCCAAGGGCACTCCGCGCACGTCCCGGCCACACCAAGTCAGCCGCCCGTGCGCGCTCCATCGGGCGATGAAGTCCATCTCATCGCAACTCACTCGGTCGACCAACGCCACCGAGTGCGTGCCGGGGTCGAGGGTAGTGCCCTTCACGGCCGAGCCTGTTGGCAACCTCGTCGAGGGCTTCAGCATGTTGCGGTGAACCATCGCCACCACACGCTCGGAGTCGGCCACGGCTGGGCACGGGTCGAACGTCAAAGCGATGCAGCCTCCTCGCGCAGAACTGCGGCGAGGGCAGGTAGGCCCCCTTTGACTGTGTCGACCTGCTCACCATGCACGACGATTGAGCCGCGGAGCCCGTTCTCGTCAACGAAACCGGACACCGACACATCTGGCGTGAAGTCCCAGACGAGTTCGATGGTTCCATCCGTAACAGGGATGAGCTCAGGCTCACGAACCAAGCCGGCAGTTGCCGCCGCAATCTGCGTCGCGGCCTTCGCCACTTCGGTTGAAATCGCTGCTGCGCCTTGCTCGTCCCATTTCGGACCCCAACTTACAAAGTCGAGCAGGCGCATTTGGAACGCCGCCGAAACCCATGGCCCTGGCTGGATCTCTTCGACGGCGGATTGGAGGACCTGAAGGCGGTGCGTCGTTGCAGACTCGAATCCACGAAACTTCTGCGCGAGCTCCGCGTGAGCATCGCTGAACTCGTCCAGGAGATCCGTCTGCGCCCGAACCTTATCAGTGAGCCGTTCGTGTCGCTGCTCCATGTCGGAGAGCAAAGCGTCAACGTGTCGATCCGCAACGAGGTCAATGTCGAGCCACTCGGGTCCTGTGTGGAAGTCGTCCTGGCCGCCCTTCCACTGGGTGATGGTGAATGGCGGCGACGAGCTCCGCGAGGCGTGCACGCGGTGTCCGTGTACGGGCCGGGAACCGCTTCCATACTGGCGAGCCATCATCGGCCCTTCTCCTTGTCAGCGACAGTGATCGCAGAGAGAGCGCTCATCGCGGCCCTCCATGAGCTTTCGACTACCTCGGAAAAAGAACACGTCTTCTTGAAGGACATGACGATATGGATATCTTCGTCTCGGACGTCAATAGCTGCCCATGCTTCGCTCAGCCCACGGCGCCTTAGCTCGAACCGCGCACCCATCAGGTCGCGCAAGGGCAATGCGCCATCAGCCCACAAACGGATTGGCAAACGGACAACCGGCTGAACACCCGCCGGCAGGTCGATCTCGGCTGAGCATCGAAAAGAGAGAGCGCTGGGCACGAACTTGCTCACTAGGTCAAAGAACTCGTCCGTCGACAAGAAGACTCCGGTTGGCACACCGGTCTCTGTCTCGGAAAGCCCCTCAGCCTCAAGATGCGATGGCTCCCCTGGCTCCCCTGGCTCCCCTGGCTCCCCTGGCTCCCCTGGCTCGCTAGGATCCTCGTCAGGGTCATCCTTCCACGCAGCAGGCATTGTCGAGAAGCGGATCCACACCTCGTCGTCCGCCTCCGGATTGGGGGTCACGAGCAACGATACGACGGAGTCTCGGTCATCCTCCACGTGTCGATGCGCCTCGAGGAATCCAATCTCCGTTGGGTCAACGCCTGTCCGCGAACAGAGCTCGCTGAACGAGATAGGAAGCTTCGCTGGTGCGAGACAGGTGAAGTGCTCGAAGGGCACTCCGTGAAATCGTCGGAGCCGGAACTCTTCCAACGTCCTACTCCCCCGCGCTTCGAATACCGCGCGCCAATGTACCTCAAACCATCGTAAGCCCCACCCCCGGTGGCGCCAGGCGCACGGGGCAGTCCGTGTCTCCCTCCGCGATGCACCCAAATGAGAAGGCCCTCGCACCGATGACCGGTGTCGAGGGCCATGTCTCAGATTCGGATGGGTGGTGCTCCCAAGGGGAGTCGAACCCCTGTCTGCACCTTGAAAGGGTGCCGTCCTGACCGCTAGACGATGGGAGCATCGTCGCCGGCCCGAACGGTCGAGCCGACAACGAGGATACCAACGCTCGTCCTAGCGATCATGCCGGTCGCCGCGTCCTAGCGAGGCAGGTCCCACGCGGCCGTGCGTCCGGCGGGCGTGCTGCCG
>JBBDIC010000090.1:8303-18207 GCA_040880625.1 Dehalococcoidia bacterium | reverse complement strand
CGCGTCCTAGCGAGGCAGGTCCCACGCGGCCGTGCGTCCGGCGGGCGTGCTGCCGGCCGAGGCGAACGGGACGGACGGGTTGGCCGCCTGCGGGGCGGGCGGGGGCGTCGGGTGGTGGCCTCCCAGCGCGCCGGCCATCTCGCGCTGCGGCGTCGAGGGCGACGGCGATGGGTCGCCGCCCCAGCCGTTGCCGGAGGGGCCACGGTCGCTCGTCGATCCGCCGGGCGAGGTCGGGCCGGCCGGCTCGGCGTCCGGGGCGTCGGGCTCGTGTACGAGGTAGGCCGGCTCTTCGTCGCGGCGGCTGAAGTAGATGTAGGCGGCCACGCCGCCGGCGATCGCCAGCAACGCGACGAGCAGCAGCGGCTTCTTCGAGCGGGAGCGCTTGCGGCGTAGCCCCCTCTCCACGGCCATGTCCATCGCGCGCTCGCGGGCGCGGTCCAGCACGGGCTGCGCCTGCTCGCGGAGGTCGTGCAGGCGGTCCTGCGCGTCTGGCAGGGAGTCGCCCAGCGAGTCACTCAGGGAGTGACGCAGCGCCTCCGCTCGATGCATGCCGCGCTCGGCGAGCGCGCGGGCCTGGGAGCCTGCCTGGTGGCGCACGTCCTTGCGGGTCCTGGAGATTCCGAGCATTTCGTCACCGCCTCGGCTGTCTGGCCCTAGGGGCCTGTTGATATCCCTGGCCACCCCGGTGCGGGTTCGACACTCTATCACCGGCAGGAAGCCCTTTCCCCCAGTGTGGTGGGAGGATGTTACAGAAGCGTAACCGGCGTCCGAAAACCCTAACGATCAACTGAGGCAGTTCGTTCTCCGGGTCCTCTGGTGACGCCCCCGCCGGCGCGTCCCGCGGCAGCGCTCGATGCGCGAGCGGCATGAGGGCTGTCCCCTGCGGGCAGCGGCGGTATAGTCGGCACACTCGATCGCGCGCGCGGAGGGGCCCCCCATGATCACGGATCGCCTGGACCGTCTCGTCAAGCAGTACCCGGACCGCACGAATCCGGGGGCCGGCTACCAACTGCTCCTCCGCCTGCGCATGGAGAACCAGCCCGGCATGCACGGGCGCGTCGCCACCGTCCTGGGCGACCGCGGCGCGCAGATCATCGACATCGACATTGCCGATGTGAATCCGGACCAGATCGTCCGCGACTTCATCATCCTGTGCGACGACGAGAAGAAGGCCCACGACATTGTGGAGGCCGTCCACGAGATCCCGGGCGTGGAGGTGCAGCACGCCTCCGACCGCACGTTCCAGTTGCACCGCCGCGGCAAGATCGAGATCGCGAACAAGGTCCACATCCGCACGAACGCGGAACTCGCGCACGTCTACACGCCCGGCGTGGGCCGCGTGTGCATGGCGATCCACGACAACCCGGACGCGGTGTGGTCGCTCACCATCAAGCCCAACACTGTCGCGGTCGTCACGGACGGCACCGCCGTCCTGGGCCTGGGCGACATTGGCCCGGAAGCGGCGATGCCGGTCATGGAGGGCAAGTCCATGCTCTTCAAGTCCTTCGCGGACATCGACGCGTGGCCGCTCTGCCTGAACACGAAGGACACCGAGGAGATCATCAGCATCGTGAAGGCGATCTCGCCCACGTTCGGCGGGATCCTGCTGGAGGACATCTCTGCGCCTCGCTGCTTCGAGATCGAGGATCGGCTGCGGGCCGAACTGGACATCCCGGTGTTCCACGACGACCAGCACGGCACGGCCGTGGTGGTGCTCGCGGCGCTGATCAACAGCCTGAAGATCATCAAGAAGCGCCCGGAGGACCTGAAGGTCTGCGTGCTGGGCGTGGGCGCCTCCGGCGTGGCCTGCTCCAAGATCATGATGAACTTCGGCGTGAAGAACGTGATCGGCTTCGACCGCCAGGGCGCCGTCTACCAGGGCCGCGCGGAGCACATGAACCCGGCCAAGGAGTGGTTCGCCGAGCACACCAACCCGGAGGGCTTCGACGGCACGATCGAGGAGGCGCTGGCCGGCGCGGACATGTTCCTGGGCCTCTCCGGCCCGAACCTGATCCAGCCGTCATGGATCGACACCATGGCGCCCGACTCGATCGTGTTCGCGCTGGCGAACCCGGTGCCGGAGGTGATGCCGTACGACATCATCGGCAAGGCGCGCGTGATCGCCACCGGGCGCTCCGACTTCCCGAACCAGATCAACAACGTGCTCTGCTTCCCCGGCCTGTTCCGTGGCGCGCTGGACGCCGGCGCGAAGGACATCACGGAGGAGATGAAGATCGTCGCCGCCCGCGCGATCGCGGAGACGATCCCGGACGAACTGCTGACGGAGGACTACATCCTGCCGTCCGTGTTCAACGAGGACGTGGTCACACGCGTCGCCGAGGCCGTGGCCGCCGAGGCCGTGCGCTCCGGCAACGTCCGCCACAAGGGCTCCCGCGTCTTCATCTAGCGCAAGCATGCCCCGAACTGTCGAGGCAACTCGACGCGAGGAAGCCCGGCCGCAAGGCCGGGCTTCTGGCTACCCGGCGGCCGGCACGTTGCGCGTGGCGCGCGAGCCGTTGCCGCGCGCCACCTCGTGGACGAAGCGCAACTTCTCCAGCACGCCGGGCGTCAGGACGAACGGGTAGAGGTCCTGCTGGCCCATGCTGCGGTTCAGGCTGTTGCCCGCGTAGACCACCGGCAGCCAGTGGTCGATCACGCGGCCGAAGTCGGGCTCCTCGTACGGGTCGAAGTCGACGATCACCGAGAGGGCGATGTCGTGCCCGCTGCGCGGCGCCAGGCTCAGGCCGAAGGCGTAGGCCGTCTCCAGCGTGTCCACCATGTGCAGGTAGTGCGCCCACGTCTCCGCCCAGTCCTCCCACGGGTGCGCCGCGGCGTAGGTGCTGATGTGGCGCTGGTTCCAGTCCGGCGGCATGCCGCCGTTGTAGTGCTGCTCCAGCGCCGAGGCGTAGTCCCGCCGCTCGTCGCCGAACAGCGCGCGGAAGCGCTCGATGAGCGGCTCGCCCTCGATCAGGCGCTCCCAGTAGTAGTGGCCCACCTCGTGCCGGAAGTGGCCGAGGACCGTGCGGTAGGGCTCCGCGAGGTTGGCGCGCAACTGCTCGCGCTCGGCGTCGTCAGCCTCGGCGATGTTGAGCGTGATCAGGCCGCGGTTATGGCCGGTGGTGACGGGTTGGCCCCAGAGCGTGTCGTCCGGCGAGAGGAAGTCGAATGCGAGCCCCACCTCGGGGTGGTCGCGCTTCGCGTTGAGCGGCAGGCCGAGGCGCATGAGGCCGTACACCAGCCGGTGCTTGCCCCACTCAAGGCGCTGCCAGCGATAGACGTGCCGTGGTTCGCTCAGGTTCGGGATGGTGCGGTTGAGGCGGCACGCCTGGCAGTAGTGCTCCGGCGAGTCGGAGCGCACGAGCCAGTTGCAGACGGAGTGCGTGTCGTTCGCACAGAAGCGGTAGAGGTGATCGACGTCCGCCAGCGGCCGCCAGCCCTCGACGCCCCCGGGACCGAGGGCGCTCAGGACCTCGCGCTCCGGCAGGTAGCCCAGGAGGTGCCCGCAGCGCTCACACCGGGTGTTCTCGAACCCCAGCAACTGGCCGCAGTACTGACATTCGAAGAGTTTCATGAAGCGAGGATAGCCACGGTGCTACCCGTACCGCTCCTCGGTCCAGGGGTCGCCGTGCATGTGGTAGCCGTACATCTCCCAGAAGCCGGGGCGGTCCTGGGCCACGAACTCGATGCCGCGGATCCACTTGGCGCTCTTCCAGAAGTAGAGGTTGGGCACCAGGCCGCGGAGCGGCCAGCCGTGCTCCGGCGTGAGCGGCTCGCCGTCGTGCGTGTGGACCAGCATGTTCTCCGGCGCCTGGAGTTCCGCCAGCGGAACGTTGGTGGTGTACCCGCCGTACGAGTGGAACACCACGTGCTTCGCGTCCGGCTTCACGCGCACCAGCGCCTGGAGGTCCGTGAAGCGGACGCCCTCCCAGTCGTTGTCGAATTTGCTCCACGTGGTCACGCAGTGGATGTCGTTGTGCGAGGAAACCTGCTCCAGCGCCATGAACTCGTCCCAGGTGAGGGTCCGCTCCTCCTCCACGAGGCCGAAGATCTGGAGGCGCCACTCGGCCAGGTCGATGCGGGGGACGGAGCCGTAGTGGAGCACCGGCCAGCCGTCCGTGAGCCGCTGGCCCGGGGGCAGCCGCACGCGACCGTCGTCGCGGGGCTCCTGGCTTCGAGGGTCGGCGCGGAAGAGGGACACGAGCATCCTCCGTCGGATGGGGCCGGCGGCCGGCCTGCGCTCTCCAGTTTACACGTCGCCCTCGCACGCCCGCCCTCGCACGTAGGAACGCGCAGTGGGGGCGATCCTGACCGAGGCGCGACGTAGCATGGATCGTCCATGGACGACGCCACTGCCGAGCACGCCCCCGACCGGACGCACCGGCTCACGTACCGCCTCGTGCGGTTCTTGCTGGTGGCCGGACTGGTGGTGCTGCTGGACCAGGTGACGAAGGCCGCCGTGCGCGGGTCGCTGTCCCCCGGCGACGCCTGGCCGGAGGGCTGGGAGGTCATCCGCATCGTCCACATCCGCAACACCGGCGCCGCCTTCGGCATCCTGCAGGGCGCCGGCGACTTCCTCATCATCGCGCCGCTCATCGCCATCGCGGCGATCGCGTTCTTCCTGCTCACGATGCCGGCGCAATCGCGCTGGTACTCGATCGCGCTCAGCGCCATCCTCGGCGGGGCGGTGGGCAACCTGATCGACCGCATCCGGCTGGGCTCCGTGACGGACTTCATCGACCCGATCTACTACCCGTGGTCGTTCAACCTGGCGGACTCCGCGATCGTGCTCGGCATCATCGCCATCGTCGTCCTGTCCTTGTTCGAACCGGCCGCGGTCGAGCTCGAGGAGGCGGATGTCGCCGACGGCGCCGAGGTACCGCGATGAGCCAGGTGACCGTCTTCCAGGTGGACGAGGACGCGCGCCTCGACCGTGCGGTCGTCGCGCAGTTTCCGGCGCTCTCGCGCGCGCAGGTGCGCCGCCTCATCGAGGCCGGCAAGGTCGAGGTGGGCGGTACCCCGGTGGTGAAGCCGGGCGTGGTCGTTGCCGCGGGCGCGACGGTGCGCCTCGAGGAGCCGACGCTCGGTGACATGGACCTGGCGGCGGGGGACATCCCGCTGGACATCCTGTACGAGGACGAGCAGACGCTGGTGCTGAACAAGCAGGCGGGGCTCGTCGTCCACCCTCGGGAGGGCGTGCGGGAGGCGACGCTCATCAACGCCGTGCGCGCGCGCTACCCGGAGGTCGCCGAGATCGACGACACCGAGCGTGGGGGCATCGTCCACCGGCTCGACCGCGACACCACCGGCGTGATCGCCCTGGCGAAGTCGCACGAGTCGCAGGCGATGCTGAAGGAACAGTGGCGCAACCGCGAGACGGAGAAGGCCTACCTGGCGCTGGTGGAGGGCATCCTCGACCCCCCCGATGGCATCATCGAGGCGCCGCTGGGCGCCGACCCGGAGGACCCGCGCCGCCGCGCGGTGGTGGAGGACGGGCAGTACGCGCGCAGCCAGTACCGGCGGCTGGAGCAGTACGGCGGGGAGGCGGCGCTGGCGGAGGTGCGCATCTCCACGGGGCGCACCCACCAGATCCGCGTCCACATGGAGGCGATCGGTCATCCCATCGTGGGCGACTTCCTGTACGGCCGGACATCGGCGAGGATCGGGCGGCAGGCGCTGCACGCGTACCGCCTGGGCTTCACGCTCGCCTCCAACGGCCAGTGGCGCACGTTTGAGGCGCCCGTCCCGGACGACCTGCGTGACGCCATCGAGGGCCTGCGCGCGGACTTCGGCGTGCAGCCGGCGATCGAGATCGGAGTCCCGGCATGACCAGCGCCAGCGATCGCCCGGTGCGCGTGCGCTACGCGCCCAGCCCCACCGGCGAGCCGCACGTGGGCAACGTCCGCACGGCCGTCTGGGCCTGGCTCCACGCCCGTCACGCCGGCGGCCAGTTCCTCGTGCGCATCGAGGACACGGACCAGGCCCGCCGGGTGGAGGGCTCGGAGGAGCGCATCCTGGAATCGCTCGCGTGGCTCGGCCTCGACTGGGACGAGGGGCCGGACATCGGCGGGCCGCACGCGCCGTACCGCCAGTCGGAGCGGCTGCCGTCCTACCAGGCAGCCGCGGCGCGCCTCGTGGAGCAGGACAATGCCTACCCGTGCTTCTGCTCGCCGGAGGAACTCGATGCCCTGCGCGCCCGTCAGCGCGAGGCGAAGCAACCGCCCGGCTACGACGGCCGCTGCCGCCCGATCCCGCGCGACCAGGCTGCGGAGCGCGCCTCGCGAGAGCCGCACGTGGTCCGCTTCAAGACGCCGGAGGGCGGCACGACCGTGGCGGAGGACCTGCTGCGCGGCCCCATCGAGGTGCAGAACGACACGCTGGACGACTTCGTGATACTCAAGACAGACGGGTTTCCCACGTACCACCTGGCGCACGCGGTGGACGACCCGGCGATGGAGATCACGCACGTCACCCGCGGCGACGAGTGGATCCCCTCGTTGCCCCGCCACGCGCTGCTGTTCGACGCGCTGGGCGAGCCGCGGCCGGTCTACGTCCACACCCCGATCATCCTCGCGCCCGGCGGCGGCAAATTGTCGAAGCGCCACGGCGCCCGCTCCGTGCTGGAGTACGCCGCGGACGGCTTCCTGCCGGACGCCCTGCTGAACTTCCTGTGTATCACCGGCTGGGGCCACGGCGACGAGACCGTCTTCAGCCGCGAGCGCCTCATCGAGGTCTTCGACATCGAGCACCTGAGCCTCAACCCGGCGGTGTTCGACCTGGAGAAGTTGTCCTGGCTCAACGGCGTCTACCTGCGCGAGATGCTGGAGGACGACCTGACGGAGGCGATCGCCCGCCGCCTGGAGATGGACCTGCCGCCAGACGTCGCGCGGCCCGTCGACCGCGCTCTGGTCGAGGCGGTGACGCCGCTCATCCAGGAGCGCATCCAGACGCTGGCGGACGTCGCCCCGCTGGTGGACTTCTTCTGGCAGGGCGACATCCAGTCGCCCCCGGCGGAAGAGTTCCTCCAGAAGAAGTGGCGCGACCAGCCGGCCGAGGCGGCGCGCGCCCTCGCACGCTCCGCCGCCGTGGTGGAGTCCGTCGGCCCGTTCGAGGCGGCGGCGCTGGAGGCGAAGATGCGCGCGCTCTGCGACGAACTCGGCGTGAAGGCGGGCGACCTCTTCACGCTGGTACGCCTCGCGGTGACGGGCCGCCGCGTCTCGCCCCCGCTGTTCGAGTCGATGGAGATCATCGGCCAGGGCGTCTGCGCGGACCGCCTGCGCGCCGCAGCGGGGGTGGTCGAGGCGGCGACGGGGTAGGGCTACTGGAGCCAGTGTTCCTGCGACGCCAGCTCTGTGTCCTCGTCGAGGAGCCGCGCAAGCGCGTTGACGACGCGGCCGGGCGTTCGGTCATCGGAGCGCGGGAACCTGCGGTTGCTCGTGAAGATCGCCCCGGCGAACGGGCGGTCCGCCTCCATCGATGCGACCACGAGGTTGTGGAAGTCCGGCGCGTTCTCCGTGAAGATGACGCGCCCCTCGGACTGCGCGACGGCGAAGATCTCCTCGTCGGGACGTGAGCGGAGATCCAGTCGCTCGGCGACCGCGACGACGTCGTACCCGCGTAACCGCAGAGCGTCGGCGATCGTGGGCGGCCACATCTCGTCCAGGAGCAGCCTCAACGGTGGAGCAGTTCACGCTCCCTGAGCCAGGCAGCCTCCAGGCGTTCCGCTTCCTCGTCCACGCGCCCGATCCACTCGTCGATCTCGGCGGCGTACTCCGCGTAGTAGCGCATCCCGGTCCGCACCTGCCCCGCCTCGAGGCCGGTCAGGTCGGCCGTCCGCGAGACGGCATCGCCGTCGTGGTCGGCGGGGTCACGGAAGACGCGAGCGACCTCCCAGACGTCCGGTCCGGCAGCCAGCGCAGGGCGGCGACCGGCCGGTCCCGCACGGAACACGATGCCGGGGTGCTGGCGCATCCGGAGGCCCTCCTCGATGAGCGACTTCACGAGGTCGGAGCGCGTGCTGCGGCTGCGCCGGCCCTCGGAGTCGAGGCGCTCGAGGGCGTCCGGGTGAAGCCTGAGCGATAGGTGGCGGCTGGCCATATGGAGATCCTCCTGCCTGTCGCACAGTGTAACACGCTGTCACGCAGGCGCGCCGGGTTCACTGAAGGCGGGCGATCCGCTAGACTCGGAGGCGACCCGCTGGGGATTCGTCTAATGGTAGGACAGCGGATTCTGGATCCGTCAGTCGGGGTTCGAGTCCCTGATCCCCAGCCACTTCGGCACTTCGAGGCCCCCGCGCGGGGGCTTCTTCGTGCCGCCGCACGTGCCCCGCCTGGGGTTGTGCGCCCTCCCCATGCGAGGCATACACTCCGCGCGATCAGACGGTCGCGGGCATCGCGGGGCTGACGAGGGGGCATCGCATGGGCAAGTTGGACGGGAAGGTTGCGCTTGTCACCGGCGCCAGTCGCGGCATCGGCCAGGCGATCGCGGAGTTGTTCGCCGCCGAGGGCGCGGAGGTGGTGTGCGCCGCGCGCACGCTGAAGGAGGGCGACCACCAGCTGGAGGGCTCCCTGGAGCGCACGGTGGAGCGCATCAAGTCGGCCGGCGGGCAGGCGCTCGCGGCCGCGGCCAACGTCTCCGAGGAGGACGATGTCAACGAGTTGGTCGAAACCGCCGAGAGCGCCTTCGGGCCGGTCGACGTCCTCGTGAACAACGCCGCGTTGAACTACTACATCCCCATCGTGGACTACCCGGCGAGCCGCTGGATGCGCTCGTTCGCGGTGAACGTCCACGGCCCGTTCATGCTCTCCAAGGCGGTGCTGCCGAAGATGATCGAGCGCCGCTCCGGCGCGATCGTGAATATCTCCTCCGGCGCCGCCATCGGCCCCGGCCGGGGCCCCTACGCCGACACGCAGGCCCGTGGCGGCACGATGTATGGCGCGTCCAAGGCGGCGCTGGAGCGCTTCACGCAGGGCCTCGCGCAGGAGGTCTACCAGTACGGGATCACCGTGGCGTGCTTCTCGCCCTCGCAGGTGGTGCCCACGCCGGGCACGGTGTTCCACAAGTTGGTGGACGGCCTGGAGGACCCGCGCGGTGAGCCGCCCGCCATGATGGCGCAGGCGGCGCTCTTGTGCGCCACAGAACCGGCAGACAAGATCACGGGGCGCGTGGGCTACAGCCAGCAGTTGCTCCAGGAGTTCGGCTGGATCACCAGCGGCCGCGGCACCGGGATCGATCGCCAGGGTTCGGGTTACTCTCAGGTATAGGCACGGGCAGGTGTAGGCACGGGCTGGGCCCGGCCGGGGCCGTCCGAGGAACATCGAGCGGGAGTCTCTATGCACGAAGCGCTTCGAGCGCTGGACGAGGTCCGCGCCCTGCGCGATCCGGTGCTGCTGGCGGCCTTCACGGGCTTCACGGACGGCCCGGGCGCGGCGTCGCACGCCGTGCGGTCGCTCATCTCGGAATGGAAGGCGACACCCCTCGCGGAGGTCGACCCGGAACGCTTCTATGACTTCACGGTGCAGCGCCCGCGCGTCCGCGTGGACGAGGGCGAGCGCATCCTCGACTGGCCGGAGAACCGCATCTACGTCGCCAGCCCGGAGGGCGCCGAGCGCGACTTCCTGCTGATGCCGGGCGTGGAGCCGCACCTGCGCTGGCGCACGTTCTGCGAGGCGATCGAGGACCTGCTGCGCGAGACCGGCTCCACCATGAGCGTGACGCTGGGCGCGCAGCCCTCGGCGGTGCCGCACACGCGGCCGCTGCCCGTGTCGCTCTCTGCCTCGCACCCGGAGTTCGAGACGATGTTCGGGCTGAAGGCGCCGGCGTCGCGGTACCAGGGGCAGACGGGGATCGTGGGCGTGCTGAACGTCCACCTGCGCAGCCTCGGGTGGCGCAACGCGAGCCTGTGGGG
>JBBDIC010000090.1:0-8203 GCA_040880625.1 Dehalococcoidia bacterium | reverse complement strand
CCGGAGTTGCTGGACGACCTGGAGCGCTTCCTGCGCGACCAGCGCAAGGACGAGCGCTAGCGCGCGCCGTCGCCCGCCCGTGACCGTCGTGCCCGGAGGTGCCGCCTGAGCACTCGCGCATCACGCGTCTCTCGCGCCGTCCGGGCGGCGGGCGCCGGATCGATGGTCCGGCGTGCCCTCGACCGGCGGATCGCGCGCATCGCGCTCGCCGGGGCGACGTCGGCGGCGGTGGACTTCGCGGTGTTCAACGCGCTGCTCTTCGCGTTCGATGTGCGAGACGCCGCGTTGGTCATCGCGATCAACACCGTCTCGTTCGGCTGCGCCATGGCCGTCAACTACACCCTCAACGCGCGCTATTCCTTCGGCGTGTCGCTCTCGAGGCGGAGCGCCACGGCGTACGTCGTGTTCACCGCCGTCGGCCTGCTGCTCTACAACGTAAACCTCCTGTGGATCCGCGGCGTCCTGTCCGCGGAAGGCGCGCTGATGTTGAACGCATCGAAGGTTGCCGCCATGGGCCTCCTCGTCGTCTGGAACTACTTCGGCTACCACCGTTTCGTCTTCCGCGACGCGTCCGAGGAGGCCGAGTGACCTCGATCTCGGCCGTCATCCCGGCGAAGAACGAGGCGCACCGCATCGGCGCGACGCTGGACGCGTTGCTCGCCGCCGCGCCGGGCCTCGGCATCGTCGAGGTGATCGTCGTGGACGACGGCAGCCGCGACGCCACCGCCTCGATCGTCCGTGACGCGGGCCGCAGCGCGAGCATCGATGTGCGACTCGTGCAGCACGAGGTGAACCGGGGTAAGGCGGCGTCGCTCCGCACCGGGATGGCGGCGGCGCGCGGTGATGTCGTGGCGCTGTTCGACGCCGACCTGTCGGTCGAATCGGAGCACCTCGGGGCCGCGCTCGCGCTCATCGAGGGTGGCGCGGACGTGGTGACGGGGCGACGACGGGAGCGCGCGACGCAGCCGCTGGTGCGCCGCCTCGGCAGCCGCGGGTTCGCGTGGCTACAGCGGACGATCGTGGGGTTGCCGTTCACGGACACGCAGTGCCCATTCAAGGTTGTCCGGCGCGAGGCGGTGGGGGCGATCCTGCCGCGCCTGTTCGTGGAGCGCTGGAACTTCGACGTGGAGTTCCTGGTCGTGGCACAGCGCCTGGGACTCGACGTGCGCGAACTGCCGGTGGAGTGGCTGCACGTGGACGGCTCCACCATCCGCCTGACGCCGGGCTTCTTCGTAGAGCAGCCGCGCGTCCTCTGGCAGATCCGCCGACGGCACGGCGCCGGCCGCCGCCCGCGCTCGCAGGACGTGACCCCTCGATGAGCGCGGCGCCGCCGCGCCTGCGTGGCTATCGAGGCGGCACGGCGCGCCGCGCGACCGGAGTGGAGCGCGTGTTCCAGGGGCTGGGCCGCCGCTGGCTCACGGACCTGCCGCGGCGTGCGTGGGACCTGCCGGTGGCGCTGCCCTCGCGGCGGCACTCGCGGATCGTGCTGCTGCTGGCCGTCGTCGCCGCGGTGGTGAACCTGGCGGTGGTGCTACAGGCGGACCTGGACTGGGTGTGGGCGGACGGACGCGCGCGGCTCACTATCGCCCGGTCGATCGTGGACAACAAGCAGCCGGGGTTCACGCAGTTCGGCAATACCTGGCTGCCGCTGCACCCGGCGCTCATGTTGCCGTTCATCTGGATCGACTGGGCCTACCGCTCCGGCGCGGCCGGGATCATCGTGTCCGTGGTCTCGCTGGTGGCGACGATCTACTACCTCCACCGCTTCGTGTACGTGATCACGCGCTCCGCGGCCGCCGCCTGGGTGGCCGTCCTGGCGCTGGCGCTGTCGCCGAACTTCATGTTCCTGGCGGGGACGCCGATGTCGGAGACGCCGTTTGCGGCGCTGACCATGGGCGCGTGGTTCTACCTGGTGCTGTGGTCGAAGGACCCGGCGAACAACCAGCGCGCGCTTACCGCCGCGGGCCTCATGGTGGGCGCGGCGGCGCTGATCCGCTACGAGGCCTGGCTCTTCGTCCCGGCCGGCGTGGCGTTCATGGTGATGTCGCGCCTCCCCTACGGCGAACGCCCGACGGGCGAATGGCAGCGGCGCATGGAGGGCGAACTGCTGGCGTTCGTCTCGCTCTCGGTGTTCCCGATCTTCCTGTTCGTCGTCTACAACTGGCTGATCTTCGGCGCGCCCAACGCCTTCCTCCAGAACAACGAGTCCGCCGTGGCGCAGCAGGCGTCGGGCCTGGACCTCACCGGCAACGTGCGCAATGTCACGCTCAACCTGGGCTACACCATCCTGGACAACGTCGGCTGGATCGCCTCGGCGGTGGCCGTGGCGGGGCTGGCCGTGTACGCGGTCATCGCGAGGCGTCCCGTGGCGCTGGTGGCGCTCATCCTCCCGGCGACATCGCTCGCGTTCTTCGCGCTCACGCTCTACCAGGGTGGCTCCGTCCTGCGCCACGACTCCGTGTACGAGGGCTTCGGCCTGCTGAACGCGCGCTACGGCGTGATCGCGATCCCCGCGGCCGCGGTCGGCATCGGAGTGCTGGCGGCCTTCGGGCGGCTGCCGGCGCTGATCGCGGTAGTGGTCGTGGTGGCGCAGTTCGTCGCGTTCATGACTTCGCCGCAGCCCGTCATCACCGTGCGCGACGCGACGCAACAGGGCTACCGCCACTTCGAGGCGACGGCGACGCTCTTCAACGAGGTCTACGACGGCGGTGACATCCTGATGTCCCTGCGCGACCACGCTCAGTTGATCCCCGCGATCGACATCCACCTGGACCAGGTGATGCACGAGGGCGTCTCCCAGACCGTCCCGGACTGGGAGGACGCGCTGCGCGATCCGGGGCAGCACGTGCGCTGGATCGTGATCCGGCAGGACGGCCAGGGCCAGTTGGACCGCCTGATATCGCCGGTCCTGCTGGAGCGGGACTTCGAGGAGGTGGGCGTGGTCTCGCTGGAGAATCCGCACTTCGTGGAGCGCATCTACCGCGTCCGCGCGGGCGCTGCGTCCTCGCCCTAGCGGTCCGCGACGCCCTCTCGCAGCGCCTTCGCCTCCCAGGCGAGGGCGTGGCATAGGAGGTCGAACAGCGCCTCCGCCAGCGGCACCTTGTCCGTCGCCACCGGCAGCCAGTGCGCCGACGCGTCGGCGACCGGGTTGGCGGCGCGGCCGGTCATCGAGATCACCTTCAGGCCGTGGTCGCTCGCCCAGCGTGCGGCGTTCACCAGGTTGGGCGACCGGCCGCTGGTGCTGATCACCACCAGCAGGTCGCCCGCCTCCGACAGCGTCTCCAGTTCGCGCACCAGCGCCACGTCCCAGGCGTCGTCGTTCGCCCAGGCGGTCAGCAGCGGTACGTTGTCCATGAGCGACAGCGCGCGGATCGGCGGCGTGCCAGGCACGGCGGCGGCCTTCACCAGGTCGTTCTGGAAGTGGCTCGCCATGGCCGCGGAGCCGCCGTTGCCCGCGATGAACACCCGCGCACCGCGCTCCGCCCCCTCCACGAGCACGCGCGCGACGCCACGCGTGGCATCGATGTCGATCGCGTCCACGCCGGCGCGTGCGCCCTCGATGAAGTCCTCGATGCGCATCGTCTCGTCGTGCCGGTTCATTGAGGGCTCCCGGGGCCGGGGGCGCGGCCGAGCGGGCTCGGCGTCGCGTCGGGCGCCGGCTCGCGGAGGGCCGGGACGGCGGTGCCACGGCGCATGAGGCGCAGGAGCGAGACGGCGAGCAGGCGGAGGTCCGCCCAGATCGTGTAAGTGCGGATGTACGCCAGCTCCTCCAGCACACTGTCCTCCCGCGTGTCCTCGTGGTCCCATGGGCCGGTGAGGCCGGGCGCCATGAGCAGCAGGCGCCGCCGCCACCGGAGGTCCACCGTCGCATCGAGCGCGCTCGCGGGGATCGGCCGCGGGCCGACGAGGCTCAGGTCGCCGGCCAGCACGCCCGGGAGCGCGGGCACCTTGCCGGCGCGCCCGGCGGCCAGCCGGGACCGCACGCTCCCCGGCGCGCCGGGCGCCAGCAGGCGCATGCGCACGGTACGGCCGCCGCGGCCCAGCACCTCCACGGTGCGCGTCACCGGCCGCCCGCCCGAGAGCCATGCAACGCCGAGGACGAGCGCGAGCACCGGGAGCAGCAGCACGCCCGCGCCCATGTCCAGCGCGCGCTTCATCAGCGCGTCACTGCCGCGCAACTGCGCCGGGCGCAGGCGCACCAGCGGGGGGAGGCCGTCGCGGGCGGGGAGCACCTCGGAGGAGAGGAGGTCGGAGACGCCGGCGACCATGAACACGCGCAGGCCGGGCCGGTCGGCGGCCACCTGCATCACGTGCTCCTGCGCCTCCCACGAGATCGCGTTCGCCACCACCACCACCGCCGTGGCGCGGGTGCGCTCCACGGCTGCCTCCAGGTCCAGGGGGTCGCCCAGCACCTCGACGGGCCCGATGCGGGAGGAGCGCGGCGAGAACTCGTCCAGCGCGCCGAGGAGGTGGAGCGACAGATGCGCCTCGGCGGCGATCTGCGTCGCCACGGTCTGCGCCTGGTCGTCGCCGCCGACGATCAGCAGGCGCTCCCGCAGCGCGCCTCGACGCTGGAACCAGGCGAGGGCGACCGCGCGCCCGGCGTAGCCCAGGACCATGGCGGTCACGGCGGCGCTCCACGCGAACACGATCGTGCGGCGCTCCGGCTCGCCCTCCGTGACGAAGTGCACCGCGAGGTACGTGAGGAGCACCCACACCAGCCCTCGGACGAGCCGCCCGAGGGGAGGCGTGGCGACGCGGGGGTGGGAGACGTCGTACACGTCCGCCACCAGGCACCAGGCGAAGACGAGCGCGGTGTTGATCACGGCCAGCACTGCCACCTGCGCCGGCGGGTAGCCGTCGCTGACGGCGAACACGCCGGCCGTCGCCACGAACACGAACGCCGCATCGCGCGCCATCCCGAACCAGCGATGCGCGAGCACTCGCACGAGGGCGCTCGACGGCGCGGTCATCGAGGACGGCTTCGCCACGGACATCCGGTCAGGCCACCACGGAGGCGCGGCGCTCGCTGTTCATCAGCACGCGCGCCCCCGACCAGTCGAAGCGGTAGTCCAGCGGCTTGAGGCCCTCGGCGTGCAT
The DNA here is from genome assembly GCA_040880625.1 of Dehalococcoidia bacterium. Taxonomy (GTDB): domain Bacteria; phylum Chloroflexota; class Dehalococcoidia; order UBA2979; family UBA2979; genus W-Chloroflexi-9. The sequence goes on along the minus strand of JBBDIC010000090.1, from coordinate 3,103 downwards.
CGCGCGGCGCAGGCGCTCCTCCTGGCCCTCGGCGGCCATCGCGAGCAGGTAGCCGCCGCCGCCGGCGCCCGTGAGTTTCGCGCCGGTCGCGCCGGCGTCCAGGGCGCGCGCGATCCAGCCGTCGATGCGCTCGCTGGTGATGCCGCTCGCCAGGCTGCGCTTGCGCTCCCAGCCCAGGCGGAGCAGTTCGCCCAGGCGGTCCAGGTCCCCCTCCGCCAGCGCCGTCTCGGCTGCGGTGGCGAGGTCCAGCAGGTCCGTGACGCCCTCGTCGGCGCGGCGCGCGGCGATGTTGTCCGACTGCGCCCGCAGGATCGTATTCGCGTCGCGCTGGACGCCGGTGAAGTACAGGTGCAGACGGCGCTCCAGCGCCTCGACGGTGGACGCGCCGAGGTCCAGCGGGCGCACGGCCACCTCGCCATCGCGCGTGAACTCCAGGACGTTGAAGCCGCCGAAGGCCGCCGCGTACTGGTCCTGCTTGCCGATGGGCGAGCCGAGGCGCTCGACCTCGATGTTGCTCGCGCGCTCGGCGACCTCGTGGTCGCTCAGGTGCTGGCCCAGGTAGGTGGAGACGGCCTTCACCAGCGCCACCGCCGTCGCGCTGGAGGAGCCGAGGCCCGTGCCGGGCGGCGTCTCCGAGGCGGTGAACACATCGACGCCGGCCGACAGCCCGAAGTCCGCGAGCACGGCGCGCACGAGCGACAGCGCGTCCTCCGACCGGTCGAGGTCGGCGTCGGCATCGAAGTTGAGGAACGCGGAGAAGTCGGAGGAGGTGAGTTGCACGCTGCCGCGGCGGTTGCCGGAGAGCATGACGTAGACATAACGGTTCACGGCCGCGTTCACCACGCGTCCGCCGTACTGCCGGTAGAAGGCCGGGAGGTCGCTGCCGCCGCCGGCGATGCCGATGCGGACAGGCGCGCGGGTGATGATCATGCGGTCCGTCCCCGTGCAGGCGCTACAGCCGGCCCGATCACCATCGCTACGATACAGATCGGCTCCGCGGTGGGGCCATCCTAGCGGGGTAGAGGCTCCGTTGAGATAGCGCGCCAGTCAGGGGCTCCCCGCATGCCGAACGCCGCGCCAGACGACGCCCCAGTCGACGCCCCAATCGACATCATCGAGGACGCCGTGATCATCGCGGCCGGCCGCGGGACGCGGATGCGGCCCTCCACCCGCGTCGTCCCCAAGGAGTTCCTGCCCAACTTCGACCGTCCCCTGATCCACACCACCATCGAGGAGGCGATCGCCTGCGGCGCGAAGCGCATCTGCATCGTCACGTCGCAGCGCTCCGCGCCCTTCCTCGAACGCTACTTCGCGCCGCTGGACGCGGAAGAGCGCGGCGACCCGAAGATGGCCCCGCTCCGCGCGCTCCTCGACACCGTCGAGGTGACGTGGGTCGACCAGCCGGAGGCGAAGGGCACCGGGAACGCCACGCTGTACGCGCGCGAGGCGGTCGACGGCCGGCCGTTCCTGCTGATGCTGCCGGACGTGGTGTTCCCCGGCGAGCCCCCGGGACGCGCGCTCGCCGCGGCGCGGGCACGCCTCGGCGGCAGCGTCATCTCTGTGTCGCCCGTCCCGCGCGCCGCCTTCGACCGCTACGGCCTGGTGGACGGCGAGGAGGCGGAGCCCGGCGTCACGCGCCTGCGAGGTATCTCCGAGAAGCCCGGCCCCGACTACCCGAAGGACGTGGCGCCCGGCATCAACGGCCGCTACGTCCTCCAGCCCGGCATCTTCGACGCCATCGAGGAGGTCCAGCGGCGCGGCATCACCGTGAAGGGCGAGACGAACCTCACGGACGCCATGGTGCTGCTGGCCGAGCAAGAGCCGTTCTTCGCCCTCGACTACCCCGGCCCCCAGATCGACTCCGGCCACCCCGCGGGCTACCTCGTCGCATCCGTCGCCACGGCGCTCGCCCGCGCGGATGTCTCCGACGAGGTGCGCGCGGAGTTGCGAGCGCTGCTGGATGGTTGACTCTCTGGCCGCCGGAGCGTGTCGGAGCGCAAGACTCCGCTCACCCTGACCCTGTCGAAGGGCGAGCGCGGGACGCTCCAGGACCATCGCTCGCCGTGCTATCGGGGATCGGGGCGACGGCGCGGATCACCCCCATCCCAGCCTTCCCCCCTCAAGGGGGAAGGGGGCAGAGGAGAGGGTTCGGGCACACGTGTGCGTGCCGGCGCTACTCCAGCAGGTCGGAGAGGCGCTCGATGGTGGCGTCTGGGACGTGCGCGCCGACCTCGTCGTGTTCGCGGAGGCGGGGCGGGTACCAGATCGCGACCATGCCGGCGGCGCGCGCGCCGGCGACGTCGGAGTGGATCGAGTCGCCGACGTGGGCCGCACGAGGCGCCTCGACGCCGGCGTCGGCGAGGAGGTGCGCGAAGATCGCGGGGTCGGGCTTGTGGACGCCCAGGTCGCCCGAGACCACCACGTGGTCCACGAGGTCGTCGAGGCCGAACTTGCGCACCTTCGGCCACTGCATCTCGGTGGGACCGTTGGTCACGATGGCGAGGCGGTAGCGCTCGCGCAGCAGCGCCATCACGTCGCGCGCGCCCTCCATCCACTCGAGCGCGTCGATGAGGACGGCGTTGTAGGCCGCGCGGATCGCGATGCCCTCGTTGCTCGCGGCGTCGATGCCGAGCGTGGCGAGGAAGACACTGATGCGGCCCTGCGTGACCGGGTTCGCCGCGATCGCGCTCACGAGGGCGTCACGGGCGAGGGCGGCGTCGAGTCCCGGCACCACCTCGCGGGCGCGGGCGACGGCCGCCTCGATGCGCGCCTCGGCCGCGGCGTCCGTGTCCACGAGCGTGTCATCGAGGTCGAGCGAGACGAGCGTGACGCCGCGGTCAGCGAGCAGGCGCGACGCCTCCGACGGCACGCGCTACGCCATCCCGGCGCGGGTCGCCATGACCTTCATGGAGCCGTAGTGGACGGGAATGGCGAACGCTCTCAGGCGCTCGGGCGCGATCCGGTCGATGGCCGCGACGAGCGGGCGCAGCGGCGGGTAGTAGCGGTGCAGGCGTTCCAGGAGGAAGCCCACGGGGTAGCGGTTGGGGTCGCGTCGCACGGTGATGCGCTCGAAGCCGGCGGCCTCCAGCATGCGCGAGATGGT
>JBBDIC010000089.1:18815-20697 GCA_040880625.1 Dehalococcoidia bacterium | reverse complement strand
GGGTGTCCGATATGTCCCCGGTCTGAACACCCCTCAAGGGGGAGGGGGCCGGAGGCTCAGGGTGAGCGGATCTGCCCTCTCCCCGCCCCGTGCGACAATCGAGGGGTGCCGTCCTCTGCCGTGCCCGCTCTGTCCTCCACGCTGCGGCGTCGTGCTGCGCTGATCGCCGGGCGGCTGGCGGGCGAGGCGACGCGTCGCCTCGGGCGAGGCGGGGGGACGGCGCTGCCGGGGCTCGTGGCGGGCGCCATCGCGCGCGACCTCGTGGAGGACCTCGGGCGGCTGCCGGGGCACGGCGTGGTGACGGTCACCGGCACCAACGGCAAGACGACGACGACGCACCTGGTCGCCGCCATCGCGCGGGGCGTCGGCACGGCGCCGCTGACCAACCGCTCCGGCTCCAACCTCGAGCGTGGGCTCGTCACGGCCTACATCGACGCCGCGGGCGCGGGCGGCGAGGTCGCGGAGCGCGACCGCCGCCTCGGCCTGTTCGAGGTGGACGAGGCAGCGTTGCCGCCGCTGTTCGGACGGCTGCGGCCGCGCGTGGCGGTGTTCCTCAACCTGTTCCGCGACCAACTGGACCGCTACGGCGAGATCGACTCCGTCGCCGAGGGCTGGGCGCAGATGATCGCGCGCGCGGACTGGGCGCCGACGCTCGTCCTGAACGCGGACGACCCGTCCGTGGCGCTGCTGGCGGAGGGGGCGCCGGGCCGCGTGGTGTTCTTCGGCATCGAGGACCACGGCGCCGCGTTGCCGGAGGCGGAGCACGCCTCGGACGCGCGGTTCTGCCTGTGCGGCTCGCGCTTCGCGCACGAGCGCGTGTTCATGGGCCACGTGGGCCACTGGCGCTGCCCGAACTGCGAGCGCACGCGGCCCGCGCCACAGGTCGCCGCGACCTCCGTCCGCCTCGATGCCGCGGGCGCCGACGTGGAGGTGCGCGCGGGGACGGAGACGGCGCACCTGCGAGTGCCCACGGCCGGCCTCTACTCCGTGACGAACGCCCTTGCGGCGATCGCGGCCGGCGTCGCGCTCGACGTCCCGCTGGCGACGGCGATCGAGGCGGTGCGGGCATCGGGGCCGGCGTTCGGGCGACAGGAGCGATTCTCGGTGGGGTCGCGCACGGTGCGTATCTGGCTGGCGAAGAACCCGGCCGGCCTCAACGAGGTCGTGCGCGCGCTGCTGGCCGCCGAGGGCGATCTGTCGCTCCTCGCGCTGCTGAACGATGGCATCCAGGACGGCCAGGATGTCTCCTGGATCTACGACGCAGACCTCGAACGGCTGCGCGGCCGCGTCGCATCGCTCGTCTGCGGCGGCAGCCGCGCCGAGGAGTTCGCGCTGCGGTTCGCCATCGCCGGCACTGGCACCGCGGGCACTGGGGGCGAGACGGCCGGCGATCTGCGCGCCAGCCTCGATGCGGCGCTGGAGCGGACGCCGGAGGGCGGGACGCTGGACGTGATCGCGACGTACACGGCGATGATCGAGGTGCGCGAGATGGTCGCGGCGCGCGCCGGCGTGGCGGCCTACTGGGTGGACGCCCCGAGTGACACGCAGCAGGAGGCAATGCCGTGAGCAAGAGCATCCGCGTCGTCTCGCTCTATGACGACGTGATGAACGTCTACGCGGACCGCGGCAACCTGCTCGCGCTCGCGCATCGCGCCGCCGCGCGCGACATCGAGGTGGACGCCGTGCGCGTGAGCCTGGGCGACGACCTGCCGGCGGAGGCGGACCTGGTGCTGATCGGCGGCGGACAGGATCGCGAGCAGCGCCGCATCGCCGGCGAACTGGCGGCGCATGGCCCTCGGCTGCGCGCGTGGGCGGAGGACGGCGTGGCGATGCTCGCGGTGTGCGGCGGCTTCCAGTTGTTCGGCCGCTGGTACCGCGACAC
>JBBDIC010000089.1:0-18715 GCA_040880625.1 Dehalococcoidia bacterium | reverse complement strand
GCAGCCGCCGTGGCGCGCCGTCGCGCCCCGCGGTTCGAGGGCGCCGCTCAGCCGCCCGCGCTCGCGTAATACACGGTCATGTCGAGATCGCCCGGCGAGTGGCCGAACGTGGTGAGCATCGCCGCGATCTCGGCGCGGTGCTGTGTCCCGTGCGTCGCGACGTGCAGCATGAGTTTCCAGAGCGCGGCCGACCAGCCCGCGCGCTCGCCGCCCGTCGTCAGGATGCGGGCGAGGTCGGCGTCCGTGAGCGGCCCGGCGAACGCTTGCATGCGCTCGTCCGTCTCGTGCCATGCCGCTCGCACGGATGGTAGATCGGGGAAGTCGTGGGCCGTGAGGACCAGGCGCTGCGCTTCGGCCGGGGGCAGCGATCCGTCCCACCACGACAGCCAGCGGCGCTCCGCCGCCACCATGTGCACCAGCGTGTCGCGGATCGAGCGTTGCTCAGCGCCGATTGGGGCGACGAACTGTTCGGCCGGAATCTGTGCGGCGACATCGAGCAGCCTGGCTGTCGCCCAGCGGTCGTAGGCATAGAGCGTGCGCATCGCTTCGTCGAGCACGAGAATCCTCCCTCGTCCGGGTGGCCGCCGACCGTCAGTGTGTACCGTGCGGGCCACGCCGGGAGCGATCGTATCGCCGTGCCTTCGAGATACTCAGGGATGGAGCCGGACGAGCCGGCGCGCGCAGCGGTCGAGGGCAAGCGGCGCGCACGGTACGCTTCCGACGCGGGGTGGGCGAACGGATGGCTGCATGCGGCAGACACGCCGCGAATTCCTGGGACGCGCCGCCTCGATGCCGGCCGCGCTCCTGCTGGGCGCGTGCCTCGGCTCCGACGATCCGCCGGTGCGCGTGACCACGGACGGCGGCACGCCGGCGGCGCAACGCACGGGCGCCGCGACGGCCACCGCGCCGCCTTCGACTGCGCCGTTCGTCCCCACCGCGCCGCCCTCCTCGATCGACCGGGACGACCTCCACGGCTTCGTGATGCCGGTGGCAGAGGCGTGCCTGCCGAGCAACGAGGTGCTCATGCCCAACGCCCCGCGCGAGTACCGCGCCGGCGTCCACGAGGGCGTGGACTTCTACTTCGGCGACTCGTGCGTGGTCATCGAGCGCGGCACGCCCGTGGTCGCGTCATACGGCGGCGTGGTGGTGCGCGCGGACCACGACTACCTCGACCTGACGCTGGAGCGCGTGAACGCGCTGGACGCGACGACCGCCGAGCAGGGCTTCTCCGACCCGGAGACGCTGGACGTCTACCGGGGCCGCCAGGTCTGGATCGACCACGGGCGCGGGGTGGTGACGCGCTACTGTCACCTCTCGCGCATCGAACCGGACATCGCGGAGGGGATCGTGGTGGCGCAGGGGCGCATCATCGGCGGCGTCGGCGAGTCCGGCACGCCGGAGTCGGTGACCGCGCCCGGCACGGAACTCCACCTCCACTGGGAGGTGCGCCTGGACGAGACGTTCCTCGGCGCGGACGCACCGCCCGAGGAGGTGCGCGCGCTGTACGCGCGGCTGTTCGAGTCGCCCTCGACGGGTGGCGTGGACGAGGCAGGCGACGCGGCATAGGAGGCGGCGTCGGGTATCGTGGGCTTTTCCGCGGGGGCCCGAGCCCCCACCCCAACCCTCCCCCGTGAAGGGGGAGGGGGTCAGGCTGGAGTCGGAGGGCGCACGTGATGGGACTGGCTGGCGCGCTGCTCGCGATCGAACTGCCGTTCGATCCCAACATCGCCACCATCGGCGGGTTCGTGCTGTCGTGGCACGGGCTGTTCACGGCCGTGGGGATCCTTGTCGGCGTGCGGCTGGCGCTCTGGGGCGCTGGCAAGAACGGCTACAACGTGGACGACGCCTACACGCTGGCGCTGGTGGGCGTGCCCAGCGGCATCATCGGCGCTCGGCTGCTGTTCGTGGCGGAGCACTGGGACTTTTACGGCGAGAACCCGGGCGACATCCTGGCGCTGACGGAGGGCGGCATTTCCATCTGGGGCGCCGTCCTCGGCGGCGTCGCCGGCTCGCTGGCGTTCGCGCTGTGGCGCCGCTGGCCCGTCGCCCGAGGGCTGGACATCGCGGCGCTGGGGCTGATCGCCGGCATGGGCATCGGTCGCATCGGCGACCTGGTGAACGGCGAGCACCTGGCGAAGGCGACCGACCTGCCGTGGGGCGTGATCTACACGCACCCGGACTCGCCGGCCTTCGCGCACTCCATCGCGGTGGGCGCGCATCATCCCGCGACCACCTACGAGATGTTCGGCGACGCGGCGATCCTGGCGCTGCTGATCTATCTGTTCCTGGGGCCGCTCCGGCGCTGGCCCGGCATGACCTTCTTCGTCTTCCTCGTGGGCTATGCGGTCATGCGCTACTTCGTCTCCATGCTGCGGCTGGACTCCGCGGACACGTTCGTGCCGTTCGTGACCGTGCCGCAGTTGGTGTCCGTGATCGTCGTGCTGCTCTCGGTCCCGGCGATCGTGTACCTCGTCCGCCGCGGTGCGCAGGACGGCCCCCCGCCGCCGGCGCCGCCGCCCGGCCGCGTCCCCGTGCGCTCCGGCAGCGGCCGGTGACCTCCGGCGTCCGAGGCGTGCGCCCCGGCGGCGAGGGCGCGCCGCGCGTCACGCTGTACACCCGCACCGGCTGCCACCTGTGCGATGTCGCCCGCGCGCTGCTGCTCGCGCTGCAACGCACGATCCCGTTCCACCTGGAGGCCGTGGACATCGAGGGTGACGCGGATCTGGAGCGCCGCTTCCTGCTGGAGATCCCCGTCGTGGAGATCGAGGGCGAGGTGGTGGCGAGCGGGAACGTGGAGGTAGAGGCGCTCCGGGGCGCCCTCAACCGCGCGCGCATCGCGTCGACGCGTCGCCACGCGACGGGCGGCGGCGAGGGGTAGCGGGGCGGGATCGCGCCACTCCCGGATTGACAGAAGAACGCGCGCATTCCTAGCCTGAACGTTGACTTGCCGTACGCCCTCAGCAGGCCCGGCGGTTCATCCAGAGCGGTGGAGGGTTCCGGCCCTGAGAAACCGCGGCAACCGGTCGCCCTTCGCCGGGGCGGACACGGTGCTACTTCCGGCCCGGGCGTCCGCGTGGACGCCGGGAAAGATGAACGGAAGGCGTTCACCCCATGGTTCGTTCCACCTCGGATGCCAGGCCTGCCTCGACCGCCGCGCTGCTCGGCGCGGACGGCCGCGCGCCCATGTGCGCGATGTCGATGCGCCGGATGTCGATGCGCTAGCCCGGCGCGCGCCGCAGGCGTGCAGACCGGGCGCCCCGCACCCCACCACCGTCCGAGGGAAGGTCGCTTCCATGTCCGCTCATTCCTTTAGCCGTGCATTGAAATGCCGCGAGTGTGGCCGCGAGTCCGACATCGCGCCCGTGTTCTCGTGCGAGTTCTGCTTCGGGCCGCTCGAGGTCGCCTACGACTACGACGGCATCCGCGAGGCCACCTCGCGCGACAGCATCGCCGCCGGGCCGACGAGCCTGTGGCGCTACGCCAACCTGCTGCCGTGCGACCCCGACTTCCGGGTGGACCTGGGCACCGGGTACACGCCGCTGATCCGCGCCGACCGCCTGGCGAAGGCGATCGGCCTGGACACGCTGTGGGTGAAGAACGACACCGTGAACCCCACGTGGTCGTTCAAGGACCGCGTGGTGTCCGTGGCGATCGCGAAGGCGCGCGAGTTCGGCTTCGACGCGATCGCGTGCGCGTCCACGGGCAACCTGGCCAACTCGGTGGCGGCGCACGCCGCCGGGGCGGGCATGGAGTGCCTGGTCTTCATCCCTGACGACCTGGAGCGCGGCAAGGTGGTGGGTTCCGCCATCTACAACCCCACGCTGGTCACCGTGCGCGGCTCCTACGACGACGTGAATCGCCTCTGCACCGAACTGTCGATGCAGTTCAACTGGGCGTTTGTGAACATCAACGTGCGTCCGTTCTACGCGGAGGGGTCGCGCACGCTGGGCTACGAGATCGCAGAGCAACTCGGCTGGCGCGCACCGCAGCACATCGTGGCGCCGATGGCGTCCGGATCGATGTACACGAAGATCTGGAAGGGCCTGCAGGAGTTCCACAAGGTGGGGCTCATCGATGAGCCGCGCACGCGCATGTCCGGGGCGCAGGCGGAGGGCTGCTCGCCGATCGCTACGGCGTTCGCGAACGAGACGCTGAACTTCGTCCCGCAGAAGCCGAAGACCATCGCCAAGTCGCTCGCCATCGGCAACCCGGCGGACGGCTACTACGCGCTGAAGCAGATGCAGGAGACCGGCGGCGGCGCCGCCATGGTCACGGACGCCGAGATCGTGGAGGGCATCAAGTTGCTGGCGGAGACGGAGGGCGTCTTTGCGGAGACGGCCGGCGGCGTGACCATCGCGTGCCTGCGCAAACTCGTCGCGTCCGGGTTCATCCCGCGCGAGGAGGAGACCGTGGCGGTCATCTCCGGCGGTGGCCTCAAGACGCTGGAAGCGGTCGCCGACGAGGTGGAGGAGCCCCTGCACATCCAGCCGACGGTAGAGTCCTTCGTGGAGGCGCGCGGCGCGCGCTCCGGCCAGCCGGTCACGGCGTAGGGAGGGCGAACCAATGGCTGAGAAGCACGTACGTCTCACGTTCAGCCCGGAGTTGATCCGCGAGCCGCTGATCTACCAGATGGGCCGCGAGTTCGAGGTGATCACCAACGTCCGCATGGCGGACGTGGACGCCAAGGTCGGCTGGGTCGTCCTGGGACTCGAGGGCGACGATGCGGAGATCGCCCGCGCCCTGGACTGGGTGCGCGGCAAGGGCGTCCGCGTGGACGAGGCGACGCTGGGCGACGTCGTCGAGGGCTGACCAACGGGGATTCCGCTCACCCCGCGCCTGTCGACCGGCGGGCGGGACCTGCAACGAGTGTGTCGAGTGAAAGATTGAACATGGCCGTCAAGGTGAAGATCCCCACCCCGCTGCGCAACCTGACGCAGGACCAGGACACCGTGGACACTGACCCCGGCGACCTGACGAGCGTGGTCGCGGCGCTGGAGGGGCAGTTCCCCGGTATGCGCGAGCGCCTGCTGGACGAGGGCGGCGAGATCCGCCGCTTCGTCAACATCTACGTCAACGGGGAGGACGTGCGGTTCCTACAGGGGCTGACGACCGGCCTGAAGGACGGCGACGAAGTCTCGATCGTCCCGGCGGTGGCCGGTGGCGCGCGCTAAGCCCGGGCCGCCCCCGCAGGACAAGGACGACCCGCCGCAGGAGACGAAACTCCGCGGCTCCCTGGCGCGCCTCGCCACCGGCAAGCCCGTCCTGTTCTTCGGTGCCGCCGACCTCGAAGCGCCGGGCGGCATCGAGGCAGTCCTCCGCGCGATGGACGCGCAGCGCGGCATCGAGGAAGACCGCGGCTGCCCGGAATGCACGCGCTGGGAGAGCACCTGCACGGTGCTGCTGGCGGGTGACGCGCACCGCGCGTTCCTCGCGGCCGCCTTCGCCGAGCCCGCGGACACGGACGCCATTGCGCGGCTCGTCGCGGAGCACGGCATCCCCGCGCCGCCGGAGTGCTTCGGCACGCATGTCTGAGCGCTAGCGCTCCGCAAACGTGTCCTTGATGAACATCAACTCGCCCAGGTGCTCGGAGGCGTGCGCGATCGTGGAGAGCACGCCTGCGCGGCGTGCCATTTCCTGCTGAGGCACCAGCCCCAGGATCGCCTGTGGCGGCGTCGTCACCTCGTCCAGGCGGCCCGGCGGGACATCGAGGAGCGCCGCGGAGAGTTCGTCCGCGAGCGTGCGCAGCCCGGCCGCGAGCACCTCGGGTGAGCCTCCTTCTGCCGCGAACTCGCTCACGCGGTCCCGGTCCACCTCCAGCCCGCAGCCGATGGCCAGCACGCCGCCACGCGCCGAGCCGGTGACGTGCGCGACGATGATCGCCGGCGTGTTCCCATCCGCCAGCACGCGCTCGTCGATGTGCCGCTCCGGGATCGCCTCGACGGTCTCGGCGAGGCGGTCGAGGACCGTGCGCAGGCGCGCCCCGAAGACGGCGCGCTCGTCAGTAGGTGGCGGCATGCGAACCTCCTCCGCCGGGATGGTAGGCCCGGTGCTTGCCTCACGGAGGCATCTGCTACAATGTCGACTGAATTAGTCGTGAATACGTCGAGGGCGTCCCGAACCACGAGGGACGGGCCGCGGCGAGGGGTACGAGACGCGTCGATGCTACTGAGCACCAAGGGTGACTACGGCGTGCGCGCCATGATCGACCTCGCGAAGCACGAGGGCGGCGGCCCCGTGCAGCGCGCGGAGATCGCGCGCCGCCGCCAGATCCCGGAGTCGTACCTCGATCATCTGCTGGCGCAGTTGCGGCGCGCCGGCTTCATCCGCAGTGTCCGAGGCCCCGGCGGGGGCCATCTGCTGGCGCGGCCGGCGGAGGAGATCTGCCTGCTGCACGTCCTGGAAGCCCTCGAAGGGTCGCTGGCGCCGCTCGGCTGCCTCGACAACACGGAGGCGGGGCAGGAGGCGATCTGCGGGCAGGAGTGGGTGTGGCAGGAGATCTACGACAACATGCGCGGCAAACTGTCCGGCGTGTCCGTCGCTGAACTCGTGGAGCACGAGCGCGTCCACGAGCGCGACACCGCTGGCACGACACCGCTGGGCAACTACAACATCTAGTGGCTGCCTCTCATGACGGACGATCGAGCGCAGGAGGGCCCGTGGTAGCGCCTGACCAGTCGACCACCCGCCAGCCCGCCATCGCGGACTCGGTGCTGGATCTGATCGGCAACACGCCGCTGGTGCGGCTGAACCGCGTCGTGGACGGCGACTGCGCGGAGGTGCTGGGCAAGTTCGAGGTGTTCAACCCCGGCGGCTCCGTGAAGGACCGCATCGCACGCTCGATGGTGGAGGTCGCGGAGCGGGAGGGCGTCATCAAGCCGGGCGACACGCTGGTGGAGCCCACGTCCGGCAACACCGGCATCGGCCTGGCGATGGTGTGTGCCACAAAGGGGTACCGGCTCGTCCTGACGATGCCGGAGGATATGAGTACGGAGCGCCGCCGGCTGCTGGAGCGCTTCGGCGCGGAACTCGTGCTCACCCCCGCCATCGAGGGCATGACTGGCGCGGTGTACGCCGCGCAGGAACTCGTGGAGTCGAAGCGCTATGTGATGCTCGGACAGTTCGACAACCCCGCGAACCCGGAGGCGCACCGCGCCACCACCGCGCGCGAGATCCTCGATGCGACGGGCGGACGCCTGGACGCGTTCGTGGCGGGCGTCGGCACGGGCGGCACGGTCACCGGCGTGGGCGAGGTGCTGAAGCAGGAGGGCATCGCGGCGCGCATCGTGGCGGTGGAGCCGCAGCGCGCGCCGGTGCTGCAGGGCGGGCGCGCCGGCATCCACGGCATCCAGGGCATCGGCGCGTCGTTCGTGCCGGGTGTCCTCAACCGCGAGGCGTACGACGAGATCCTGAGCGTCCGCGACGAGGACGCGTTCGAGATGACGAAGCGGCTGACGCGGGAGGAGGGGCTGCTGGTGGGCGTCTCTTCCGGCGCGAACGTGTGGGCTGCGCTGAAGGTGGCGCGTGAACTGGGCCCCGGCAAGCGGGTGGTCACCATGCTCTGCGACACCGGCGAGCGCTACCTGACGGTGGCGCTGTAGGCAGCCTTCGAGGGCACGCATGAAAGCGACGAGGATCGGCATGCCGGTCAGCATCTACATCCCTTCGCCGTTCCGGCGCATGACCGCGAACCGCGAGAACGTGACCGCGGACGGCTCTACGGTGGGCGAGGTCCTGGACGCGCTGGAGCGCGTCTATCCCGGCTTCGCCAACCTGGTGTACGACGACGACCACCGAGTGCCCACGCACATCAACGTGTACCTGAACAACACGGAGATCCACGACCTGGACGGCATTGAGACAAAGGTCGCAGACGGCGATCAACTGGCCATCATCCCGGCGCTCGCCGGCGGATCCGACGGAGACGGGGAGGCAGCATGAGCAACGAAGTGAGCAGGGCGCCGGAGGCGCTGTCGCCGGAAGAGGTGATGCGCTACTCGCGGCACATCATCATGCCGCAGGTGGGACCGCAGGGTCAGCGCAAACTGCGCTCCGCCAGCGTGCTGGTGATCGGCGCGGGCGGCCTCGGCGGCCCGGTGGCGCTGTACCTGGCGCTGGCGGGGGTGGGCAAGATCGGCCTGGTGGAGTTCGACACGGTGGACCTGTCCAACCTCCAGCGGCAGGTGCTGCACCAGACGGCGGACATTGACCGGCCGAAGATCGTCTCCGCGAAGGAGACGCTGGAGGCCTACAACCCGCACGTGCAGGTGGCCATGCACCACATGCCGATCACCAGCGACAACGCGATGGAGATCATCGCGGACTACGACATCGTGGTGAACGGGGCGGACAACTTCGCCACGCGCTACCTGGTGAACGACGCCTGCTACCTGGCCGGCAAGACACTGGTGGACGGCGCGATCCTGCTGTTCGACGGGCAGGCAACGGTCTACGAGCCCGGCAAGGGCTGCTACCGCTGCCTCTACCCGGATCCCCCGCCGCCGGGCCTGGTGCCCTCCTGCGCCGAGGCCGGCGTCCTGGGCTCCATCACCGGCATCGTCGGCTCCATCCAGGCGACCGAGGTGTTCAAGGTGATCCTGGGCCAGGGCAAGACGCTGGTGAACCGCCTGCTGCTGGTGGACGCCCTGACCATGGAGTTCCGCACGATGAAGTTGCGGCGCGATCCCAACTGCCCGCTGTGCGGCGACCACCCGACGGTCACCGAACTGATCGACTACGACGCCTTCTGCGGCTCGCCGCCGCTGGAGATGCCGGCGGCGACGACAACGGCCTAGGCGGTCGTCGAGGTAGGACGGGGAGCCCCCACCCCAACCCTCCCCCGTAAAGGGGGAGGGGGTCGGAAGGGAAGGGGCGGAGCGAGACGGCGGGCGCAGGTGGGACCACCGCGCCACGCCACCGATGGAAGGACGCAAGATGGCGGTGACCGTGCATGTGACCTCTGTGATCCAGCAGGTCGTGAACGGCCAGCGTGAGTTCAGCGCGGACGGCGAGACCGTCGCCGCTCTGATCACGAACATTGAGAACAACTACCCGGGGTTCGCCTCCAAGGTGGTGGACGAGAACGGCGACCTGCGCCGCTTCGTGAACATCTACCTCAACGACGAGGACGTCCGGTACCTGGGCGGCAAGGACACCGTCATCAATGACGGGGACTCCGTCTCGTTCCTGCCGGCCCTGGCCGGCGGGGACCGGTAGGCCGGGCGGCCGGCGGGAGACGCGCGTGCGGGCGAACAGCCTGATCGACCTCATCGGCAACACGCCGCTGGTGGACATCTCCGCGATGTCGCCGAATCCGCGCGTGGAGATCTGGGCCAAACTCGAGGGTGAGAACCCCACCGGGTCGGTCAAGGACCGCATCGCGCGGCAGATGGTGGAGCACGCGGAGGGGGAGGGCCTGCTGCACCGCGGGTCCACGATCCTGGAGCCCAGCAGCGGCAACACCGGCATCGCGCTGGCGATGATCGGGAGCCTGCGCGGCTACCACGTGAAGATCGTCATGCCGGACGCAGTGTCGCCGGAGCGCGTGCAACTGCTCAGGGCGTTCGGCGCGGAGATCATCTTCTCGCCCGGCGACCTGGGCTCCAACGGCGCCGTGCGGCGCGCCACGGAGATCCGCGACGAGCACCCGGACTGGGTGATGCTGTTCCAGTACGAGAACGAGATGAACCCCCGCGCGCACTACGAGACCACCGCGCCCGAGATCATCGAGGACCTGCCCGACCTCGACGTGTTCGTGGCGGGGCTCGGCACGGGCGGCACGCTCACCGGCGTGGGGCGGCGGCTGAAGGAGCACAACCCCTCGATCCGCGTCGTGGCGGCGGCGCCGCACCCGGGCGACCTGGTGCAGGGCCTGCGCGCGCTGGAGGACGGCTACATCCCGCCGGTCTTCGACGACACGGTGCTGGACGGGCGCATCGTGGTGGACTCCGCCACGTCGTTCGCGGTCACCAAGGAACTGACGCAGAAGACCGGCGTGTTCGCCGGGATCTCCTCCGGGTCTGTGGTGCGCACGGCGCAGCGCACGGCGGAGCGCATGGAGTCCGGCAAGATCGTCTGCCTGCTCGCGGACGGCGGCTGGAAGTACCTCTCCACCGGCCTCTGGAGCCAGGAGTACGAGGACATCCGCGAGGCGGTCTCGGAGAAACTCTGGTGGTGACGCTAGACCGCGCGGCGGGCCTCGAAGCGGGCGGCGGCGCGCGCGTCCCCGATGTGCATCGGGGCGACCTCGCAGGTGGGGCAGGGACCGTGCAACTTCCGCTGGATGATGGCCGCCAGCCGCTCGCCGCAGCGCGAGCAGAGCGAGGCCGACAGCAGCCCCTCCGTGGACGCGAGGTGCGCGGGCTCGTCCGGGCTGCGCACCACCGTGCCGCGCAGCAGCGAGACCTCGAAGGCCTCACCGGTCATTGGCTGCTGGCATCCGTCGCAGAGCATCGCGTGCATGTGCACTCTCCCATCGGGATCATCGGCCGCACGGCGGGGCTCCGCAGGGGCGCCGGGGCGGGCGCGCACACATCGACATCGACGCATCGGCATCGCATGTCCCGGCCCGGCCGGGGCTGAGGAGGACGGCAATGGTGGACAAACTCGTAACCGCGGACTGGGTGGCCGAACACCTGGACGACCCCGGCGTGCGCCTCGTGGAGGTGGACGTGGACACGGAGGCCTACCGCGAGGGCCACGTCGAGGGCGCCGTGGCGTGGAACTGGACGTCTCAACTCCAGGACCCGGTCACGCGCGACATCCTCAGCCGGGAGGACTTCCAGGCGCTGATGAGCAAGGCGGGCATTGAGCCCGGCACGCACGTGGTCCTCTACGGCGACAACAACAACTGGTTCGCGGCGTACGCGCTGTGGCTCATGGAGTTGTACGGCCACCAGGACGTGTCGCTCATGGACGGCGGGCGCGTGAAGTGGCTGGGCGACAACCGCCCCACGACGACCTCCGAGCCGTCCGTCACGGCGACGAAGTACGAGGCGCAGCCGGCGGACGAGTCGATCCGCGCGAAGCGCGACGAGGTGCTGCAGGCCGTGGGCAGCGACATCAACCTGGTGGACGTGCGCAGCCCCGCGGAGTTCACGGGCGAGGTGATCGCCCCGCCCGGCATGACGGAGACCGCGCAGCGCGGCGGCCACATCCCCGGCGCCAAGAACATCCCCTGGGCGCGCGCCGTCAACGAGGACGGCACGTTCAAGTCGCCCGACGAACTGAAGTCGCTCTACGAGGGCGCCGGCGTGAAGCCGGACGGCGACACCATCGCCTACTGCCGCATCGGCGAGCGCTCCAGCCACACGTGGTTCGTGCTGAAGTACCTGCTGGGCTACGACCACGTGAAGAACTACGACGGCTCCTGGACCGAGTACGGCTCCATGGTCGGCGTACCGATCGAGCGGTAGCGCGCGTGGCGTCGTCCGGCGACCCGGCCGCGCTGGAGCAGGCGCTCCTCCGCCGCGTCCTCGCCTCCGGCGACGGGCGGCGGCTGCACCTGCGCTTCAGCGTGGCCGTCCTGGAGCGCTACCGCGCGATGCCGCAGGCGCAGTTGGTGCGCACCCGCACCGTCGGCCGCGTCGCCGTGCCCAACCGCTGGTCGCTCGACGTCGGCATCGTCGAGGACGGCGCGGGCGTCGAGGGCGGGGCCGTCCTCCATGCCACACTCGGCGACCTGCTGGAGCGGCTGCCGGAGGAGGAGCGCGACCACTGGATCGCGCACCTGGTCCCGCAGCCGGCCAGCGCGAACTTCCTGCAGATGAAGATGGCCGCCGGCGCCTGCATCGACGATGGTGAACCGGAAGCGTGGGCGTAACCTCGGTCGGCTGACCGCACGACCACCGACCACGGGCGACGCGCGACGAGATCGAGGCGAGACGATGCCCCGCATCCCCCAGGCGATCGTGGACGAGATGATCGCCCACGCGCGCGAAGACCTGCCGAACGAGGCGTGCGGCATGGTGCACGGCATGGACGGCGAGGCCATCACGGTCCACCGCGTCCAGAACGCCGCCGCCAGCCCCTACCGCTACGAGATGGACCCGCTCCGGATGCTGAAACTGGAGCGCTCCCGCGAGGGCACCGGCGAGTCGCTGTACGCCATCTACCACTCGCACGTCGCATCGAAGGCGTACCCCTCGCCCACGGACGTGCGCATGGCGTTCTTCCCGCCGGGCGAGATCGACCAGGAGCCGATGTTCCCCGGCACGTTCTACATCCTCGTGTCGCTCGAGCACGACGAACCGGACGTGCGCGCCTACCGCATCGCTCGCGGCGGCGAGGTGCAGGAAGACCCGATCGAGGTCGTGTGATGCGCGAACCGCCTCCCCCGGCGTCGATCACCATCGGCGGCGTCACCTTCGAGTGGGGCCGCCGCACCTACGTGATGGGCATCCTGAACGCCACGCCGGACTCGTTCTCCGGCGACGGCATCGTCGACCCGGATGCGGCCGTGCGCCTCGCGGAGCGGATGGTGGCGGGCGGCGCGGACATCCTGGACATCGGCGCGGAGTCCACGCGGCCGGAGTTCAGCCCGGTGGACGCGGACGAGGAGTGGGCGCGCCTCCAGCCGGTGCTGGGCGCGGTGCGCCGCGCGGTAGCCGTGCCGATTTCCGTGGACACCGCGAAGGCCGAGGTGGCGCGTCGCGCGCTGGACTACGGCGCGGACGCGGTCAACGACGTGACCGGCTTCCTGGGCGACCCGCAGATGGCGAAGGTGGTCGCGGACGCCGGTGCGCCGGCGGTGCTCATGCACAACCAGCGCGGGCGCGCCTTCGGTGGGGACGTGATGAAGGACGTCCGCGGCGGGCTGCGCGAGGGCATGACCGCCGCGATGAACGCCGGCATGGCGGAGTCGCAGATCATCGTGGACCCGGGCTTCGGCTTCGGCTGGGGGCCGGCGAAGGACTTCGAGATGCTGCGCCGCCTCGGCGAACTGCGCGCCCTCGGACGGCCGGTGCTGCTCGGCACGTCGAGGAAGTCCGCGATCGGCTACGTGATCGACCGGCCGGCGCAGGAGCGCACGTACGGCACGGCCGCCACGGTCGCGCTCGGCATCGCGCAGGGCGTGGACATCGTGCGCGTCCACGACGTCATCGAGATGGCGCAGGTGGCGAAGGTCGCCGACGCCATCGTGCGCGGCGCCGTGCCGTGACCCCTCCCGGCGACGCGGCGCCCGAGGACGGCCTGCGGCGCGTCTACCTCGCGCTCGGCGCCAACCTCGGCGACCGGCGGCAGCACCTGCGGGCGGCCGTGCTCGCCCTGCGCGAGGGCGGCGTGGCCATCGACGCGGTGTCTTCGCTTTACGAGACGCCGCCGTGGGGCGTCACGGACCAGCCGCCGTTCCTGAACGCCGCCGTCGGGGGCCCCTCCACGCTCCGCGCGCGTGACCTCCTCGCGCTCGCGAAGCGCATCGAGGCCGCCGCCGGGCGCGACTTCGCCGCCGCCCGCTGGAGCGCGCGCCCGCTCGACATCGACATCGCGCTGATCGAGGGCGAGCGAGTCGACGAGCCGGACCTGGTCGTGCCGCATGCGCTGCTCGCGGAGCGGTCGTTCGTGCTCGCGCCGCTCGCGGAGGTCGCGGGCGACGTCGTGCATCCGGTGGACGGGCGGTCGATCTCGATGCTGCGTGACGCACGGCCGGAGGCGGAGCGCGCGGAGGTGCGCCGCGTCGCCGGGCCCGAGTGGGCGCAGTAGCGGCGCGTCGCCCGCCTCGATGGGGGCGGCGCCTGCCGGACGGTGCGTGCGGTGTACCCTCGGCGGGCGTGCTCCGCGCTGGGGGCCGCGAGGGCGAAGGGTGGGGCAGATGCTCCAGGCGCAGGGCCTCGGCTATCCCGCGATCATCGTGCGGGACATGGAAGACTCGATCCGCTTCTACGAGCGGTTGGGTCTCCGCCCCCTCTACGTCGAGCCCAACCGAGACGACCCGGAGTCGATCATCGCCATGCTCTACTGCGGCGGTAATGACACGTTCCTCCAACTGGTGGGGCCGAAGCGGCCGGGCAGCGTGAGCATCGCGGAGGCGTCCCCCGGCATTGGCTCCCTGCAGTACCTCTCGTTCAACGTCTCGCTCCAGCAGATGCGCGAGATGTGGAACGAGATGTCCAACGCCGGCGTGCAGGGCTCCGAAGAGATCAAACGCGGCTTCGAGCGCCTCGTCTTCTTGGAGGACCCGAATGGCGTCCTGATCACGCTGACCGCCTGGGGCGTGGAGCCGCCGCCCGCGATGCCGCGCGCCCTCGTCCTGCAGCGCGCCGCCTCTCTCCGCGACAAGCAGGTCGCCGAGTACATCGACGACGCCCACATCGAGCAGGCCATCGACGACATCGAGCGCGCCGTCCGCGAGGGCTGAGTGCGGCGCTGGGCCTCGATGCGTCGCGCGCGTCGAGGTACGCCCGGGCGGCGCTTCGCGCCGCGCACCCCCACCCCGCCCTCCCCCCTCGAGGGGGAGGGGCCGGAAGGAGGACGGCGTTCGGCGTTATGCCGCTTCGTTGACGCTGCCCCACCCCGCTGGTAGGTTCCGAAATCGACGGGTGCGCGCCGCCTTGCGGCCGTGTTCGCACGCCCAGAGCGCCTGATCGAGGAGTCCCGGTGGCACAGGCAGACGCCCTCTACATCCAGTACCTGCCCGTCCTGCTCGCCTCGGTCGTCGGCTTCATCCTCGTCTTCAGCGCCCTGATCGGCTCGCGCCTGCTGGCGCCGTTCTCGGAGGAACGCGAGAAGGGCACCACGTACGAGTGCGGCATGCTGCCCCTACAGCGCGCGTCCACTAACGTAGGAATGCGCTTCTACCTCTACGCCATCCTCTTCATCGTGTTCGACGTGGAGGCCGTCTTCATCTTCCCGTGGGCCCTGTCCTTCATCGGAATCGGGCAGTTCGCCTACTGGACCATGGTGGTGTTCATCGCCATCCTCGGCCTCGGACTCGGATACGCCTGGAAGAAGGGAGCCCTGCAATGGCGGTAACTCCCCACACCGCAGCCCCCGGCGCCACCGACACTCCTCAGGTGGCGACGGCGACGACCGAGACCGAGATCCCCTCGACGCCACCGGTGACCGACCCGGGCCCCGGCCCGGCGGAGCAGCCGCTGCCCGTCGTCCCCGGCGAGCACCCCAACGAGGCGCCCCGGCTGACGCCGGTGCAGTTCACGCCCGGCAAGGCGCTGTACAAGCAGATCCTCCCGGGCGTCATGCAGGTGCCGCTGGACCTGGTACTGGCGGCGTCCCGCAAGTCCTCGCTGTGGCCCATGACGTTCGGCCTCGCGTGCTGCGCGATCGAGATGATCGGCACGTACATGGCGCACTACGACCTGGACCGCTTCGGCATCGTGCCGTGGCCGTCGCCTCGACAGTCGGACGTGATGATCGTGGCGGGGACGGTGACGAAGAAGATGGCCCCGGCGGTGAAACTGCTGTACGAGCAGATGCCGAACCCCAAGTGGGTGATCTCCATGGGCGCCTGCGCCACCAACGGCGGCCCGTACACGCGCTATGACCGCGTGCTGCAGGGCGTGGACAAGATCATCCCCGTGGACGTGTACGTGCCCGGATGCCCCCCGCGCCCGGAGGCGCTGATCGACTCCTTCCTCGCCCTGCAGGCGAAGATCATGGAGGAGCGGAAGACCACCGGCGGATGACCAACGACACCCCAGACACCACCGGCGCTGCCAACGGCGACGCGGCCGTAGCCGCGCCCGACCTCTCCGCGACGATCTGGCCGGAGGTGGACCGTGCGCTGTCCGGCATCACCGCCACCGCGGAGAAGGCCGTGCTGGACGTGATCGTCTTCATCCCCCGCGACGAGATCATCGATGGCCTGCGCCGCCTGAAGAACGACGAGACGCTCGCCTTCGACTACCTGCGCTCGCTGACCGCGGTGGACCAGGAGGAGGCGGGCATGGAGGTGGTGTACCACCTGTACTCCACCACTCGACGCCACAACCTGACCGTGAAGGTGGCGCTGGACAATGACGACCTGACGATCGACACGGCGACCGTGGTCTGGAAGGCCGCCAACTGGCTGGAGCGCGAGACGGCGGAGATGTTCGGCATCCGCTTCAACGACCACCCGGACCCGCGCACGCTGCTGATGCCGGAAGACATGGCCGACACGTTCCCGCTGCGGAAGTCGCACCCCCTCCAGGAGATCGAGATCCTGCAGGGCGAGGGCATGGGCTACGGCGAGGAAGGCCCCGCGTAATGGTCGCCGAACCGTCCGAGCGCGCACGAGAGTTCGAGACGCAGGACCTGCTCCTGAACGTCGGCCCGCAGCACCCCTCGACGCACGGGGTGTTCCGCATGGTGCTGTCCGTGGACGGCGAGGTGGTGAAGGACGTCATCCCGTACATCGGCTACCTCCACCGGGGCGCAGAGAAACTCTGCGAGACCATGGACTACCGCCAGGGCATCGGCTTCATGGACCGCACGGAGTACCTGGCCGCGTTCAACGCGGAACTGTCGTACCTGATGGCGGTGGAGACGCTGGCGGAACTGGAAGTCCCGGAGCGCGCTCAGTGGATCCGCATGATCCTGTGCGAACTCAACCGCCTCTCCTCGCACTTCATGTTCCTGGGCGCGTTCGGCATCGACGTGGGCGTGTTCGCCACGCCGTTCATCTACGCGTGGCGAGAGCGCGAGGCGCTGATCGACCTGTTCGAGGAGATCTCCGGCGACCGCATGATGTACGCCTACTTCCGCCCCGGCGGCCTGGCGTGGGACGTGCCGCAGAACTTCAAGCAGCGCGTTGAGGAAGTCCTGAAGTCCAGCGAGCAGGGCATCAAGGACTTCGACGGCCTGCTGACGAACGACGAGATCTTCCGAGCGCGCACGCAGGGCGTGGGCGTCATCTCCGCCGCAGACGCGATCGACTACGGGATGAGCGGCCCCTCCATCCGCGCGTCCGGCGTGCCGCTGGACGTGCGCCGCGACGAGCCGTACCTGAAGTACGACGAGGTGGAGTGGGACGTCATCACGGGCAGCAACGGCGACGTCTTCGACCGCTACTACTGCCGGCTGCTGGAGATGCGCGAGTCCGTGAAGATCGTGCGCCAGTGCCTGGAGCGGATGGCGGACACCGGTCCGATCATGCCGGAGAAGATGCCGCGCATGCTCCGCACTCCGCCCGGTGAGGTCTACATCCGCACGGAGGCCCCTCGCGGGGAGTACGGCATCTATCTGGTGAGCAAGGGCGGCAACCGCCCCTACCGGCTGAAGGTGCGCAGCGCGTGCCTCTCCAACCTGCAGGCGCTGCGGGACATGTCGGTCGGCCAGTACGTGGCGGACGCGATCATCGTGCTCGGCTCCATCGACATCGTGCTGAGTGAGGTCGACCGCTAGTGAACGTCGATCTCTTCGGCCTGGAGGTGAACGCGTGGGCGGACAGCGCCATCCGGCTGCTGCTGATCGTCACGCTGATGACCGTGGTGGTGATGGCGCTGATCTACCTGGAGCGCAAACTGATCGCGCGCTTCAACCAGCGCATCGGGCCGCAGCGCACGGGCCCCATGGGGCTGCTGCAGTCCGTGGCGGACGCGCTGAAACTGGTGGGCAAGGAAGACCTGCGCCCGAAGGCCGCGGACCCGTGGACCTTCGAACTCGGGCCGTTCCTGGTGTTCATCCCGGTCTTCATGACCTTCGTGATCGTGCCGTTTGTCGCGGACTGGCAGGTCCGCCTCCTGGACCTGGGGCTGCTCTACTTCGTCGCCATCTCGTCGCTCAGCATCATCGGCTGGGTGATGGCCGGCTGGGGCTCTGACAACCGCTACGCGATGATCGGCGGCCTGCGCGCCGCCGCGCAGGCGATCTCCTACGAACTGCCACTCGTCCTGTCGCTCGTCGCGGTGGGCATGGTGGCCGGCTCGTTCAACCTCGGCACGATCATCGAGGGCCAGGACGTGGTGCCGCTGATCGTGTGGCAGCCGCTGGCGGCGCTGATCTTCTTCATCGCCGCGCTGGCGGAGTTGAACCGCACGCCCTTCGACATCCCGGTGGGCGAGTCCGAGGTGGTGGGCGGGCCGTTCGTGGAGTACTCCGGCATCCGCTGGTCCATGTTTTTCCTGGCGGAGTACGCGGCGCTGTTCATCATGGCGCTGGTGTTCTCCGCGGTGTTCCTGGGCGGCTTCCTGTGGCCGTTCGGCGACGAACTGGGCCGCTGGTACCAGGTGGCGCTGACCACGGTGAAGGGCGGCCTGTTCTTCTTCCTGGTCGTCTGGATCCGCATCTCCGTCCCGCGCATGCGCGTGGACCAACTCATGGCCTATTCGTGGAAGGTTCTGCTTCCACTCGCCCTGCTCCAGATCCTCGTGAACGGGCTGGTGCTCGTGAACGGGTGGAGCGAGGTCATCCTGCTCGTGACCGGGCTGGCGGGCATCGCGGTGCTGGTGGCCGTCACCGGCCGCGCCGTCGCCCGTCCGCGCGGCCTCGTGGGCCCCGCACCGCGCCCGGCAGCACCGCTGCCAGCGCAAGGAGAGGCTGCCTCATGAAAGGCATCGCCCGGAGCATGCTGGCGACGCTTTCGACGTTCGCGCGGAAGCCCGTCACCCGGGACTACCCCAACACCCACAAGCCGCTGCCGGAGACGGACCGTGCGTTCCCGCTGCTGCTGTGGGACAACGACATCGACGAGCCGTTCTGCACCGGCTGCCACGCCTGCGAGCGCGCGTGCCCGGTGGAGTGCATGACGGTCCTGATGAAGGACAACCCCAACCACAAGTCG
>JBBDIC010000088.1:19742-20958 GCA_040880625.1 Dehalococcoidia bacterium | reverse complement strand
GCACGCCCTCCGGCGGGTACTGCGGCGCGTCCACGAGGACGGCGATGGGGATGCGCGCGACCACCTGGTCGCCGTCGCGGATCGTGGCCACCTGGTCGTCGGTGACCGTGCCGATCACGTCGGCGTGGATCTCCCAGCGGCGGAAGTGCGCCAGGACCTCTTCCAGGTGCTCGCGCTTCGGGATGACGAGCATGCGCTCCTGCGACTCCGACAGCATCACCTCGTACGGCGTCATCTGCTGCGCACGTCGCGGCACGCGCGCCACGTCCAGGTCGATGCCCGTGCCGGCGCGGCTGGCCGCCTCCACCGCGGACGAGGTGAGCCCCGCGGCGCCGAGGTCCTGCAGGCCCTCGATCCAGTCCTTGTGCTGCTCGGCGAGTTCGACGCACGCCTCCATCAGCAGTTTCTCGAGGAACGGGTTGCCCACCTGCACGGCCGGGCGGCGGTCGCCTGAGCCCTCCGACAGTTCGACGGAGGCGAAGGTGGCGCCGTGGATGCCGTCGCGCCCGGTGTCGGCGCCCACGAGGACGAGCGGGTTGCCGGGGCCGGACGCGCTGGCGGACAGCAGGTGCTCGCGTCGGCCGACGCCCACGGCCATTGCGTTCACCAGCGGGTTGCCGGAGTAGGAGGGGTGCATCTGCACCTCGCCACCTACGGTGGGCACGCCCACGCAGTTGCCGTAGCCGCCGATGCCCGCGACCACGCCTCGGAACAGCCGCCGGTTCGTGGGATCCGAGAGCGGCCCGAAGCGCAGCGAGTCCAGCAGCGCCACGGGCCGCATGCCCATGGCGAAGATGTCGCGCAGGATGCCGCCCACGCCCGTCGCCGCGCCCTCGTACGGTTCGAGGGCGCTCGGGTGGTTGTGGGACTCCATCTTGAAGACGGCGACCCAGCCGTCGCCCAGGTCGATGGCGCCGGCGTTCTCTTCGCCGGCCTTGGTCAGGACGTACGGGCCGGTGGAGGGGAAGTGCTTGAACAGCGGCCGGGAGTGCTTGTAGCCGCAGTGCTCGGACCACAGCGCGCCCACCATGCCGAGTTCGACATCCGTGGGATCGCGGTCCAGCAGGTCCAGGAGCCGCCCGTACTCCGCGCGCGACATCGCGACCTGCTGGAGGGCGTGATCGTCGACGGTCATGCGCTCAACCTCGATGTGCGGGGCCCGATCCGGGGGACGAGGCGAGCGTACCAGCGGGGGGAGTGAGGGGGGAGTGAGGGG
>JBBDIC010000088.1:11215-19642 GCA_040880625.1 Dehalococcoidia bacterium | reverse complement strand
ACACCACCGCGCCCACCGAGGCGAGCACGGAGCGCCAGATGGCGTTGCCGTCGTCGTTGCCGAGCAGCGGCTCACAGGCGCGTTCCGGGTGCGGCATCATGCCGAGCACGTTGCCCCGCTCGTTGAGGATCCCCGCGATGTTGTTCGCGGAGCCGTTGGGGTTCGCGTCCGGCGTGACCGTGCCGTCCGGCTCGGCGTAGCGGAACGCGATGCGGTCCGCGTCCTCCAGCATCGCCAGCGTCGCCTCGTCCGCGAAGTAGCGGCCGTCGCCGTGCGACACGGGCATGAGGTGCCCCCGCGTGGCATCGACGTGCGCCGTGAACGGCGAGGTGCGGTTCACCGGCAGCAGGTAGGCGTCCTGGCAGCGGAACTGGAGCGACTCGTTGCGCATGAGGACGCCCGGGAGCAGGCCCGCCTCGCAGAGGATCTGGAAGCCGTTGCAGATGCCGATCACCAGGCCGCCGCCCTCGGCGTGGCGCTGCACGGCGGCCATGGCCGGCGAGAACGTGGCGATGGCGCCCACGCGCAGGTAGTCGCCGTAGGAGAAGCCGCCCGGCAGCACTACCAGTTCGTCCGCCTCGAAGGACGTGACGTCGCGATGCCACACCTTGCGCGCCTCGATACCGCACTGACCGAGGGCCCACACGCAGTCATCGTCGCTCCAGGTGCCGGGGAAGACGACGACGGCGGCGCGCATCGGCAGGCTCCAGGGATCTAGGACGTGCGGGGTGATCTCCAGTATACCGCGCGGAGACGGCAGGTTCCGGGACGGTTGCCGCGCCGGGTAGCGCTACGTGTCGTCCTCGGAGAGGGCGTCCTCGTCAGCGGCGTCGGGGTCGCCGTCCGCGCGAGGGCCGGCGAGTTGCGGGCGCGGGCCGGCGACGGCGGCGGTCCGCCCGCGGTCGGCGAGTTCGCGCTTCGTGGGCTCGGGGTACTCGACGCGCGGGTGGTAGATGGCCGACAGCGCCTGGACGAAGGATTCCGCGACGACGCGCAGGTCGCGCAGCGACAGGTCGCACTCGTCGAACTGCCCCTCCTCCACGCGCTCGGCGATGATGCCCTCCACGATCTGGCGGATGCGGTCGCCGGTGCGGTCCGTGCTGGCTCGCACGCTCGCCTCGCACGAGTCGGCGAGCATCACGAGGGCGGACTCGCGGCTCTGGGGACGCGGGCCGGCGTAGCGGAACAGCGCGGGTTCCACGTCTGGCTTCACCTGCGCCGCCTGGCGGTAGAAGTACGCGACGATGCGCGTGCCGTGATGCTGCGGGATGAACGCCACCACCGCCTCCGGCAGGTTGTGCTTCCTCGCCAGGTCCACGCCCGCCGAGACGTGCCGCTGGATGACGCGCGATGACTGGAGCGGATCCAGGTTGTCGTGCGGGTTGGGGCCGTCGCCGTAGTTCTCCACGAAGAACCCCGGCGAGTGCAGTTTCCCGATGTCGTGGTAGTACGCCCCCACGCGCACCAGCAGCGAGTCCGCACCGATGCGGTCCGCGGCCCGGTCCGCCAGGCTGCCCACCAGCATCGAGTGCTGGAACGTGCCGGGCGCCTCGTCCTGCAGGCGGCGCAGCAGCGGGTGGTTCAACTGCACGAGTTCCATCAACTCCACGCGGGTGATGATGCCGAACGGCCGGCTCAGGAGGACGAACGCGCCCACCGAGATCACGGCCACGAGCATGCCGCCGGCGAGCGACGTGCCGGCGATCCACAGCACGGCCTCCACCTCGCGGGTCGTGCCCAGCAGCAGGATCGCGAGCGCGGCCGAGGCGGACGCGATGGCGACGGCCAGCCCGGCGCCGAGGTAGCCCTGCAGGCGCTCCGCCCTCGACGCGACGTAGATGCCGGCGAGCGACGCCGCCGCCGCGGCCATGACGAGGCGCAGCGAGTCCAGTTCGGTCGCGGCGGATCCGCCGCCGGCGTTGGGCACGGCCACGGAGAGGAAGCCCACCACCGCAGCCAGCACGACCGCGCAGATCACGCCGCTCGACACATCGAGGAGGACGGCGGCCACGATCGGGCCGGCCGCCAGCGGCAGCGCGAGCGCCAGGTAGAGGTTGTCGTGGTCCGGCAGGATGAGCGGGAAGGCGAACTTCGCCGTGACGGCCGGCGTCAGCAGCGTCAGGACCAGCAGGCTGAGGCGTCGCACGCCGCGCAGCGACCGAGGGCGTGCCACCCACAGGTGGCCGGCGAAGCCCGCGCCGGACAGTCCGGCCACCATGGCCGCGGCGAGCACCACGGGCAACGTCACGGATCCGGTGCGGATGTCCAGCGTGCGGATCGCCTCGTAGGCCGCTTCGTCCACGGTGGCCCCGGCGGGGACGATCACCTGGCCCTGGGCGAAGGTGACGCGCACCGGCGGCGTGTTCGCCCGCGCCTCCGCGCGCAGCGCCTCCGTGCGCTCCTCCGACACGATCAGCGTCGGCACCACGAGCGGGTCGAGGACGCCCGTCAGCGCCAGCGTCTCCTCCGCGGTCAGGAGCGGCGAGAGGAACCCGGATGCGCGGCTGCGCGCCGCGTCCACCTCGTCCGGGCCGATGGCGCCGGTGAGGGTGCGCGATAGCGTGTCGCGTGCCTCCGACTGCATGTCCGACCAGCGCGGCTCGGATGCCTCCACCAGGACGGCCGCCGAGCGCTGAGAGAGGTCGCCGCCGGCGATGGACTGGACCGCCGTCTCCTTGGCGGAGGTGGACTTGGTCTGGTCGCGCCGCTCGGTGTCCACCGCCGCCAGGATGCGGTCGAGTTCGGCGAGTTGGCGGTCACGGATCGCCGTGTCGTAGATCAGGACATCGTCGATCGCGTCGGCCGCTTCGGAGCGCTGCCGCTCCGTGAGGACCTCCGACTCGTAGGTCGCATCGCGCGGGGAGGTCACGTCGCCGGCGACGGCGACGCCCACGTCCAGGGTCTGGCCGCCGGGGAACCACGGGAAGAGCACGGCGAACAACGCGAGGGCCGTGAGCGCGCCCAGCACCACGGCCACGCGCCCGCTGGGGGCATGGTGCGCCGCCTGGCGGATCGTGTTCGGTGCGGACCGCGTCACCATGCTGCGCCTCGTGTCGGTGCGCCCTCGGCCCGGCGGGTCGCCGGGTGGCGACGCTCAGGCGCCGAGGATCTCCCGCGCGATCTTATTCACCCGTCCACCATCCGCGCGTCCGGCGACGCGCTCCAGCAGCGGGCGCATCACCTTGCCCACCTCGGACGGCCCGGACGCGCCCGTCTCGTCGATGACGGCGCGGGCGATGGTGCGCAGTTCGTCGTCGCTCAACTGCTGCGGCAGGAACTCCTCGATCACGACGAGTTCCTGCTCCTCCTTCGCGACGAGGTCGGTGCGGGAGGCCTTCTCGTACTCGGTGATCGAGTCGCGGCGCTGCTTCGCTTCCTTCTGGAGGATGCGGGTCGCCTCGGCGTCGTCCAGGGCGTGGCCCAGGTCGATCTCGGCGTTCTTGAAGGCGGCGAGGATGAGGCGCAGGGCGTCGCGGCGCTGGGTGTTGCCGGCCTTCCAGGCCGTGGTCATCTGCTCGCGGATGGTCTCTGCGATGGAAGCCAACGCGGACCCTCCGATGCGACGTGCCTGCGGTGTCGGGCCGCGGGCCCGAGGGGTGACGGGACGGACGAGGACGCCCGGCGGACCGCCGGGCGCGCTCGATGCTGCTAGACGCGCTCGCGGGTCTGGGCGCGGACAATGGCCTTGCGCAGTTTGCGGCGGCGGGCGGCTTCCTTCTTCTTGCGGCGCTCGGACGGCTTCTCGTAGTACTCGTGGCGGCGGGCGTCCGTCAGGATGCCGTCTGCCTGCACACGCTTGTTGAAGCGCCGCAGGGCGGCCTCCAGGGACTCCGAGTCACCGACGTACACTTCACTCACTACGGTTCACCCCCGCCGGTCGCGCACCCGCGCACCGGGACCTGCATCGTTCTGCGAAACTGCCTTCGAGTTGGACGGCATCCGCGTCCGCACCGTGAAGCGCGGGCGCCGGGACGCGCATCTGCGATCCTACCCGCCACCCGATCCCACGGTCAACGCGCCGCCGCCCGTGCGGCCGCCCGCACAGACGACCCGCACAGATGACGACGCGGCCCCGCGGGCCGCGTCCGGTCGTCCCGATCGCCGTTAGTCGGCGGACGGCAGCACCTTCGGCTGGAGTTCTTCCATGCCGCGTCCGTTGACGTTCAGGTTGCAGTCGCCCGGCTTGATGCAGAGCACCTCGACGCCGGTGGTCTCGTCCTTGTAGCGCTTACCCAGTGCAACGGCCATTGAACGCGCTCCTCCTACAACTGTTCGAGCGGCTGGTCGTCGCAGCGCAACTCCGCGTCATCCGCACCCTTGGTGACGATGAACTCAGAGTTGCACTTTGTGCACTTGTACCGCTTACCCGTCACTGCCGGCATTGATTCCCCCTCCATCGAGGGTAGGCCCCTCGATCGAATGTATACCTGCGAAATCTCGTTGCTTAGGGCTCGATGGTGGTGATGAACTCCACCATCGTCTCGATCTCTTGGTCGCTCAACGTCCCGCCCCACGGCGGCATCGGCGTCCCGGGGCGACCGTTCTTGATCGTCTCGAAGTAGAAGTCGTCGGACTCGGTGAGGCGCTCCGGCGTGAGCGCGGGGCCCACGAGGCCCTCGCGGTTCTGGCCGTGACAGCCGGCGCACGCGCCGCCGAAGAACGCTTCCACGGCGAGGCCCTGGACCATCGGCCCTTCGGGCTCGCCCTCGCCGTTCGGCTCACCGCCGGGCGCTGGCGTACCGGTGTCCACGTGCGCCTGCGGGTCGCGCGTGCGGAACGCGAGCGCGCCGGCGCCGTACTGGCCGCAGTTCTCGTTGGTCAGCGACAGGTTCTGCCCCTGCTCGCTCTGCGGGTCGATCAGGATGTCCTCGGGCGTGTCGCCCGTCTCCTCGTCGTGCTCGCGGCCTGCTTCCTCCACGTCGCCCCAGCGGCCCATGGTGATCAGGTCCACCAGGTAGTTGATCTGCGTCTCGGACAGCGGGCCGCCGTGGCGCTCCGACCACACCGGCATCGCCGTGTTGGTGCGCCCGCAGGCGATGGTGCTGAAGAGGAACTCGCGGACCGCGCGCACCTCGCCCTCCGGCGTCTCCGGGATGCCCTCGTCGTTGCGGTCGTCGTAGAGCAGGAAGCCCGGGACGTTCAGCGGAAGGCCCACGCCGCCCTCGCCGGTCATGCCGTGGCAGGAGCGGCAGTTGTTCACGTACAACTCCGCCGCGCGGTGGGCGAACGTGTCGTCCTGGCCGTCCTCCGCGATGGCGGCGCGGTTCGGCTCGTTGATGATGTACGCGCCGAACGCCAGGAACGAGAGGAACAGGAGTCCGATCATCGCGTTGACCTGTTTGCTCGTGTTCATGCGTCCGTCACTCTCCGCGCCACTGGTGGGTCGGTGTTACTCGGTGATGCGCTAGACCTGCACGGCCCGCTGCGGGTTGTCCGGGCCGCCGGACGTGATCTGGCCGGTCTGCACGGTGATGTTGCCCGCGTCGTCGATCTCGATCGCCATCGTGTCCATGGAGCGCGGGGCGGGGCCGTACACGCGCACGCCGGCGCGGGTGTAGGTGGAGCCGTGGCAGGGGCACTGGAACCAGTCGCCGGTCTCGAAGCCGGGGACGGCGGCGTTGACTTTCCACGGCACGGTGCAGCCCAGGTGGGGGCACTTGCGCCAGAGCGCCAGCAGGCCGGACCCGCCGCCGGAGCCGGCGTCGCCGGTGTTCTCCGGGTCCAGGTTCACCATCCAGAACTGGCCCTCTGAATTCGCGACGGGGGTGCCGCCCACGGGGTAGTCCGCCACGGTGCCGGCCGGCACCGGACCGCCGAAGCCGCGGATGTTGCGCGGGTAGAGGTAGTCCAGCAGCAGCCCCACGCTGCCGAGCAGCGTCACGCCCAGCCCGGCCCAGAAGGACATGCGGATGAAGTTGCGTCGCGAGACATCGCGGTCGAGCGGCGACACGGCGGCCGCGGGGATCGCCTCGGTGTCCGCGACCTGCGTGCGCCGCGACGCCAGCGCGGAGCGCCAGGCGTCGGTCTGCGACTGTTGGACGGGTTCGTTCGCCACTGGTGCTTCCTACTCGTGCGCGAAGATCGTGTACGGGATCAGGACCAGGCCCTCGCCTCGGAAGAACGTCCCCACGATGGTCAGCGTGACATAGACGGCGATGAAGCCGGAGAACTGCAGGATCATGTGGTCGCGCTTGGTGCGCGCCAGCCCCACCTTGTGGGCGACCAGCGACAGCAGCAGCGGCAGGCCGATCATCACGTTCACCGGGATGAACTGCTCCACGATCCAGGCCGGGATGTTCCAGTCGAGCTCGATCGCCGGGAACCCCAGCAGGTCGGTCCGCAGCACGTTCCCCAGCGGCACGCTCTGCGACCACGCCGGCCACGCGATCTCGTCGCGCAGCGAGGCCATGCTCTTGATGCCGTCCAGCCACCGAGGCCACGCATGGAAGCCGGGCGCATCTGGGTCGGCGTTCAACTGGCCGTTGGCGATCCACTCGTAGATCTGCACGTGCTTGGAGGCGTCGAAGAAGATCAGCAGCATCGTGCCGACGGCGCCCACGGCCGTGCCGGTCCACATGATCGCCCACGCCCGTGGCGTGGCGAGCCACTGGCCCTGGCCCTCGTGCGAATTGTCGAAGTAGGGGATCGCGCCCAGCGCGATCAGGGCGATGGTGGGGACCACCACGCCCGCGAGCGCCGGGTGCATGTGCAGCAGCAGTTCCTGCAGGTTCAGGAAGTACCACGGCGCCTTGGAGGGGTTGGGCGTGACGGCCGCGTTGGCGCGGTCCAGCAGCACGGAGTCCACCAGGACCGCCAGGATCACGATCAGGATCGTGAACAGCACGGCGGAGATGAACTCGATGAAGACCAGGTCCGGCCAGACGAGGAGTTCTTCCTCGCGCGCCCGGCGCTGACGTCCGCGGACGGCCGCGGAAGATGGTTGAGCCTGTGCCGGCGTTGCAGCCATGGTGACTCCTCTCCCGTGACCTACAGCGGGCGCGCGAGGCCGCCGTCGCGGCGGATGCGCCAGAAGTGGACGGTCATGAACACCGCCGCCAGCAGCGGCAGGCCAATGACGTGCAGGGCGTAGAAGCGCGTCAGCGCGTTCTGCCCCACCTGGAAGCCGCCGACCAGGACGAAGCGGTTGGGCTCACCCAGGATCGGCGCGGAGCCGACCATGTTGGTGCCCACCGTGATGGCCCACAGCGCCAACTGGTCCCAGGGCAGCAGGTAGCCGGTGAACGAGAGCAGCAGCGTCAGCACCAGCAGCACGACGCCGATCACCCAGTTGAACTCCCGCGGCGGCTTGTACGCGCCGGTGTAGAACACCCGCATCATGTGCATCAGCACGGTCAGCACCATGCCGTGCGCCATCCATCGATGCATGTTGCGCATCAACTGGCCGAAGCGGACGTCCGTCTCCAGCGCCAGGATGTCCTCGTACGCCCGCTCAATGGAGGGGACGTAATAGAACATCAGCAGGACGCCGGTGATGGTGAGGCCCAGGAAGAGGAAGAAGGAGAGGCCACCCAGGCAGAAGGTGTGGGTGATCTTGACGTGCGTGCGGTGGATGCGCGTGGGGTGCAGGTGCAGGAAGACGTTGGTTGCCACGGCCAGCATCTGGTTCCGGGGGGTGTTGGGGTACCCGGACCGGAAGATGGAGCGCCACAAACGGTTCGAGAAGATGGCGTCGTAGAGACGGTCACCCATCGTCCGTCGCTGCGGTCGTTCCGTCGCGGCCATCCGCTGCTCCTGTTCAGTCTCGCCGTCGCGTCACTCGCGCGCCGGCTCCCGCCACCAGGAGGCGCCTCCGCAGGCGCCCCGGCGCGTCGCTAGGCTTCCCACCACTTGCCGAGCACGACCATGATGCCGAGCCCGAGGATGAAGGTGAAGAAGACGCCGATCAGTTCGATGCCTTCGCCTTCGCCGAGCATGAGCGTCCTCCAGAGGGCGCGCGGCGCCCCATGAGGGCCGCGCGTACACGCCCGCAGGTCAACTGCGGGGCCGCCGCGAATGTAGCGACGGCCTGTATCTACGGTCAACGCTAAGTGAGAACCGTCACGAACGCTACGGGGACGGCCCTCGAATCGCCGGCCGCTACGGCCGCCCGGACACGCGAGGGATGCCGCCGCGCTTCAGCCGCCAGATGCCGCGCAGGTCGTCCGTGGCGGTCTTGATGATCTTCACGCGCGTGTCCGGATCCTCCACCCAGCGCACGGGCACCTCTGCGGTGCGGTAGCCGTTCTCCTGCGCCAGCCAGAGCAACTCCGTGTCCCAGAACCACTGCGTGTCCTGCACCAGCGGCGCCAGCGCCCGCGCCGCCTCGCGCGAGATCGCCTTGAACCCGCACTGGGCGTCGGACACCTTCAGCCCCGCCAGCCGCAGCACCGCCACGTACCCGCGGCTCGTGATCTCGCGCTTGAGCGA
>JBBDIC010000088.1:5234-11115 GCA_040880625.1 Dehalococcoidia bacterium | reverse complement strand
GCGCCACTCGTGCTCCGGGTGCTCGTCGCACCACGCCAGCACGCGCTCCACGGAGCCGGCGAGGACGTGTTCCTCGTTGTAGCAGGGGACCACCAGGTCAACGGTTGCCATCCGAGGCATCGTACGGCGTCATGCCGGACTCGCGCACGGCGTTGCGCTGCCTCAGGAGGACGAACCGACGCCGAATGTGCTACATGTAGACACATGGCAATCACGATCGGCATCCGCGAACTCCGGCAGCACGCCAGCCTCTACCTCCGTCGCGTCCGCGCCGGCGAGGTGATCACGGTCACCGACCGCGGCGAGCCCGTCGCCGAACTGCGCCCGATCCCGAAGGAGGGCGTGCTGGAACGCCTGGAGCGAGAAGGCCGCCTCAGCCGAGCGAAGGGCGACCTGGCGGATCTGCCGCCACCCCGGCCGCCGACGCCGGGCGTGCCGCTCCCGAGCGAGATCCTGAAGCAGATGCGGGAGCACGAACGCTAGCGGTGGCCGTGTACTTCGACTCGTCCGCCCTGGTGAAACTCGCGATCGATGAGCGTGAGTCTCAGGCCCTCCGCGAGTACGTGAGGCAGCATCCGAGGCGCGTGTCGTCGGTCCTGATCCGCGTCGAACTCACGCGGGCGATCCGTCGCCACCAACCGGAAGCGCTACCACTCGCAGGGCGCATCCTCCAGGATGTCCGCCTCCTGGACATCGACGACACCCTCCTCGCTCGCGCCGCGACCGTCGACCCGCCGGAGGTGCGGTCGCTCGACGCGATCCACATCGCGGCGGCGCTCACGCTCGAGGACGAACTCGACGCGTTCGTGACGTATGACCGGCGGATGGCCGAGGCGGCACAGGCGGCAGGCCTGCGCGTGGAGGCGCCGGCGCCGTAGGCCGCGCGCTAGTGGCGGAAGTGGCGCACGCCCGTGGTCACGAGCGACACGCCGAGGCGGTCCGCGGCCTGGACGGAGTCGTCGTCGCGGATCGAGCCGCCGGTGTGGGCCACCACCGTGCAGCCGGCGGACGCGGCGACCTCCACCGTGTCGGGGAAGGGGAGGAAGGCGTCCGTGGCGCAGACGGCGCCGCGGGCGCGATCGCCGGCCTGCTCCTTGCAGAGGCGCGCGGAGCCGACGCGGTTCGGCTGGCCGGCCCCCATGCCGATCAGCACGCCGTCCTTCACGAAGACGACGCCGTTGGACTTCACGTGCTTGCAGATGTTCCACGCCACGCGCAGGTCCGCCATCTCGCGCTCGGAGGGCCGGCGCTGGCTCGTCACCTCGAAGTCCTCCACGAAGCGCACGTCCGCGTCCTGCACCAGCAGGCCGCCGCGCACGGAGCGGAACTCCAGGCGTGACTCCCGAGGCGTGCCCATCGGCGCCGTGAGGATGCGCAGGTCCTTCGACTTCTTCTTGAGGTGCGCCAGCGCCTCCGGCTCGTAGCCCGGCGCGATCACGATCTCGAAGAACATGCGCGTCTCACCGTCCGAGGGGCTGCGCACGTCGCGGAGCGCGGTCGCGAACTCCATGTCCACCACGCGGTTCACGGCCACGATGCCGCCGTAGGCAGACACGAAGTCCCCCTCCGCCAGTGCGCGCTCGTACAGCGAGGTGAGCGAGGTGAGCGACGCGTCGTCGGAGGCGAAACACGCGGGGTTCGTGTGCTTGATGATCGCGATCGCCGGCTCCTGGAAGTCCGCCACCGCGTTGTAGGCGGCGTCCGCGTCCAGGATGTTCACGTAGGACATCGCCTTGCCGTGGTGCTGCTCGGACCCGCCGATGCCCTGCACGGGCGTCCGCACGGAGTCGTAGGTGTAGAACGCGCCGCGCTGGTGGGGGTTCTCACCGTAGCGGAGCACCTCGCGGCGGGTCATGGCGGCGGTGAGTTGCTCCGGGAAGAGGCCCTCCTCCGCTTCCGGGTCGCGCAGGTACTCCGCGATCGCGGTGTCGTAGTGCGCCACGTACTGGAACGCCTTCGCCGCGAGCCGGCGCTTGAGGGCGCCCTCCACGGCCGCGGGGTCGCCGCCGGCGGCGCGCAGGGCGTCCAGGACGGGCGTGTAGTCCGCCTCGTCCACCAGCGGGATCACCCACTCGTGGTTCTTGGCCGCCGCGCGGATCATCGCCGGCCCGCCGATGTCGATCTGCTCGACGGCGTCCTCCATGCTCGGTGCGCCGCCCTCCGCGCGGGTGACGGTGTCGATGAACGGATAGAGGTTCGCTGCCAGCAGGTCCACGCGCGCGATGTCGTGCTCCGCCACCTGCGCCTCGTCCTCGGCGTGGCCGCGGCGGTAGAGGATGCCCCCGTGGATGACCGGGTGCAGCGTGCGCACGCGGCCGCCCAGCATCTCCGGGCTGCCGGTGAGGTCCGCCACCTGGTCCACCTCGATGCCGGCCGCGCGCAGGCCCTTCACGGTGCCGCTCGTCCCGGCGAGGTCCCAGCCGAAGTCCTTCAGCCCGCGCGCGAAGTCCACGAACGCCGGCGTGAAGCCGACCAGCAGCGCCCTCATGTCAGTTCCCCTCGGATGCTGCACCGTGCGTCTCGGGCGCCTCGTGTGTCTCGTCCGGCCGGAGCGGGATGCCCCGCACCGCCGGCCCGCCCTCGCGCGCCACGACCTGGCCGATGCGCCACGCGCCGGGCATCGCGGCGAGCACGGCGTCGAGGTCTGCCGGAGCGACGGCGGCGATCATGCCGACGCCCATGTTGAACGTGCGGTACATCTCGGCGGGTTCGATGCCGCCCTCGCGCTGGATGAGCGCGAAGAGGCCGAGTGTCTCCCACGAGTCGGCGTCGAGGTCGGCGGCCACGTGGTCGCGCAGGATGCGCGGGAGGTTGCCGGGGATGCCGCCGCCGGTGATGTGCGCGATGCCCTTCAGGTGCGGCAGCGCGGGGCGCAGGACGCCCCAGAACGGCGGGTGCGGCGCGGTCAGCGCCTCGCCCAGCGCGCGGCCGTCGAGCTCCTCGTGGCGCTCGTCCAGGATACGCCGGTCGTGGTCTGCGCCCATGCCCTTGCCCAGGCCCCACACCTCGCGCGCCAGCGAGTAGCCGTTCGTCATCGGCCCGTTCGAGGGGATCGCGACCAGCGCGTCGCCCGCCTCGATGCCCGCACCATCGATGACGGCGTCGCGCTCGACGACGCCGACGACGAAGCCCGCGAGGTCGAAGTCGCCGGGCTGGTAGATGTCCGGCATGTCCGCGGTCTCGCCGCCGAGGAGCGCGATGCCGTTCTCGCGGCAGGCCTCCGCGATGCCCTCGACGAGTTCGAGACGCTGTTCGTGCGGCAGGCCGTTGGTGGCGATGTAGTCCAGGAAGAACAGCGGCTCCGCGCCGGTGGTGACCAGGTCGTTCACGTTGTTGTTGACGATGTCGTGCCCGGCGAGGCGGATCGTCCCGTACGCCGCGTGCAGCATGACCTTGGTGCCCACGCCGTCCGTGGAGGAGACGAGCACCGGATCGCGGTACTTCGCCCCCACGTGGAACAGCCCGGCGAATGACCCGGGGACATCGATGACCTGCGGACCGTGGGTAGTACGCGCGATCGGGCCGAAGCGCCGCGCCGTGGCCTCGCGCGCATCAAGGTCCACGCCGGCGCCGGCGTAGGTGAGGGGCGGGCGGCGCTGTTCCGTCATCGAGTCTCGCTAGCGGGGAGGGTTCGAGCCTAGCGCGGGGACGCGCTGTACGCAGGCGGTCGAGGGCGACGATGCCTAGCCGACGCTGAGCGGCACCACGGCCGGCTTGCGCGGGCCCATGGGGATCTCGTGGTCGGGCAGTTCCTCGCCTTCCAGCGAGAACTTGTCGAACTGGATCGGCACTTCCCCGGGGTATTCGCCGGAGAAGCAGGCGGTGCAGTGCTGGCCCTCGCCCAGGTTCGTCGAGGCGACGGCACCCTCCAGTGACAGGAAGCCCAGCGAGTCCGCGCCCACGTGCTCGCGGATCTCCTCCAGGCTCATGTTGGCGGCGATCAGTTCGCCGCGCGTGGCCATGTCCACGCCGTAGAAGCACGGGTGCTTGATGGGGGGCGCGGCGAACCGCAGGTGGATCTCCGTCGCGCCGGCGTCGCGGATCATCTTCAACACGCGCGGCGTGGTCGTGCCGCGCACGATCGAGTCGTCCACGACGATCACGCGCTTGCCCTCAAGCGCCTCGCGCAGGGGGTTGAACTTCAGTTGCACGCCGCGCTCGCGGATGCGCTGGTCCGGCTGGATGAACGTCCGGCCGACGTAGCGGTTCTTGACCAGGCCCTCCGCGTACGGGATGCCGGAGGCCTGCGCGTAGCCGATGGCCGCCGCCGTCGCCGAGTCCGGCACGCCGATGACCACGTCCGCCTCCACCGGGTGTTCCTCCGCCAGGCGGGCGCCCATGCGCATGCGCGCGCCGTGCAGCACCTCCCCCGCGATGCGGGAGTCCGGGCGGGCGAAGTAGATGAACTCGAAGAGGCACAGCGCCTGCTTCGGGGCGGCGGCGCCGGCCTCCACCATGTCCAGCGGCTCGCCCAGCGGGAACGTGGAGGTCAGCCCCTCGCCGTCCGCGCGCACCACCTCGCCGGGGCGCACATCGCGGACGTACTCCGCGCCCAGGTGGTCCAGCGCGCATGTCTCGGAGGCGAAGATGTAGCCGTGGCCGTTGAGCCGGCCGATGGAGAGCGGGCGGATGCCCAGCGGGTCGCGCACCGCGTACACGGCGTCGTCCGACAGGATCGTGAGGGAGTACGCGCCGTTCGCGCGCCGCATCAACTGGCCGAAGCGCGCGTCCCAGTCCGCGCCGTCGCCGTCCACCAGCAGGCGGCCGATGACCTCCGTGTCGCTGGACGTCTCGAAGGCGACGCCGCGCGAGGCGAGCTCGTCCCGGATGACGTCCGCGTTCACCACGTTGCCGTTGTGGGCGATCGCGATCTCGCCGTGGACGCCCTTCAGGAGGAACGGCTGCGCGTTGCCTCGAGTGCTGGCGCCGGTGGTGGAGTAGCGGGTGTGGCCGATGGCCGCGTGGCCGGGCAGCGCCGCCAGCGTGTCTTCTGTGAAGACCTGCGCGACGAGACCCATGTCCGCGTACACGTTGAGGCGGCGGCCGTCCGTGGTGGCGATCCCCGCCGACTCCTGGCCGCGATGTTGCAGCGCGTGGAGTCCGAAGAATGTGAGCCGGGCTACGTCCTCGCCTGGAGCGAAGACCCCGAACACACCGCACTTCTCGTTAAGAGTGTCGTGCAAAAGACCGCAGCCCCGTCTCGGTGGAATGGCCTGCTAGGAACCAAGTGTACACGCGCCGCAGCGCGAGCCGCCACCGGAATCATCGACTCGTTGCCCTGCGTGCTGAACTCGTTGTCGTGGATCGGGTCGGACGGTGCTGCTCGACGCCGACCGTCGAGCCCGATCATCGAGGCTGACCGCGTGACTACCGGCGGCTGTGCTCGATCTTGGTGCAGGCGTCCATCACCACCTCGATGCCGGCCTCGCGCGCCTTCGCGGCGGCGTCCTCGTTCACGATGCCCAGTTGCATCCACACGGTCTTCGCGTTCGCCGCGATCGCGTCATCGATGACCGGGTCCACCTGCTCCGGCCGCCGGAAGATGTCCACGATGTCCACCGGCTCCGGCAGGTCACGAACGTTGCCGTACACCTGCCGCTCGAAGATCTGCTTGTCCGTCTCGGTGGGGTTGACGAGGTAGACCGTGAAGCCCTGGTCGATCAGGTACTTCGCCACGCCGTTGGATGCCTTGTCCGGGTTGGAGGAGACCCCCACCACGGCGATGGTCTTGGCGTCTCGGATGATCTCGGCGGCTCGTTCCATCAGGGGATCCTTCCGGCTCGGACACCGCGGCAGTGCTCGAAAGCGCGCTCGACCTCACCGATCCATCGTCGCATCCGAGGGGCCGGCGTCGAGGGGAAAGTCGTGATCCCTGGCCTCG
>JBBDIC010000088.1:2542-5134 GCA_040880625.1 Dehalococcoidia bacterium | reverse complement strand
TCCTCGAAGTCGCTGCCCACCTCGATGCGGGCGATGCGGTCGAACGGGACGAGTTCGCGCGTGCCCAGGCCGAGGCCGAGGAAGCCCTGCTGCCAGCGGCACGTGCCCTTGCGGCGCTCCATGACGAAGGCGCTGCCGGCCACGTTGTAGACCAGCCCGAGCACGGCCGTGGGGCCCGAGATGATCACGAACACCAGCAGCGCCATGAGCAGCCAGAGCGGCAGATCATTGATGAACGCCGCGATCGCCCACGCCCCCAGCAGCGTCAGCGCGGCCTGGATCGCCGGTCCCAGCAGTCCGCTGCGCGTCGGCTTGATCGTGATCGAGTCGGCCTTGATCGAGGCGTACGACCGCGTGAGCGCGATCCGCATCTCATCGCGCGGCGCTCCGCGCGTGTCCGTGCCGGCCGGCGGCTGCTCGTCGCTCACGGTCACCCCTCGTCACTGCGAGTCCCCTCGCCAGTGCGAGTCTAGGAGGGCGACCGGTTTGCCGCTCTCGCGCCGCCCAGCCTACGATTCGTGCATGAGACGCGACCTGATGGACATCCTCGCCTGCCCGCTCTGCAAGTCCGAGTTGCGCCTCGACGTCACGCGCGAAGAGGACGCCGAGGTCATCGAGGGCACGCTCACCTGCACCGCCTGCGCGGAGGCCTACCCGATCGCCGAGGGCATCCCGAACCTGCTCCCGCCCGACCTCCGCGAAGCCATGGCCGGCGAGTCCTCCGCCCCCTCAGGCCACTAGCCGTGGCCCGCCCGCCCTCGATGGGCGCCCTCCCGCCGATGACCACGGAGCGATCGCAACGCGCCGGCCAGGCGCTGATGGCGCTGGCGGCCGTGCAACTGCTGCTGTTCGTCGCCGGCGCCATGCGCCGCTCCTACCTCGTGGTCGCGGTCCCGGTCGGCATCGCCGTCGGTGTCGCCTCGGCGCTCGCGTTCTGGGTGGGCTACACCATGGCGACGCAGGACTGGGACACCCCGGCCGACTGGCCGCCGCCAGAAGACGGGGCGGACGAGGTGCCCGGCGCGGAGGGCGCCCCACCGCCGGAGACGGTGGGGTAGGTCGGGACGACGTGGTAGCATTGTGCATCCAAAATGGATGCATAGTGGAGCCATACATGGCCACGAACCTCTCGATCAAGAACGTCCCGGACACCCTCGCCGCGCGACTCCGCGAGCGCGCGAAGCGGAACCACCGCTCCCTGCAAGGGGAGGTTCTGGCGATCCTCGAAGCCGCTGAGGGCGCCGATGGCGCGGGCGGGCTGACCGTCCGGGAGATGATGGACAGAGGGAGGGCTCTCGGCCTCGCGACACCTGATGAGGGCACGGCGTGGATCCGCGAGGCTCGAGATAGTCGCTAGGGTCGTAGATGCCTCGGCGTTGATTGCCGTCGGATACATGGAGCCTCGTGCGGCGATGGTCGAGGATCTCCTCGGCGACCACGAACTGCACGCGCCTGCGCTCCTTTCCTACGAGTGGGCGAACGTCGCAGCCCGGAAGATGAGTGAGCATCCCGGTCGGGTCGAGGAACTCCGAGGCCAGGCGAGGATGCTGGGCGAGCGCACCGTCACTCTGCACGATGTCGACGTACTCGCGGTGATCGACCTGGCCCACGAGACCGGCCTCACGGCCTACGACGCGGCCTACCTCTGGCTGGCGGAGGCCCTCGGAGCAGACCTCGTCACGCTCGATGGCCTGCTCGCGCGCGTCGCTGCATCGAGGCGCTGACCCTCAACCCTCAGCCTCCGGCGCCCCCTCCGTCCCCGGCGCCTGCGAGGCGGCGACGACGGCGGCACGCAGTTGTGCGAACACCCCCGGAGCGCCCGCGACCCACGTCCCGGCGGGCACCTCCGGGGTGCCGAGGCGTTCCGCGAGGCCGCCGGCCTCCTGCACAATCACCGCGGCGGCGGCGATGTCCCACGCCTGTACGCCTCGTTCGTAGTAGCCGTCCAGGCGGCCGCACGCCACGGCGCACACGTCCAGCGCGGCGCTGCCGGCGCGACGAATGTCTCGCACCTGCGGGATCACCTCCGCCAGCGTCGCGCCCTGCGCGCGCCGGATGTGCTCCTCGTACCCGAACCCGGTGCCGATGAGCGACCAGCCGAGGACGCTCGCGTCGCTGGCGCGGATGGGAGCGCCGTTCAGCCACGCGCCCGCGCCGCGGACGGCGGAGAACATCTCGTCGCGTGACGGATCGAAGACCGCGCCGGCTGCCGGCTGGCCGTCCACCTCGATGCCGAGCGAGACGGCGAACGCGCCGCGGCGATAGAGGTAGTTCACCGTGCCGTCCAGCGGGTCGATCACCCAGCGCACGCCGCTGGCGCCGGTGTGGTCCGCGCCCTCCTCGCCCAGGATCGAGTCGTCCGGACGCGCCTCCAGGATGCGCCGCACGATCAGCGCCTCGCAGGCGCGGTCCACCTCCGTGACGGCGTCCGTGGGGCTGCTCTTCGCCTCCACGGTGCGCACGCCGTGCAGCGCGTCCATCTGGAGGCGCCCCGCCTCGCGCGCGATGTCGAGGGCGAGGTCGTGCAGCGCGCGCAGGTCCGGGTCAGCGTCCATGCCCGGCATCGTAGAGGCGGCGGTGGGCGGCCGCCTC
>JBBDIC010000088.1:0-2442 GCA_040880625.1 Dehalococcoidia bacterium | reverse complement strand
CGGCAGGGCCTCCCGCGCCGCCTCGGTCGCGGCGCGCAGGAACGGCGCGCTCTCGCTGCCGGCCAGCAGGAGCACCGGGGCGGTCAGTCCCTCGAACCGCGTGGGATCGAGGACGTGGTCACCGTCGGCGAACTCCCGCGGGATCGTGTGCGCGGCAGCGAGCCGCCCGGACCAGCCGGGTGCGCCCCGCATGAGCGCCAACTCCGCTTCCGACATTCCGACGACCTCGCTGAAGAACGTCGTCAGCACCTCCTCGCGCTGGCCTCGTTCGAGCATCTCCTCCAGGCGCTCGCGCTGGCCGTGCTCGTAGATCGGCTCGCCGGTCCGCAGTGGCGGCTCGTACAGCACCAGCCGGCCCACGTGCGGAGTGAGCAGCGCCGCCTCCATCGCGCAGAGCGCGCCGTAGGAGTGGCCCAGCACGTCGACGGGGCCCCCGATGGAGTCGATGACGGCCGCGACATCCTCGAACTCGCGGGCGATCGCGTAGGTTGCGGCGTCGCCGCTGAGGCCGCGCCCCCGCCGGTCGAGGGCGTAGACGGTGAAGCGCTCCTCCAGGGCCGGCTGGATCGACTCCCAGCGCGTGTGGTCCCCGGAGGTCCCGTGTACCAGGACGAGTGGCGGCCCGTCGCCCGAGATCGTGAAGCCAATGCGGGTGCCGTCCGCGGACGTGGCATGGCCGATCGCCGTCGCTTCGCCTCCCCTTGCCGTTCCAGTTGTCTCGCTGCGCGTGTGCATTGGTGCATCCTCCGCTGATCCGCTCGATGGTCGGGTACAGACTGGACGGCGCACGGGGGCCGGCGCATGGGTAGGACTGCCCATCT
Organism: Dehalococcoidia bacterium; assembly: GCA_040880625.1. GTDB lineage: Bacteria > Chloroflexota > Dehalococcoidia > UBA2979 > UBA2979 > W-Chloroflexi-9. Next base: position 1,621 of record JBBDIC010000088.1, on the reverse strand, counting down.
CGGGAGGCGTGATCGAGGCGGCGAATCAGCCGTCGAACGGCGACGCCAGCAGATCGTGCTGCATCGCGAACATCGTCGCCCCGGCGCGCGTCGAGACGCCGATCTTCTCGTAGATGTGCTGCACGTGGTGCTCCGCCGTGCGCGGCGAGATCACGAGGCGCTCCGCGACATCGCGGTTCGAGCAGCCCTCCGCGACCAGGCGGAGCACCTCGACCTCGCGCTCCGTGAGCCCGGCCGGGAACGCCCGCACCACCCGAGGCGGACGCCCGCCCGCCGCCTCCACGACCGCAGCGGCGGCGTCCGGATCGAGGCGTCCCTGTCGCGCCTCGTCCAGCAGCGCCTCGGCCGCCGCCTCCGGCGGAAGTGGCGCGCGATGCGGGCGCGCCTGCGTCTTCGCCTGGTAGAAGTCCGCCGCCGCCAGCAGTCGCGCCGGTGGCGTGATCGCCCGCGCTCCGCTCCCGCGGTGGTAGCCCGATCCATCGAGTCGCTCGTGGTGCAGCGCCGCCGTGGAGGCGACGCCAGCCAGTGGCCCGCTCCGCGCCAGGATGCGCTCCGTGTAGTACGGGTGCAGGCGGATGCGCTCCCGGTCCGCAGCGCCGAGCGGCGACCGCTTCTCCCACGTCCCGGACGGCACGCCGACGCGGCCGAGGTCGTGCAGCAGCGCGGCGACGTTGAGGTCGGCCGTCTCCGCCTCGCCCAGGCCGAAGCGGGGCGCCGCCTCGCTCGCGAGCCGCGCCACGCCCGGCGAATGGCCGATCGTGGAGGGCGACTTCAGGTCCGCCATGTCCGCGAACGCGCGTGCGATCCCCTCGACCTCGCGCGGGCGCACCGTCCGCCACGGGCGCGGCTCGTGCTCCAGCGCCGCGGTCAGCGGGTCCGCCGCGTCGATCTCCGCCAGCAGCGCCGCGCCGTGTTCGATGAAGGCGTCCGCGATCTCGGGGTCGAACCACCCGCCGCGGCTGCGACGCACGCTCTCCACCGCCGCCTCCGCGCCGCCGAGGTCGGCGAACGCCACCGCGCGCGAGGCGACATGCGCGATCCGCGCCGGGAGGAGGATCGCCGGGCCCTGGACGTGCAGCGGCCCGTTCCCGTCCCAGCGCTCGAAGGCCTGGCCGAGCGACTGCTGTACCACCGGGGTCATCCCCAGCCGCGCCGCGAGGAGCGCCGCCACCTCGCAGACGGCGCGCTCCGCGTCTGACCCCCAGCGCTGCGCCGTCAGCATGCCCAGCACGATCCGGCCGCGCGTCAGGAGCGGCCGCCCGCCGCCGATGGAGGCGAGCAGCGAGAGCATCTCGCCCGGGCGGCCGTGGTCAGCGCGGCTCATCAGCGGCCGGGTCGCCAGCTCGTCACCGCCGAGGTGAGATGCTTCCTCGTGCGCTGTCCCCGTGCAGCCCAGGTGCTTCAGCAGCGTCGTGTAGTACACGTCCGCGACATCGGGCTCGGCGAGCCCCATCCGGCGTCCGAGAGCCGCCGCCAGCAGGCACGCCCGCGCCGAGTGCTCGTCCGGCGCGCCCATCCCGAGGTCGGTCGCGAGCGACAGCGGCGCCAGCAACTCGGCAAGCCGCAGCGGCCTGGCGGTGTCGAGGTCGGAGGTCATGCCCGCCCCTCCCGGATCGGCCGG